>JBOGEA010000117.1:0-15203 GCA_050743205.1 Egibacteraceae bacterium | reverse complement strand
GCGGTATACCGCCGCGATCCAGCACACAACCCGCCAGACGTGACTCGCGCGCAACGGATTCGCGGACCCGAAGTCCCCTAGCATGCGCCCGATGATGCCATCGGGGTCAGGAGGAGCGATGAGGCGGTCGTATGTCGCGCCGGACGGGTTGGCCGTTGAGCGGCAGCCGTGGCTGGGCGCGCAGAGCTTGAGTTACCCGGAGCGGCTGCCGACCGTGGTGCATGTGCTGGACCAGGCGGCGCGGCGGTTCGGGGAGCGCGAGGCGTTCGTCGACGGGGGCGCCAGCGTCACCTACGCCGGGTTCGCCGAGCTGGTCGAGGGCGCGGTCGAGCGGCTGGAAGCCGACGGCGTCCACCCAGGCGACCGCATCGCCGTGGCGATGCACAACAGCCTGGACCTGGCGGTCGCGCTGTTCGCGTGCGCGCGCGGCGGGTTCGTGCTCGCGGGCCTCAACGTGCGGCTGCGCCCGACCCAGTGGGCGTACATGCTCAGCCACTCCAAAGCCGCGCTCGCCCTCGCCCAGCCCGAGTACCTGGAGGGGCTGGCGAAAGCCGGCGCGGACGCGGGGATGGACCCCAGCCGCATACGCCCAGTCAGCGACGTGTTGACCGGGCGGCGCCGCCCGTGGCGCGGCATCCGAAATGCTCCGGACGAATCCTCGACTTTCCAGATCGTCTACACGTCGGGCACGACGGGGCGGCCCAAAGGCAGCCAGATCGTCCACCGCGCGTCCATCCACAGCGCCACGAGCTATGCGCACGTGCTGGGCCTGACACCCGACGACCGCACCGCGGTGCTGTTCCAACTGTCCTACGTCAGCGCGCTCCACGCCCACGTGCTGCCGATGATGCTCGTCGGCGGCGCATGCGTCCTGATCCCCGAGGCGTCCGCCAGCCGCTTCGTGCGGATCCTGCGCGAGCAGCGGGTCACCTGGGCCTATGCCGTGCCCAGCATGTGGATCATGGCGCTGCGCGAGCCGACGTTCTGCTCACCCGACCTGGATCACCTGCGGCTGCTCGCGTTCGGCGGCTCGCCGTTCCCGCGGTCGGCGCTGCCCGCCCTGCGCGAGCGGCTGCCCAAGACGCGGCTCCACGACGTGTACGGGCTGTCCGAGACGCATTCGCCCGCCACGATCCTGCTCCATGAGGAGATGGACGCCAAGCCCGGCTCGGTCGGCCGCCCGCTGCCGTGCATGGAGGCGCGAGTCGTTGACGACGACGGCCACGAGCTGCCGGCCGGCCAGCCCGGCGAGCTGCTGCTGCGCGGCTCCCTGGTCACGCCCGGCTACCTCGACGACCCGGCCGCCACCGGCGAGGCGATCGTCGACGGCTGGCTGCACACCGGCGACATCGCACGGATCGACGCCGACGGCTATGTGTGGATCCTGGACCGCAAGAAGGACATGATCACCCGCGGCGGGCACAAGATCTACTCCGTCGAGGTCGAGCAGCTGCTGCTGGCCCATCCCGCGATCATCGACGCCGCGGTGGTCGGCGTCCCCGACCCGATCGCGTTCGAGGCCGTCGCCTGCTTCGTCGTCCCCGCCGACGGCCACACCCTGACCGTCCGCGACGTCCAGCGCTGGGTCGGCGACCACATGGCCGACTACGCCGTCCCCCGCCGCGTCGTGATCACCGACCACATCCCCCGCAACAGAACCGGCAAAATCCCCAAAACCCAACTCCGCGACCACCTCACCCACGGCCAGGCCTCGTAGCCCGGATCCACCGCCGTCACCGGTCACACACGCAGCTTTCCTCCGCATCCGGAGGAAACCTGCACCTCTGCGAGCCTCACCCATCCGGTGACCTACAGTTTCCTCCGCATCCGAAGGAATCCTGTAGATCACGGTTGAGCATCCCCAGACGCGCTGGCCTCACCGTCGCCGGGCGCGTCCATTGGATCACCGGACGACTCGGCGATCTCGGCATCGTCGATCCGGTAGCGTGACCGCTTCGTAGCCACCCGCGAGCCGGAGGCAGCAGCGGTCATGTCCTACACCAGCGTCATCGACGTCCTGCTCCTGCTCGTGCGCGAACATCACGTCCTGCTCGCGCTGCGTGAGAACACCGGCTACGCCGACGGGCAGTGGAACCTGCCCAGCGGCAAACTCGAGGACAGCGAGCACATCCTCGACGCCCTCGTGCGCGAGACACGCGAGGAGATCGCCCTCGACATCGACCCGGGCCAAGCCCGCATGGTCGTCGCGCTGCACAACCGCAATCCGGAGGGGCAGGCCCGGGTCGGGTTCTTCTTCGAGGTCGCCCGCTGGTGCGGCGAGCCAGCAAACGCCGAGCCGCACAAGTGCGCGAAGCTGGCTTGGCACCCCCTCGACATGCTGCCTGCAAACACCGTCCCCTACACCGCCGCCGGCATCGCCCATTACCTGCACAACCAGCCCTTTCGGCCTCGGGCGGCTAGCACTGACGCTGAAGTCAGTGGGGCAGGGCAGCCGCCGTGACCTGGCAGAAGCCCTCAATCTCCTCTTGCATCCCCCGCGCCGCCGACGACCCCCGGTAACGCGGATCATGCAGCACCGCGTACACCCGCATGGTGCTGGTGATGATCGGGCTGACTCGCTGCTGTGGCGCCAAGTCCAGCACCGGCAGCAGCGCCGCGCGTGCGCCGTCCAGCTCACCGCGGCCCCCGCGCGCGAGCGCGAGATCGGCGCGGGCGAGGGCCTCATTGACGTACGACCGCTCAGCCTGTTCGGCGTGCTCGTAGGCGTCCACGGCCTCCGCCGCCTCACGCTCAGCGCGCTCCTCCTCACCCGGCAGCCACACCGTCGCGTCAGCCGCGTAGTACAGCTGACGGGGCCGCGTGAACGTCAGCTGCCCGCCGAACTCGTCGAGCTCGTCGGGGACGACCCGCTCCCTGGCGATGCGCGCGCGCTCGACCGCTTCCCGCGACTCGACGGCCTCACCGAGGACCGCGTACGCCCGAGCCTCCAACGCCGGCAGGTACACCGCCGCTGTGCCGCTGGCTCTTGCCGCAGCGTCTGCGCCCAACTGGGCATAGCGTAACGCCTCGTGTGGCCAGCCCGCCCAGTACGCGGTCATCGATTGAAATCCGCGTATCCAGGCGCGCAGCCCGTCGTGGCCGGCGTTGTCGGCGCAGATGTAGCCCGTGCGCGCCTGCGTCATCGCCGTATGCGGATCACCAAGCCCGAGGCTCGCTTCCGCCAGCAGACTGCACATGACCCCGGCCAGCAGGTACAGCTCGCGCGTGTCGGCGGGACGCTGACGGCCCTCCAACAGCCGGAACGCCACGTCCTGCACCTCGGCCAAGTCGCCGACCAAAGTCGGGATCGGCTGGACCAGATAGGCCCTGGCAAGCCTGGCGACCTCGTCGTGAAGCTGCTCCAACGTCTCCGGACCGACGTTGCTGCCCTCCACCGTCGCGGAGAACCGCAACGCCTTGCGAGCTGCCGTCATCACCTGCCTTTCCAACTCAAGCTTCCCGTCGGCGAGGCGCACCCGGCCAGCGCCCAACACGCGGGATGCCTCGCCGCGCTCCAGGGTATCCGGGCGTCCTGTCATAGCCCCCTCGCAGGGCGGTTGCGGCGGGACGAAGGCGACGTTGCAGCGGATCAGCACACTCCGCTCGTGAGGATCGAGCTGGTCCAGCACGTCGGTGGCGAGCAGCCGCAGCGGCGTCGTGGCGTACACCATGGCCAGCCCGATCAGCTGACCGGCCTGCGGCGCGCGGTCACTGTCAGGGAACTGCTCAAGCTTGGACAGCAGCGGCTGGCTCATCGGCCTCCCCGTCACCTGCTCATACCGGGCGACGACCTGCGGCTGGCTCAAACCGTGCGCCAACCGGTAGGCGGCCAGCTTCGAGCAGCCACACCGGTAACGGATCTCCCCGGCAACCTCGTCGGTGCTGAAGCCCTGCGCGGCCATCCCATCACGCAGCCGGTCCACCTCCGCCTTCGTCCATCTGCCCATCTGCCGCGCGACCTCCCCCTCGCGTGTGGAGCGGTCAGCATTCACCAATGCGTCACACGGCGCAAGTTTTGAAACTATGCCATCGCATCGGGTGACTGAGCTCGTGCCGCGCACTCTGCTCTTTGTTGCACCATCACGTCACAGCGGATCAGAGGAGCGACGATGACGACCGTGGACACAGAATGGCGTCTCAGGGCCATCTGCACCGATGAAGACCCACAAATTGTTCTTCCCCGTAGGCACCACCGGCCCCGCCATCGAACAGGCCGAGCAGGCCAAAGCCGTGTGCCGACGCTGCCCGGTCATCGCCCCTTGCCTTAGGTGGGCCATGGACACGCGCCAGGAGGCCGGCGTGTGGGGCGGTCAGACCGAAGACGAGCGGCGCGTCCTGCGCCGCAACCGTCGCCAACGGCTCCGCTGACCAGCTCGCCCACGACCGGGCCTCGTAGGTGCTGGATCCGCGCGGGATACTGCGCGGACCCAGCACAGAGTCAGGGGTAGAAGGCGCGTTTGTGGGCTTTGCGGATGCGGCGCATGGCGCGGTCGAGATCCTCGGTGAAGGCTTGGACGCCGGGGTAGTCGAGCATGCGGGCCAGGCGCTCGCGGTCGGAGCGGCCGGACGGGAGGCGGTCGCTGTCGTGGACACCGGCCAGGTACAGGGCGTTGCGGGCGCGGCTGAGCAGCAGCCAGCCGTCGCGCAGCCAACGCGCGTCGTCGGCGGGCAGCAGACCGGCCTCCTCACAGGCCGTCAGGCCGGCCAGCGTGCCCGGCCGGCGCAGCGCCGGCACACGGCCGCCGTGGGCGAGCTGGAGCAGCTGGACGGTCCACTCCACGTCGCTCAACCCGCCAGGGCCCAGCTTCAGGTCCACACGGGCGGCGCCGCGGCGCGCCGGGCCCGCCGCCTGCCTGCTCGGCACGCGGGACGCGGGCAGGCGCAAGAGCTCGGCTGGGCGCCCGGCCCGCTCGCGCTCGACCCTGGCCTTCATCATCCGCACGGCCTGCAGGCGCCCGGCGGGTACGACTGACGGATACACCAGCGGCGCTATGGCCTCGACGAACGCCTCCCCCAGCGCTCGGTCTCCCGCGACCGGACGAGCCTGGGTCAGCGCCTGGACCTCCCAATGCTCCGCCCACCGCTCGTAATAGGCGCGGTAAGAGTCCAGCGTGCGGGCCAGGGGGCCGTCGCGTCCCTCCGGCCGCAGGTTCAGGTCGACATGGAACGCCTGCCCCTCGGGTGTGACGTCGGACAGCAGGCGCAGCAGCCGCTCGGTGACCAGCAGCGCGTCGTCGCGAGCCGCGGCCGGCTCGAAGACCATGAGCACGTCCAGGTCGCTGGCGTAGCCCAGCTCACCCTCGCCCAGCTTGCCCATCCCGATCACGGCCATCCGCATCCCCTGCGGCGCGACCAGCGCGATGCCCGCCTCCAGACATGCCTGCGCGATGCCGGTCAACTCCTCCATCACGTCGGTGATCTCCGCGCGTCCCCCGAGGTCCCGCACCGCCGTGCGCGCGACCTCGCGCCGGCGCAGGCGGCGCAGAGCGTCCGCGGCGAGCCCGGCAGAGGATCTCCGCCGCACAACCCCGTCCGCCAGGCGGCGATAGTGGTCAAGTTCCAACGTGCGGTCCAGCCCAGGCAGGTCAGCCATCGCGCCGATGACCTCCGGCTGGCGCTCCAACCACTCCCCCACCCGCCGGCTGCGGCCGAGCGCCCGCGCGAGCAGCTCCCCGACCGGCGGGCTGTCCCGCAGCGTCCGCAGCAGGAACGGGGAGTCGCCCAGCCGCTCGGCGAGCGACAGCAGCCCCGCCAGCCCCCCGTCGGGGTCAGGCTGCTCGGCCAGCACGGGCAGGATGGCGGGCAGCATCGTCCGGAACAGCTGCGCCGACCGGCCCACGCCCCCGGCCAGCGCCTCGATGTGCGCCAGGGCACCGGCGGCGTTGGAGAACCCCAGAGCGGCCAGCCGCTCCCTGGCGGGCTCCCCGGCCAGGACGAGCTGATCGGCCCCCAACTGGGCGAATCGCGACAGCAGCGGTCGGTAGAACAGCTGGTCATGAAGACGGCGCACGGCGCTCTGCATCCGCGCGTACTCGCGATCGAACTGCGCCAACGCGCTGGCCGCGGTGATGTCACGGAAGCCGGTCGCGCGCGCGAGCCGGTACCGTGCCGTATCCCGGCGCGGGATCGTGTGCGTCCGGCGCAGCCCCCACAGCTGCAGGCGATGCTCGACGGTGCGCAGGAACTGGTAGGCGTCACCGAACAGGGCGGCGTCGCCCTCGTCCACGTAGCCGCCGCGGGCAAGCGCGTCCAAGGCCTGAAGCGTGTTCGGGCTCCGCAGATCGCGGTCGTGCCGGCCGTGGACCAGCTGCAGCAGCTGGACCGCGAACTCGATGTCCCGCAAGCCCCCCGGCGCCAGCTTGAGCTGGCGCGGCCCGTCACGGCGGACCTGCTGGGAGCTTTCGACGACGCCTTTCATCCGCTGGATCTCGGCCACCGCCTCGACGTCCAGGCGGTCTGGCCAGACGTACGGCTCGACCAAGCGCATGAACGCCTCGCCCAACTCAGGATCGCCCGCGACCGGGCGCGCTTTGAGCAGTGCCTGGAACTCCCAGGTCTTCGCCCAACGCTCGTAATAGGCCGCGTAGGCGTCCAACGTCCGGGACAGCGGCCCGTCCCGGCCTTCAGGCCGCAGGTTGGCGTCGATCTCGTAGACCCGGCCGTGGGGGGTCGCCTCGCCGAGCACGCCGAGGAGCCTCCGCGCCGCCGCCACAGCCGGCTGCAGGTGGCCATCGTGCACGAACAGCACATCGACGTCCGACACGTAGTTCAGCTCACTCCCGCCGAGCTTGCCCATCCCGATCACCGCCATGCGAGCGCCCTCGCCGACCTGGTCGAGCGCGGCGGCCAGGATCCCGGCGGCCAGCGCGGCCAGCTCACGCGAGGCGGCCGGCGTGTCGATCATGCCGAGGAGGTCACGCGCCGCGATCCGCAGGAGGCCACGGCGCTGGACACCAGCCAGCGCACGGGCGGCCTCGTCAGGACTCTCACGCGTGGCGGCCACCCCCCGCTCGCGGATCGCCCCGGCGTCCCACGGCCCCAGATCACCGTCGAGCACCGCAAGGGCATGTGCGTCCACACCGAGCAGGTCGCCCAGCGCCTCGCTGACCCCGGCGACGATCGCCACCGTACGCAGCAGGTCGTGATCGGCCTCAAGGCGAGCCCAATCGCTGGGCCGCCGCTCGGCGAGCCGCGTCAGCGCATGAAGCGCGGTGTCAGGATTGGCCGCAGCGGCGATGGCCTCGACGATCGGCCAGCAGTCCTCGGTCGGACCAGCGTCGTCCCAGATTCCGAGAACGCGAAGCGGTTGGACGCCTCGACTCGTCCCGAGGCCGAGCCTGGCCAGCACCGCCTCGGCCGTCCGGGTGCTCCCGTCGACCACGGCCTACAGCATCGGCAGGTACTTCGTGAGCTCGTAGGGAGTGACCTGCAGGCGGTACTCCTCGAACTCGACCCGCTTGTTGCGAAGGAAGAACTCGAACACATGCTCCCCGAGCGCCTCAGCGACCAGCTCGGAGTCCTCCATCTCACGCAGCGCCTCGTCCAGGTTGCGGGGCAGGTTGCCGATGCCGGCGGCGCGACGCTCGGCCTCGGTCATCTCGTAGATGTTGTCCGACGTCTCCGGCGGCAGCTCGTAGCCCTTCTCGATGCCCCTCAGGCCCGCCGCGAGGATGACCGCGAAGGCGAGGTACGGGTTGCAGGCGGGGTCCGGAACGCGGAACTCGATGCGGGCCGCGGAGGGCTTGCGCGGCTTGTACATCGGCACACGGATCAGCGAGGAGCGGTTGTTGCGACCCCATGAGACGAAGACCGGGGCTTCGAATCCGGGGATCAGCCGCTTGTACGAGTTCACCCATTGGCAGCAGATCGCGCAGATCTCCCGGGCGTGGATCAGCAGGCCGGCGATGAACTGCTTCGCGGTTTCAGAGAGGTGGTACGGGTGATTGGCGTCGTAGAAGGCGTTGGTGTCACCGTCGAACAGCGACACATGCGTATGCATCGCGCTGCCCCAGTGCTGCACGAGCGGTTTGGGCATGAATGTCGCATGGATCCCCCGCGCCAGCGCGACCTCTTTGACGACCAGGCGGTACGTCATCACGTTGTCGGCCATCGTCAGCGCGTCGGCGTAGCGCAGGTCGATCTCGTGCTGGCTGGGCGCGACCTCGTGATGGGAGTACTCGACGGAGATGCCCATCTCCTCGAGCAGCTCGATGGCGTGACGCCGGAAGTCGGACTGGATGTCCAGCGGGGTGAGGTCGAAGTAGCCGCCATGGTCCAGAGGCGTCGGATCGTTGGGCCCTTTGAACAGGAAGAACTCCATCTCGGGGTGGACGTAGTAGCTGTAGCCCATGTCCACCGCCTTCGCGAGGTTGCGGCGCAGCACCTGGCGCGGGTCAGCGGCGAACGGCTCCCCCTCGGGCGTGCGGATGTCGCAGAACATCCGCGCCACGCCGACTTTCTCGGCATTCCACGGCAGCACCTGGAACGTCGAGGCGTCAGGGACGGCCAGCATGTCCGCCTCTTGGATCCGCGCGAACCCGTCGACCGCGGACCCGTCGAAGCCGATGCCCTCGGTGAACGCGCCCTCCAGCTCAGAGGACGTGATCGCCACCGACTTCAGCATCCCGAGCACGTCGGTGAACCACAGCCGCACGAACCTGATCTCCCGCTCCTCGACTGTCCGGAGCACGTACTCCTGCTGCCTGTCCATGGGCCTATTCTCGCGAGGTAGAGGCTCGCGCCTGGGGCATCAGTCCGCACAAAGGATACGCGGCCCCGGCGCTTCAGCCGGGCCTTGGGGCGGCCTCGCCCGTGTGCTGTTTCTTGTGACTACCGCAGGCGCGCGCGGATCTTGCGTGGCTTCACGGCACCAGCATGCCCCAACAGAGCCATGCTACGTGTCGTGAACCTCGGCCCATTTCATTGCATGTAACGGCTGGGCGCAACCCCGGACTGTAAAACCTGTGTAACGGGACTTGAGAGGAGCGCACCGCGATGGACGTTGACACCACTCGCCCCTATCACCTGCGGGCAGGGGAAGGCCGCGCCGTGTGGCACCTCGGCGCACTGCTGTCGTTCAATGCGAGCGGCGAGGACACCGGTGGGCGGTGCTGGGCCAACGAGCAGCTCGGCCCGCGCGGCATGGCACCGCCACGACACGTCCACTCCCGTGAGGACGAGGCGTTCTACGTCCTGGAGGGCGAGCTGACCTTCTACGTCGGCGAGGACACCGTGCCCGCCTCGGCCGGCAGCTTCCTGTGGGCGCCCCGCCACGTGCCGCACGCCTTCTGCGTCGAGTCTGCGCAGGCGAGGTTCCTGGCCTTCGCCACCCCGGCCGGATTCGAGCACTTCTTCTTCGCCACGGGCGAACCCGCCACCGCGCTCACCACACCCCCACCGCCGTCCTCCCCGCCCGACCTCGACGCGCTCGTCGCCGCGCTGGCCGGCTACGGCGTGGAGGTCGTCGGCCCTCCCCCAACGCCGCGGTAGCAGACCGTGAGCGCGGCTGCCACCTGGATAAACGGCGCCTAAGGTGAGAGGCATGCGGCTCGTGATCGCTCAGCTGAACCCTACGGTCGGGGACCTCGACGGCAACCGTGTGAAGCTTTTTGGGGCCTACGAGCGGGCCGTCACGGCCGGCGCGCACCTGGTGTGCGCCGGCGAGCTGGCGCTGACCGGCTACCCGCCGGAGGACCTCGTGCTGAAGCCGGCATTCGTGCGCGCGACGGCACAGGCGCTGCGGTCGCTCGCGGAGGGGACCGGGCCGGCGGCGCTCGTGACCGGGTTCGTCGAGGATCTCGCGGACGCGCCGGCGGAATCGTGGCGTCCGGTGACGAGTGAGGCCCGCCGCTACCCGCCGCTCGCCGACGCGGCGGCGGTGCTGCGCAACGGGCGGGTCGAGGCGGTCCACCGCAAGCAGCGGCTGCCGAACTACGGCGTGTTCGACGAGGCCCGCTATTTCATGGCCGGGACAGGCCCCCCGGTCGTCGTGCGTGTCGCGGGAGTCCCGGTCGGCGTCACGGTGTGCGAGGACCTGTGGGGCCACGGCGGCCCGGTCGACGACGCGGCGGAGGCCGGCGCCCAGGTCGTCCTCAACCTCAACGCCAGCCCCTACAGCCGTGGCAAGCGGGCCCAGCGCGAGCGGTGGGCGGCCACGCACGCCCGCACCGCAGGCGCGTGGATCGTCTACGCCCACCTCGTCGGCGGCCAAGACGAGGTCGTGTTCGACGGCGACTCGTTCGTCATGGCCCCAAACGGCGTCGTGGTCGCGCGAGCCGCGCAGTTCGCCCCCGACCTGCTGGTCGTGGACCTGCCGCTGGGCCGGGACGCGCGGCGCGAGGCGGTCGCGCCGCCGATCGAGGAGCGGCTGGACCCTGTCGCCGAGGTCTACGCCGCCCTGGTGCTCGGAACGCGCGACTACGTGCGCAAGAACGGCTTCAGGGGAGCGCTGATCGGGCTGTCCGGCGGCGTCGACTCAGGCCTGGTGGCCGCGGTGGCCGCCGACGCGCTGGGTGCGGACGCGGTCACCGGCGTGCTCATGCCGTCGCCGCACTCGTCCGAGGGGTCGGTGACGGATGCGCGCAAGCTCGTCGCGAACCTGGGGATCCGCGCACTGACGCTGCCGATCGAGGAGATCATGCGCGCGTTCGACATGACGCTCGCGAGTCCGTTCGCCGGCACCCAGCCTGGGGTCGCCGAGGAGAACATCCAGTCCCGCGCCCGCGGCATGCTCCTGATGGCGCTGTCGAACAAGTTCGGCGACATCGTGCTGACCACGGGCAACAAGAGCGAGTTCGCGGTCGGCTACGCCACCCTGTACGGCGACATGGCCGGCGGCTTCGCGGTCCTCAAGGACGTGCCGAAAACGCTGGTCTACCAGCTATGCCGGCACCGCAACACCACCGGTGAGGCCATACCACAGGAGATTATCGACAAGCCCCCGTCCGCGGAGCTGCGGCCCGGCCAGCTCGACACCGACTCCCTGCCGCCCTACGCCATCCTCGACCCGATCATCCAGGCCTACGTCGAGGACGACCGCTCGATCCCCGAGATCGTCGCCTCAGGCTTCGACGAGGACATCGTGCGCGAGATCGTCCGCAAGATCGACCGCGCCGAGTACAAACGCCGCCAAGCCCCACCCGGCGTGAAGATCACCGACCGCGCCTTCGGCAAAGACCGCCGCCTGCCTATCACCCAGGCCTGGTCGGGCTGACCTGGCGCGTCAACAGGATCGTCACCGGGCCGTCGGCGACCAGCTCGATGTCCATATGCGCCCCGAACACGCCGGTCGCGACGGGCACGGTCAGCGCTTTGCAGTACGCCTGGTACAGCGCATCCGCGCGCTCGGGCGGGGCGGCGTCGACGAACGACGGGCGCCGTCCCCTGCGGGCGTCGGCGTACAGGGTGAACTGGCTGATAGCCAGAACGCCTCCACCGGCCGCGGCCACCGACCGGTTCATCCGCCCCTGCTCATCGGCGAAGATCCGCAGCGCCTCGGTCTTGGCGGCCAGCCACACGGCGTCCTGCTCGGTGGAGCGGTGGCCGACACCGACCAGGGCCACCAGCCCCAGCCCGATCTCCCCAACTACCTCACCGTCCACCCGAACCGCGGCCCTGGACACACGTTGCAGCACCACCCGCATACCCCACGACCTTACCAGTTCACCGAAACCGGCCAAGCCGCCCCTTTCACAACTATTAGGCGGCTTATACAATTATAGGCGATATAGTGCACGATCGACTATCAGGCGTAGACGGCTTGTCGCCGCAGTGGTTGGGCGTCCCACGGCTCGTCTGCGTGCCTGACGCTGCGACAGCCCGAATCTGGCCAGCACGGGCGGCTTCGGCCACCGCCACGCCGTTGTCGAGCAACCCGACGGCGGCGTTGATGTGCTGTGCGGGTAGCCCGACAGTGGCCCTGCGACCCGCCGTGAGACGGAAGCACGGGGTGGTCGTCACCGAGGGGCGGCGACCGCGGGTCACCTCCGGCCGAACCGCAGTGCGCATACATGGCCGTCGCCGAGCTGTCCGAGAACCGGCGCCCCGATCACTGCGGCCGTCGACCACGACGGCGGCCTTGTCCTGCGCGAACGGCAGTGGTCTGCATCACCGACGCCGCGAGTAGCCTGTCCATATGTCATCTGCCGACGTCTGGAGGGCCCAGCTCGAGGCACTCGGCGCCTTCATCCGCAGCCAGCGCAAGCTCGCCAACCTCTCACTGCGCGAGTTGGCGGCGGTCACGAAGGTGTCGAACCCATATCTCAGCCAGATCGAGCGCGGTCTTCACGAGCCGTCGGTCCGTGTGCTGCGGTCGATCGCCGACGCGCTGGACATCTCAGCAGAGACCCTCTTGGCCCAGGCTGGTCTGATCAAGGACCAGATCGGGGACGCAGACGACGAGACCGAGGCGACGAAGGCCACCGAGCGTGCCATCCGCGCCGACCCACGCCTCTCGCGTCCGCAGAAAGAGGCCTTGATCGCGGTCTACCGCAGCTATCTGACCGCCAACGACTGACGAGGCTGCGCCCCAGCCCGACGAGCCATGGACGGGTTCAGCGGTGGCGCTACCCGCCGATGTAGGACATCTCGACCTTGGACAGCTGCCTCGTCGCCGCCGAGCGCAGCTCGGAATACCGGTCCGCGCGGCGGCCCCACAGTCCGCCGACGACCGACTGCAACTCCTCGTCATCGGCTCCTGAACGCAGCAGGCCGCGAAGGTCGTGGCCCGTGGCCGCGAACAGGCAGGTGTAAAGCTCGCCGACGGCGGAGAGCCGGGCCCGCGTGCACGTCTGGCAGAAGGCCTGGGTGACCGAGGCGATCACGCCGATCTCGCCAGCGCCGTCGAGGTAGCGGTAGCGGTTCGCGACCTCACCTGAATAGTTCGGGTCCACAGGCTCCAACGGCCACACCGCGTCGATGCGGCGGACGATCTCAGCGGCCGGGACGACGTCGTCCGGCCTCCAGCCATTCGTGGTGCCCACATCCATGTACTCGATGTACCGGGCGATGTGGCCATGCTCGCGGGCGTAAGCCGCCAGGTCGACGACGCCGTCGTCGTTCACGCCTCGCTGCACCACCGCGTTGAGCTTGATCGGCGCGAACCCGGCCTCGGCGGCAGCGGCGATGCCGTCGAGCACCCGATCCAACGAGGTGGGCGCGTCGGCCATCGCGCGGAACGTCGCCTCGTCGACCGAGTCGAGGCTGACGGTCAAGCGGTGCAGGCCTGCCTCTCGGAGCCGGCCGGCCTTGGCGCGCAGCAGGGACCCGTTCGTCGTCAGGGCGAGGTCGGTGATGCCCTCAACCTGCCCGAGCATCGCGACCAGCTGCTCGATCCCACGCCGCACGAGCGGCTCCCCGCCTGTCAACCGGACCTTCCGCACGCCGAGCCTCGCGAACACCTGCACGATCCTCGCGATCTCCTCGAACGTGAGCAGCTCGCCACGCTCAAGGAACTGGAAGTCGGGACCGAAGACCTCACGGGGCATGCAGTAAGTGCAGCGAAAGTTGCACCGGTCCGTCACCGAGACCCGGATATCGTGCAGCCCCCGGCCGAACCGGTCGACTACTCCCATGTGGCACTCATTCCGTCCCGTCTGCTGGCCATGTGAACGCCTAAGACTACTCGCCACGCATCCGACAGGCCCGCTGCACAGCCCGGCGCATCACTCGACGCTCGTCCTCGCTCATCCCGCCCCACACGCCGTCATGCTGGCCGGTGGCCAATGCCCACGCCAAGCACTGCGCACGCACCGGGCAGACCGCACACACCTGCTTCGCCTCATCGGTCTGCTCCAACGCGCGGACGCTGGCGCCGATCGGGAAAAACTGCTCTGGGTCGACGTCTTGGCAGGCAGCCCTTGACCGCCAGTCCTGGCGGAGTTGACCTTGGATGGGGTCAGCCATGTGATCCTCCTCGAAGGCGAATGGCGTCCCGGTCCGGCGGGGCGATCACGCCGGACCGGGACCTACAGCGCAGAGCCTGCGCCAGACCCGATCACGCGGCGTACGGTGCGGCTGCGGCACGGCTGCACCACCGGGTTGGCCTACGCTCCGCGCGCAGCCCTCTGACAGCGCCCTACAGGGGGAACGTCATGGAGCGCCAGGAGGCTGTTGCAAAATCTCACGGGCCCGCTAGCCGAGGCGCTCGAGCCAAAGATGCAGGTTTCCTCCCACTTGAATATGAAGATCGCGGTAGGGACCGTCCTTGCGGACGGCCCCCCGCACAGATCCCAGCGTGCGCTGCTAACGCACTGGGCTCCTGCCTTGGGTGCGGGCGTCGAAGCGCACGCTGGGGAACGGATGCCTCACGCGGGCTGGTGGTATCCAGCGGGTCGCGAGGCGGCTCATCCTGGCCCAGTTGACCCGCGTGCGCTGGCTGCGACGCCGCAGCGCCTTGAACCAGTGCCGGGTCACCTGTTTGCAGAACGCCGCCACGGCGTCGGTGTCACCGGGCACGGCGTAGTAGGCGAGGTGGCCTGCGACCACGCTTGCCAGCCATCGCCCCTGCTCGGGCACGGGCAGATGCCGACGTTGCATCAGCAGGACCTTGATCCCGCCCAGCTTTGCCCGCATCCGTTTCGAGATGGTCTTGCGCCTGACCCAGAAACGTCCGCTCTCCGACTTCGGAACAAATGTGGGTGAAGCCGAGGAAGTCAAACGTCTCGGGCTTCCCCTCGCCACGCTCCGCCCGGTTAGGGGCGGCGAACCGCCCAAACTCGACCAGGCGCGTCTTGTCGGGATGCAAATCCAAACCGAACTTCGCCAACCGCTCGCCAAGATCGGCAAGGAACCGCCGCGCGTCGCCCCTGTACTCGAAACCGGCAACAAAGTCGTCCGCGAACCGCACGAAGACCACGTCTGGCACGCGCAAAGCGGCGTCTCCACCGCGCTGCCCACAGGTCCAAGACGCAGCGCAGGCTCACGTTGGCAAGCAACGGCGAGGCCGATGCCCCCTGTGGCGCACCCTGGTCACTGGCCGTCCAGTCCCCGTCCTCGATAACCCTGCGCTCAGCCACTTGCCGACCAGGCGCAGGACCCGTTGGTCCGCGATCCGGCGCTCAAGAAACCTCTCAAGCCAGCAATGATCAAGGCTGGTGAAGAAGTCGCGGATGTCCGCGTCGAGCACCCAGTTCACCTTCTTCCGATGAATCCCGACCGTCAGCGCGTCCAACGCGTCATGCGGGCCGCGCCCGGGCCGCAAACCC
>JBOGEA010000116.1:0-15362 GCA_050743205.1 Egibacteraceae bacterium | reverse complement strand
GCATCGAGCCGCCCAAACCCGCGCTCGCGCTGCTCCACTAGCAATCGCGCTTCCTCCTATTACGCGCGCTCGCGCTGCTCCACTAGCGATCGCGCTTCCTCCTATTACGCGCGCTCGCGCTGCTCCACTGGCGATCGCGCTCCCTTCCAGCACGCGCGCTCGCGCTGCTCCACTGGCAATCGCGCTCCCTTCCATTACGCGCGCTCGCGCTGCTCCACTGGCAATCGCGCTCCCTTCTATTACAGCGCGCTGACTACTGCGTTTCTCTATGGGTGGATTCGTTCGTGAGTGGGGTTCCTGGGCAGAGGGCTGTTGAGGTTCTTGCTCCGGAGTCTCGGCTGATCGCCGACTTGGACCCGGTGCTGTGGGGACAGACGGTTGCGCAGGTCATGGTTGGCGCGGTGTGTCATCCTGCCGCGCTTGTCAGGATTTCCACTCGGTACGCCAGCGACGTGACCCGCACACTGTTCGCGGCTGCGGCGCGGGCTGTTGGGGCGAAGGCCGCGGGGCCCCTGCCGACAGGCGCCGACCGGCGGTTCAAGGATCCCACGTGGGAGGACAACGCCCTGTTCTTCGCGCTGCGCCAGTATCATCTCGCGCTGTCGCGGCTGCTCAGCGACCTTGTCGCCGCCTCAGGGCTGGAGCCCGCGGCGAAGGGCCGCGCCGATCTGGTCATGGGCTTTCTGTCTGACGCGTTCGCGCCGACGAATGTTCTCGCGTTGAACCCCGATGCGCTGAAAAGAGCGTTCGAGACCGGGGGCTTGAGTGTGCTGCGGGGGATGCGGAACTTCCTCGACGACCTCGCGCACAACCAGGGCCGTCCACGCCAGGTCGATACGTCACCGTTCGAGTTGGGAAAGAACCTGGCCGCCACGCCGGGGAGGATCGTGTTCCGCAACGATCTGATGGAGCTGATCCAGTACGAGCCGCAGACCGAGCAGGTGTACGCAATCCCGATTCTGTGCAGCCCGCCGTGGATCAATAAGTACTACGTGATGGACCTGGCGCCGGGGCGCAGTTTCATCGAGTGGGCAGTCCGGCACGGCCACACGGTATTCGCAATCAGCTACCGCAACCCCGACGCCTCGATGAGCGCGACGACCATGGACGATTACCTCATTCACGGGCCACGAGCCGCACTCGACGTCGTGAAGCAGATCACCTCCTCGGACAAGGTGAACATCGTCGGGCTGTGCCTGGGCGGCGCCCTCACGGCGATCCTCGCCGCCTACCTCAAGAAGGTGGGCGACGAGTCGGTGAACTCGATCACGCTGCTGAACACGCTGCTCGACTACAGCGACCCTGGGCCCCTCGGCTGCTTCACCGATCCGGAGATCATCCGCCGGCTCGAGGCCAAGATGAGCCGGCGGGGGTATCTGGAGGCCAGAGATATGGCTGGGACGTTCGACATCCTGCGGGCGAATGATCTGATCTTCAACTACGTCGCCTCGAACTGGCTGAAAGGCGAGAGCCCACCGGCATTCGACATCCTGGCCTGGAACAGCGACAGCACACGCATGCCGGCCGCGATGCACTCCTTCTACCTGCGCCGCTTCTACGTGCAGAACGATTTGGCGCGCGGCGAGCTGGAGATCTGCGGTCACCGGCTGTGCCTGGAGGACATCGAGGCAGACACGTTCATCGTCGCCGCCGAGAACGACCACATCGCGCCTTGGAAAGGGTCGCACAAGTCGATGCGGCTCCTCGGCGGCACCGTCCGGTTCGTTCTGACGAACGCCGGCCACATCGCCGGCATCGTGAATCCGCCCGGCCCCAAGGCCAAGCATTGGACCGGGCTGGACACCGAGCCCGATCCCGAGCAGTGGCGGGCCGGGGCCGCCCAGAGCGACAAGACCTGGTGGGAGACCTGGGCCGCCTGGATCGCCGAGCACGGCGGGCAGCTGTGCGACCCACCGTCGATGGGCAGCACGACGCATCCGCCCGGTGATCCCGCACCCGGCACCTACGTCCGCGGATAGCGCGCCTGAGACCCTCGCTCAAGATTCTGGGTTGCCATCCCACCGCTGCTGTATATAGTGAGCAACGGCTTGAACAATCACTCACCAGGAAAGGCGGTGTCTCCCAAAATGGCTGCCCAGCAGACCCAGGACTGGAGACTCGACTACGAGCACGAGAGCAAGAAGACCCAGGAGGAATGGTCCAAGGCGTGGATCGACATCGTCGACCAGACCTTCGACTTCGCCTTCCATCTTCTCGCCTGGCAGCGCAAGTTCGCGTACAGCGTGATCCATGCCGTCCCCGCCTTCTACGGCACGGAGAAGCCGAAGCCCATGCCCTACACGCCACCTCCACCGGCACCCCACGACGAGTAACGTGCCGAGTGCGCTCCTACGGGCCGAATATGCCCGTAGGAGCACTCCTGTTTGAGGCTTCACCGCTGTCCGACCACCCCGGCCTGCCCCGCCACAGAGGCCTCGGACGCTGGCTTGATACGACAGGAGTTCTCCTGACACGCAGCTTAGCCTCGATTTTCGCTAGTTTGGTCGCAGCGGCCAGATACCGCATCCGATGCATCGACTATGGGAGATACAACCACTGCAGCGGAGAGCCCCCTGTGAATGTCGAGATCAACGTGGACACGGTTTTCGCCCCAGACTACGTGTTATGCGTACCTCCGGGTATCACCCGCCTTGGTCCCGCAGAAGACATCTGCGGCGCTAACTACATCGGCGGCGTCAACTGCCGAGCCTGATGGGCGTAATCCTTCCCCGCTGATGTGCCCCTGACTTACCTGATTCGTAAGAGACGGTCCGCCCATGGCGGACCGTCTCTCCCCAACTTCGACTTCGGCTGTATTTGCCTGGCGCCGTGACCGGTGAGGGACTCCACCAATACGGCCGTGGGAACAACCGGCGGCCAGAGCCCCGCTGTTCGAGGCGGGTGATACGTGCCCGTGTGACGCGATCTCGTTGTGCGAGCGCACTGACCCCGCCTGAGTCCAGGACGATGCTCACCGAGAGATTGCCTATGCCGAACGCCGGCTGGGCGAGCGACTCATGGCCGCGTCGATCCAGGCGTCTGCCGCCGCAAGCTCCTCGGGAGTGGGTGGACCGCCGAGTTCCTCGTCCAGTTCGGCGAGATAGCGGTTTGCCTCTTCGATGAGTTCGCGGCGTCGCAGCTCTTGGCGAACCGCGTCTTGGCTGAGTTCCGAGATCGGCAGACCGAGATCCTTGACGGCTCGGTAGAGCTCTTCTGGCAGGTAGATCTGGACCCTCGGCATGCGCCTACCGTACACCCGTCGAGCAGGGCCGTTCAGGGCTTGCAGACCGGGGCGAAGCCGTCGGCTCTGGGTTGGCCGCAGAGCTGGGCGACCTGCTCGTAGACACAGGCGGTCAGCTGGCGGCGGTCGCGCGGCAGTGGCCCCGGCGGGGGGATGGCCTGGCCGAAGTGGACCTGCAGCAGGCCGGGGCGGGGGCGGCGCCAGGAGGGGCGCTGGCCGCGGGGCCAGACCTCGGCGGTGCCGACCAGCCCGACCGGAACGACCGGCACGTGCACGGCGGCGGCGAGCCGGGCGAGGCCGCTGCGGAACCGGAACAGCTCACCGGTCGGCGAGCGGGTGCCCTCGGGGAACATGGCGACCGCCTCCCCGGCGCGCAGCACGCCGGCCACCAGCTCGAGCGCCTGCAGGTCGGCGGTGCCGCGCTCGACCGGGATCATCCCCATCAGTTTGTGGAAGCAGCCGGCCAGCCCCCGGTCCAGCTCGGCTTTGCCTAAGAACCACAGGACCCGGGGAGAGGCGGCGTTCAGCAGGTAGTGGTCCAGGAACGAGCGGTGGTTCGCGGCGATCAGCACCCCACCCGAGGAAGGCACGTGGTCGCGCCCGGTGACCTCAGCACCCAGCCGGCGCAGCACGGGGGGGGCAAACCAGCGATGCGTGAGCCGCATTCCCGTCGGCGAGGTCGGAAGGCGCGGGTCCATGGGGAAGGCCTCAGGCGTACAGCCCGCCGTCGACCTGGACGACCGCGCCGTTGACATAGGAGGCAGCATCTGAGCACAGGAACGCGATCACCGCGGCGACCTCATCCGGGGTGCCCAGCCGCCCGGCGGGCACGCGCGCGAGATAGTCCGCCGCGTCCAGGCCCGAGGTCATCGCGGTCTCGATGAATCCCGGTGCGACCGCGTTCACGGTGATCCCCCGCTTGCCGACCTCGCGGGCGAGCGTCTTCGTCAGCCCGACCAGGCCCGCCTTGCTGGCCGCGTAGTTCGCCTGGCCGGGGTTGCCGTGCAGCCCGACGACGCTGGTGACGTTCACGATCCGCCCCGCGCGGCGGCGGAGCATTCCCCGCAGCGCGGCGCGGGACAGCGAGAACGCCGCGACCAGGTTGACCTGCAGCGTCAGCGCGAACGCCTCGTCGCGCATCGACACCGCCAGCCCATCGGCGGCCACCCCCGCATTGTTCACCAGCACCTCGACGCCGCCGGCATCGTCGATCGCCGCGACCAGCGGCTCGATCCCCTGCCGCAGGTCGGCGCCGACGACGCGCGCCTCGACGCCGTGCTTCGCGCACGCTTGAGCGCACTGCCGCGCGCCGTCGAGATCGCCGCCGTAGTGCACGATGACGTCCCTGCCGCCCTCGGCCAACGCGACGGCCGTCGCCGCCCCGATCCCCTTGGACGCGCCTGTCACGAGAGCCCAGCCCATTCGATCGCTCCTATCCCAAGTCCTCTGGCGTGGTCACGTTGCGGCGGCGCAGCGTGGGATCGGTCCGTTTGACGAGGCCGGTGAGCACCGCCGAGGCGCCCAGCTCCACGACCTCTTCGACCCCGAGCGCCTTGAGCGTCCCGATCGTCTCGCGCCAGCGGACCGGCGCGACGAGCTGCCGCCGGAGCAGCCCCGCCCACTCCCCCTTCGCGGTGTGCGGCTGGGCGTCCACGTTCGCGACGACGGGAACCTGCGCGTCGGCGAACGCCACCTGGTCGAGCGCGGCCCCCAGCGGCTCCACCGCGGGCTCCATATGAGGGCTGTGGTAGGCGGCCCCGACCTTGAGGCCCACGATCTTTCCCCGCGCCTGGGCGAGCAGCTCTCGCAACCGGTCGAGCGCCTCCTCGGTCCCGGCGGCCACGACCTGGCCGGTCGCGTTGTCGTTCGCGAGGTGGGCGCCGGCCTGGACGCAGGCAGCCCGCACCTGCTCGACGTCGAACCCGAGGCAGGCGAGCATCGTGCCCGGCCGCGCGTCGGCGGCCTGCCGCGTCAGCCGAGCCCGCACATCGACGAGCCGCAGCCCGTCCGCGAACGTCAGCACGCCGGCCGCGACCAGCGCGTCGTACTCCCCCAGCGAGTGCCCCGCCACAGCGATCGGCGACGCGCCGCCGGCGACGCGCCACGCCTCCAGCAGGACCACGTGGTGGACGAAGAGCGCGACCTGGCAGTTGACCGGCTCGCGCAGCTCATCGGCGTCGGCCTGGATCCCGAGCCGGGTGACGTTCCAGCCGAGCAGCTCGTCGGCTTCAGCCCAGCGGGCGAACGAGCCGTGGTCCCCCCACCCCCGCGCCATGCCCTCCTTCTGGCTGCCCTGGCCGGGAAAGACGAGCGCGATGCTCACTGCCCGCCTCCCCCCTCGATCAGCCGCAGCCTCGGGATCGCCTCCTCGCGCTTCTCCAGCGAGCGCGCGACCGCGAGGTCCAGATCACCGAGTGTTCGCAGGTCGACGCTGTCGCCGACGCTCATGCGGATGCCCGTCGTGTCCTCCAAGGCGACCTGCAGCTCGACGATCGCCAGGGAGTCGAGCTGCAGGTCGGTCTCCAGGTCGGCGTCGGGCCGCAGGTCCTCCTCGGGGATCCCGAACACGTCGGTGAGCACGTCGGCGAGGCAGGGGTGGATCCGCACTCGTCACTCCTTGGTCGACCGCGCCGGCCCGGGGTTGGCCGGCGGCGCCCGCAGCTTACGGCTTGGCGAACACAAGCACCGCGTTATGCCCGCCGAACCCGAACGAGTTGGACACCGCCACCCGCGCGCCGAGCGCGCGCGCCGCGCCGCGCACCACGTCGAGGTCACACGCCGGGTCCTGGCGGTCGAGGTTCAGGCTGGGCGGGACGGCGCCCTCAACGAGCGCCATGACGGTTGCGACGGCCTCGACGGCCCCGGCGGCGCCGAGCAGGTGGCCGACCGCCGACTTCGTGCTCGTCACCGCGATCCGATCCGTGTGCGCCCCGAAGACCGCGCGCATCGCCGCAGCCTCGGCGGCGTCGTTGGGCGGTGTGGAGGTGCCGTGGGCGTTGCAGTGATCCACGTCCTCCGGCGCGCGGCCGGCGTCCCGCAGCGCGAGCCGCAGCGCCCGCGCGGCGCCGGCCCCGCCCGGCGAGGGCTGGGTGGCGTGGTGCGCGTCGTTGGAGACGCCGTAGCCGGCCAGCTCGGCGAGCGCCACAGCGCCGCGGGCCGCGGCGTGGGACGCTCGCTCCAGGACGAGCACGGCGGCGCCCTCACCGGTGACGAACCCGTCCCGGTCCACGTCGAAGGGGCGGCTGGCCCGCTCCGGCTCGTCGTTTCGCCGGGACAGCGCCCCGGCCGCCCCGAACCCGGCCATCGTGAGCGGGTTGACGGCCGCCTCCGCGCCGCCCGCGAGCACCACATCGGCCCGCCCTGCCCGGATCAGGTCCAAGGCCGCGCCGATGCCGTCGCCAGCCGACGCGCACGCGGACACCACGGAGAACGACGGCCCCCGCAGGCCGTGGCGGATCGCGACCTGGCCGCCGGCCATGTTCAGCGGCATGGCGATCGACAGGTAGGGCCGCACTCGGTCGGGACCGCCGTCGAGCAGCCGCGCGTACTGATCGGTCATCTCCGTGATCCCCCCGATCCCCGACGAGATCAGCGCCCCGATCCGCTCAGGGTCGGCGCCCGACACGGGGAGGCGCATCCCGTTGCCACTCCCGCCCGGCGCCAGGAGCCCCGCATGCGTGAGCGCCTCCTCAGCAGCAATCAACGCGAACTGCGCGAACGGGTCGACCTGACGGACCAGCTTGCGCGGCAGGAACGCGTACGGGTCGAAGTCCGGGACCTCACAGGCGATCTGCGTGAGGTAGCCGGTCGGGTCGAACCGCGTGATCCGCCGAGCGGTGCCGCGGCCCGCCAGCAGCCCGTCCCAGAACGCTGCCACGCCGATCCCGTAGGGAGTCACCGCGCCCAGGCCGGTGACGACGACTGCATCCATCATGAGATCCGTCTCAACCCTCGTATCGTGGCGGCCGATGGTAAGAGCGTCAGCAGTATCGTCTGTCCCCGGCATCGAGGTCAGCGGCCTCGTGAAGCGCTACGGCGGCCGGGCGGTCGTCGACGGTGTCTCGTTCGACGTGCCCCGCGGCTGCGTGCTGGCCCTGCTCGGCGTCAACGGGGCAGGAAAGACCACGACCGTGGAGTGCATCGAGGGCTTCCGGCGCCCCGACGGCGGCCAGGTGCGCGTGCTCGGACTGGATCCGATCCGCGACCGCGACGCGGTCGTCGCCCGGATGGGCGTGATGCTGCAGGAGGGCGGCGCGTACCAGGCGGCCACCCCGCGCGAGATGCTCGCGCTGTACGCACGCTTCTACCCGAATCCCCGCCGCACCGACGAGCTGCTCGAGCTGGTGGGCCTTGAGAAGGTGGCCAACGCCCGCTGCCGGACGCTGTCGGGTGGCGAGCGCCAGCGCTTGAACCTGGCGCTGGCCCTGGTGGGGCGCCCGCGGGTCGTCATCTTGGACGAGCCCACCGCCGGGATGGACCCCCAGGCGCGGCGCGCCACCTGGGAGCATGTCCGCGACCTGCGCGACGCGGGCGCGGCCGTGCTGCTGACCACGCACTTCATGGAAGAGGCCGAGCGGCTCGCCGACCGCGTCGCCGTGATCGACCAGGGCAGGCTCCTCGCGCTCGACAGCCCAGCGGCGCTGGTGGCCGCCTCAGCCCCCAACCGGGTGCTCGTCACGACACCGGCGGCCGTCGATCCCGCCGCCCTGTCGCTGGCGGTCGACGCCCCGGTCATCGTCGAGGCCTCTGGCCGGCTCGCCGTCGAGGCCGGCCCCGACGCGATCCCCCGCGTCTCGGCGTGGTTCGCCGAGCAGGGCCTGCCGCTGACCGGCGTCTCCGCCGGCGGCGGCGACCTCGAGGACGCCTTCCTCCGCCTGACCGCCAGGCCCGCCCCGTGACCGCTCAGGACGTGTTTGAGAAAGCGCGGCCTTGACTTGCGGGCGAAGCGCAGCGGAGCGCGGTTCAGGCGGCCAGGGGGTCCGGGGGAGTCCCCCGGATACAAGGCCGCCTGAACCGCTCAGCTTCATAAAAACACACGACGGTGAGTGGGCAGTGGGGTGGCGCCTCGTCCAGGAGGGATGCTCCGACCTAAAAGGGGGGTTCGCGAGCGGAACCCGACGAGGCGCGACCCCTCACGGCAATTCTCAAACACGCTCTCAGTTGCCGCACAGCAGCCCATGGCGCCTGCGGCGCCTCCCGAGGATGAACATTGCCGCCTGCGGGGTGGCGCCGTGATCCGGCGGGTCTGGGCCCAGGCCCGGATGGAGCTGCGGCTGCTGTTGCGCAACGGCGAGAACCTGCTCGTCACGCTGGGCATCCCCGTCGCCCTGCTGCTGTTCTTCTCGCTGGCCGACGTGCTGCCGTCGCCTGGCGAGCCGCGCGTGGACTTCCTGGTCCCCGGCGTGCTCGCGCTGTCCGTGGTCGGCGCGGCGATGGTGTCGCTGGGGATCTCGACCGGGTTCGAGCGCTACTACCTGGTGCTGAAGCGGCTGGGGGCGACGCCACTGCGGCGGGGCGAGCTGATCGCCGCGAAGGTGCTCGCGATCCTCGCGACCGAGGCCCTGCAGATCGTCACGGTCGTCGCTGTCGGGCTGGCGCTCGGCTGGGATCCCCAGCTCGGGGGGAGCTGGCTCGCCGTGCTCGCGCTGCTGCTCGGCACCGCGGCCTTCGCCGGCATCGGCCTGGGACTGGCGGGCAGCCTCCGCGCGATCGCGACGCTTGCGGTCACCAACGCGCTGTTCGGCCTGATGCTGCTGGTCAGCGGCATCATCTTCCCCTTAAGCATGCTGCCGGCCCCGCTGCGGACCCTCGCGCTCGCGCTGCCCGCCGCTCCCCTCGCCGACCTGCTCCGTGCAGGCCTCCACGCGACCGCCGTGCCCTGGGCCGACCTCGCGTCCCTGACCGCCTGGGCCCTGGCCGCCCCCCTGCTCGCCGCCCGCCTCTTCCGCTGGGAGTAGGCCGCTTGGCCCCGCTCGTTGGGTTGGGTGGCGGCTACGGGGCGAGGGTCAGCTGGATCCGCCGCGCCACGACCTGGCCGCCCGCCGTCACAGGGGCGTCCGCGCCCGGGACCGTCCCGAACTCGTAGGCGCCCAGCATGTGGTCGTCCACATGGAGCATCGGCCATACCGCGGCGCTGGAGGTCAGGGGCCAGTCGAGCGTGACCACGACGTCGTTGTTGGACCCCTCCCGCACCCTCGCGGTGCCGAGCACCGGGCCGGAGGCGCCCTCGACGTCGGAGTGGATCACGATCCAGCCGGGCACGCCGTCGATCTCGGCGGAGGCGACGGTCAGGGATCGAGCCGTCGGTGTCCTGGTCGGATGCCTCGAGGGTGCCAGTCACAGTCGTGGCGGCCACCCCGCCGTGCTCGGTGCTGCCGGCCGGCTCTGACGGCGCCTGGTCGGCGTCCTCACCGCCCCCGCAGGCCGCGGCGAGCAGCAGCGCCGCGAGCGCCGTGGCGCCTCGGATGAGTCTGGTGGTCCTCATGCGGTGCTCCTCGGTGGTCCGATCAGGTGGCGCATTTCGGGACCGACCCCTTCGGGCCAGGGCCAAAACGAAGAGGGGCACGATGGCCGCGCCGAGCGAGCCCGTGCATACCCCTCATCTGCGCCCTGCACCCCAGAGACGCTGAGAGATATCTCCGTGGCCTGACGCTCAGAGCGATTCCAGGCGGCTGACCCAGGCGTCGAAATGGGGGCATCGGTCACGCAGGCGAGCGATGCCGATCTGTGCGGCGAGGACAGGGCCGTCAGTGGTCTTCGCGTACTGCGGCCACGCGTCGATGATGCGCTTGGATGGAGCGCTCTTCGGACCGTCGTCCACCAACTCAGGCTCCCCACAAACCGTGGGTGCCCTTTGGGCCAGCCGCACTGCAGGTTTCCTCCGTATTCGGCGGAAACCTGCCGGTCAGGCGCGCGCTGTCGGGCTTGAGGCACAGCTTTCCTTCATATTCGGAGGAAACCTGTATCTTGCTCTTGCCCGCGCCGTTGGCGCCTAACGAGCACATTGATCGGGCGTAGATCCAGCTCCATGGAGCGGATGGATTTGTAGCCCTCGATCTGCACCTTCTCGAGCCGCTGGACCATGCCCGAAATCGTACTCGCAGGACGCTGGCGTCAGACGCCCATGAGGTCGGCGATGCGGCGGCGGTGGTGGGAGGGGGTGCCGAGGAGGGCGGCGCCGGAGCGGGCGCGGCGCAGGTAGATGTGCAGGTCGTGCTCCCACGTGAAGCCGATGCCGCCGTGGACCTGGATCGCGCCTTGGGCGCAGGCGATGGCCGCGTCGCCGGCCGCCGCTTTGGCCTGGCTGGCGGCCAGCGGGGCGTCGGGCGTGCCCTCCTGCACCGCCCAGCCCGCGTAGTAGGCGTGGCTGCGGGCCGACTCCAGCGCGACGAACATGTCGGCGCAGCGGTGGCTGATCGCCTGATAAGCGCCGATCTGCCTGCCGAACTGCTCACGCGTCTTCGCGTGCGTGACGGCCATGTCCAGGCAGGCCTGGGCGACGCCGACCAGCTCGTAGGCCAGCGCGGTCACGCCGTGCAGCTGGGCCGCCTCGATCGCCTCGCGCCCCTGCCCGGCCGGGCCCTGGGCGAGCACGGGCGTGCCCTCCAGCCGAACCCTGCACAGCCGGCGGGTCATGTCCATCGTCGGCTGCGCCTCGACGGCCGCGTCGGCGGCGTCGACCACGGCCAGCCGCGGCCCGTGGTCGTCCGAGGCCAGCAGCGCGATCACCGATGCGACATGCGCCTCAGGAACCCGATGCAGCACCCCGCTGACCGCCCCGCCCCGCAGCGTGGCCTCGCCCTCCATCGCCAGCACCGGGATCGCGTCGCCGGACCGCGCCGCTTCGACCAGATCGTCGAGACCGGCCGCCTCCAGCGCGGGCAGCGCGATGCCGGCGACGCTCACCAGGGGCACCGGCGCGATCGCCCGGCCGCACTCCTCCAGGACCGCGCCCAGCTCGACGAGCCCGGGCAGGTCGGTGACGCCGACCTCGACGAGGCGGCGGTAGAGCTCCAGGTCGGCGCCGGTGTCAGAGTCCATCACCTTGCGGACCCGCTCGCTGGTGCAGTGGTCGCCGAGCAGGTCCGCGACGGCGGCGCGCAGCGCCTCCTGCTCCTCGGTGAAGGTGACGTCCATCGGTCAGCGGCCCTTTCCTATCGGCCCTTGGGCAGGCCGAGCACGCGCTCGGCGATGATGTTCTTGAGGATCTCGGTCGTGCCGGCCTCGATGGTGTGGCCCCGGCCGCGCAGGTAGATGTGCTGCCAGAAGCCCTCGCCCGTCGTCTCGGGCCCCTCCATCACCAGACCCGCGGTGCCGAGCAGCTCCATCGCGAACTCACCCATGCCCTGCTGAACGCGCTCCCACAGCAGCTTCGCCATCGACCCCTCCGGCCCCGGCGTGCCCTTCCGGAGCTTGGACAGGCTGCGCAGGTTGGTGATCCGCAGCGCCTCGACGTCGAGCTGGAATCCGGCGAGACGCTCACGCACGGCCGGGTCGTCGGCACAGTCGAGCCCGTGGACCAGCTCGACCAGCCGATCGAGGGTGATCCGCGCCCCGGCCTGCAAGGCGGCGCCCATCGTGCCGCGCTCGTGCATGAGCGTGGTCATCGCAACCTTCCAGCCATCCCCCTCACCGCCGAGGCGGTTCTCGACAGGCACCCGGGCGTCGTCGAAGAACAGCTCGCTGAACTCGGGGTCGCCGGTGATCTGGACGAGCGGGCGGACCGTCACACCCGGCTCCCGCATTCCCGCGATCAGGTAGGTGAGCCCGGCGTGCTTCTCCGCGCCAGCGTCCGTGCGGGTGACGAGGATGCAGAAATCGGCGAGGTGCCCGTAGCTGGTCCACACCTTCTGCCCGTTGACGATGTAGGTGTCGCCCTCGCGGACCGCCCGGGTGCGCACAGACCCGAGATCGCTGCCCGAGCCCGGCTCGCTGAACCCCTGGCACCAGATCTCGTCACCGCGCAGCAGCGGCTGAAGGTAGCGGGTCTTCTGCTCGTCCGTCCCCCACGCCATGATCGTCGGCCCGGCCATGTACAGCCCGATGACGTTGGCCGGGTCCGGCGCCTGAGCCCTCACGGCCTCCTGGTCGAAGATCACCTGCTGGAGGAGGGTCCCTCCCTGCCCGCCGTACTGCTTCGGCCACGTCAGGCCCAACCAGCCGCCGTCATACAGCTCGCGCTGCCACCAGCGCCGGACCTCAACCGCCTCGTCCAAGGTCAGCGCTGCCGCGCGCCCCTCTGGCCAACCTTTCGGCAGATGCGCGCGCAGCCACTCCCGCACGTGCGCGCGGAACTCGGCCTCGGCTGGGCTGTCCCGGAAGTCCATCCGCCGCTCTCCTTGCGAGAAACTGACCACGGCCACCGTGTATGAGGGCCGAACGCCTCCCCACGATACGATGCCTTTTGTGCCTCCCCCCGCCTCCCGAGCGATTGACCCTGCGCACCGCCACCGCCGAGGTCGCTGAGGCGCTGGCCGCCTTCAACGCCGACATCCACGTGTCGGCCTGCCGAGCCCTCACTTCCGCGTGACCAGTTGCCGCAAGCCCGTCTTCGGCTTCCGCGACCTCGCCGCGCTCACGGCCGAGCGCCACGACCGCGCCGGAGTTCCCGCGTACCGATCTGGCATGCTATTGGCCATGACGACAGGGCAGATTGCGGTGCGGCTTCCGGTGCGGCTTCTCGAGACCCTGGACGATTTGGTCAAACGTGGTATCTACGACCGCCGTGCCGGCGCCGTGCGGGCAGGCATAGAAGCGCTCTCTGAAGCTGATCGTCGACGACGAGTCGATGCCGCCATCATCGACGGCTACACGCGCATCCCGCCCACTCTTGAAGAAGACGCCGCCGCGCTCGCGTCGCTTAGTCAGCATGGAACGGCCAGCTCCGGTTCGCGGTATTCGTGGGTCATCCGCCCGCGGAGGACGCGGACGGAGCCACATACGAAAAGGAGCCGGCCATGCCCAGTATCTCTCACCCCGACGCGGTCTGGTTGGGACTGGACGTGCGCAAGGACACGATCTCGGTAGGGACCCTCGAGCCCGGCGCCGAGGTCGCCGTGGTCGACAAGATCTTCCACGACGAGGCTTCGGTGCGCCGCCTGATCGCCCGTTTCCCGGATCGCGGGCGGCTGCGGGTGTGTTACGAGGCCGGCCCGACCGGCTACGAGCTGGCCCGCCTGCTGCTGTCGATGGGGGTGTGGACCTTGGTGGCCGCGCCGTCGTTGATCCCCAAGGCGCCGGGTGACCGGGTCAAGACCGACAAACGCGACTGTAGGCGGCTGGCCCGCCTGGGCCGCGCCGGGGAGCTGGTCGCCATCCGCATTCCCAGCGTAACGGAGGAGGCGGTCCGGGATCTGTGCCGTGCCCGCTGCGATCTGGTCGCGGACCGCCGCCGCGCCCGCCAGCGGCTGGGCGGCTTTTTGCTGCGCCACGGGCGTGTCTGCCGTGCCGGCACGGCGTGGACGCACGGCCACGCCCGCTGGCTGGCCGCCCAGGCGTTCGACGAGCCCGCGCTGTCCGCGACGTTTGCGCACTATCGGGCGGTGCTGTGCGCCCGCGACGCCGCGGTGGAGGCGATCACCGCCGATTTGGCCGGCTGGTATGACCGGGCACCGTTCGCCGAGTGCGTGCACCGGCTGGCCGCCTACCGGGGCGTGACCGCGTTGGGTGGGTTGACGTTGGCGTGTGAGGTGTGCGACTGGCGGCGCTTCCCCACCGCCGGGGTGCTCATGGGCTTCGTCGGGCTGGTGCCTTGCGAGTATTCCTCGGGCGGGTCGACCTACCGGGGTGGGTTGACCAAGACCGGCAACGTCCATGTCCGTACCCAGCTGGTCGAGTCCGCGTGGGCCTGTCAGCACCGGCCATCCGCCGGAGTGACGCTGACACGCCGCCAAGCCCACGCCAGCCCCGAAACCGTCGCCCGGGCGTGGGCCGCGCAGCCGCGGCTGCACCGCCGCTTCGCCACGCTGACGCGACGCCACAAACAGCCGTCGGTGATCGCCGCGGCCGTCGCGCGTGAGCTGGCCGGCTTCGTGTGGGCCGAGATGACCGCCGAGGTCTGACCAAACTCTTGTCCGGCGGTGAGTTGTCGTGGCGACCCGGCTTGACGGCGGCTCATCGCACAAGCTTGCACGAGGTGCTGGCGCACCGCCGCGGCAGGCACAGATCCCCGAGACCACTATGCGTCCCGGCTTGTGCCGGACGAGCGTTCTTAGTATGGGGCAACGTCCTGCGAATGCCGACTTGCTGGTAACCAATCCGCGTACCTCAGTATTGGCGGTTCGTCGAGCCGACCCACGCCGCGCCAGCGCCTCGTGCACACCCAAGGAGCCGCGCCCATCCCACCCACCTAACAACCCGCCTGAGATTCTTCCCTGTCCGCCATGATCAGCCGGTTGGTACGGGAAGAGCCAAAGCCACACCCGCTCGACTCACCCCACCACGGTCCTCAACGTGACACCGGGGCCTAACCCTGACGCCCTGCCACCCGATCTCCAGCGACACTTGACAGACCGTTCCACATCAGTGGTCCCTGACGGAAATCCGTTGCGCATCGAGGGCGGCACTGCGCCCCGCTCGCAAGGCGCGCCGATCCTGAAAAGCATCCCATATCCGGAGGTCATCTGTAAGCGAGGCGCAACGCCGCGAGCGCCGGGCGTGGATGGCCGTCCGAATGTCAAAGGATTTCCGGAAGGGGCCACTTAGACAGGCGATCGCCGAGGAACCGTGGTGACCGTCCGTCGTGGCGATGTGTGGTGGGCCGAGCTGGCGGATATGGGACGCCGCCCCTTCCTTGTCTTGACTCGTGATCGCGCCATCCCCGTCCTCAACTCCGTCATGACAGCCCCGGATCACCCGCACCGTCCGCGGTATCCCGACTGCCCCGGGCCGTCGTTGAAATCGGCGCACTGACCTGCGTCGGATGCAGTTTCCGTCGCGGGGAGGCTGTTGCAAAATCTCACGGGCCCGCCAGTCGGGGTGCTCGAGCCAAAGATGCAGGTTTCCTCCGAATATGAAGGAAAGCTGCGCCTCAAGCCCAACAACGCACGCCTGACCTGCAGGTTTCCTCCGTATACGGAGGAAACCTGCAGTGCGGCTGACCCAAAGGGCACCCACGGCCCGC
>JBOGEA010000115.1:0-15373 GCA_050743205.1 Egibacteraceae bacterium | reverse complement strand
GCTCCGGCATGCCGGAGCAGCGCCGAGTGGACCCCTCCGCCGAGGTCACGCCGGCCGACGAGGGGCTGATTCGCCTGGAGGTCGCGTTCCCCCCGGACGCGGACGGGCACGCCCAGCGCCGTGAGACGCTGCTGGGCCGCGGCGGGGCGCCGGAGCAGCCCGGCGATCCTTCCGACGTCCTCGCCCAGCTGCGCCAGACGGTCCGCTTCGTCATGATCTCCAGCGGCGAGAGTCTGCGCAGCGTGCTGGAGGGGAACTTCCGCCAGATCCTGCACACGGTGATCCGCGAGCAGCTGGAGGACCGCTTCGCGCAGGCCGAGGAGTTCCGCGCCCAGTACGTCACCCGCCTGCAGCACGAGCTGCTCGGCCCGCTGCGCCATGACATCGGCGAGGTCCTCGCGGGGCTGTTCCCCGAGATCAGTGGGATCACGCTGACGCCCGAGGTGTCCGCGATCGACGCCACCCTGTCGAACGTCGCGGTCACCGTCGCCGACGCGGTCGACACGCCGCTGGCCGCCAAGGGCACCGGCGTCCGCGGCGGCGTGCTGGTCGCGATGCTGCGCTACCTGTCGTCGAGCAGCCAGCGCGGCATGGTGTTCGCGATCGAGGAGCCGGAGGCGTTCCTCCACCCCGCCGCCCAAGAGGACATGCGCGAGCATCTGGAGCAGATCGCCTCCCTCCCCGACGTCACCCTGCTCGTCACGACGTACTCCCCCTTCATCGTCCCGCGCGGCTCGTGCGCTGCCGTGTTCGCGCTGGACAAGGATCGCGACGGGCGAACGCGCCTTGAGGGTCAGGCGGCGGGCGACGCTCCCCACGCGAGCCTGCTCGGCGGGCTGTTCCGCGACCAGGCATATGCAGGCCTGCTCGAGCGCGCACTGGCTGTTCCCGACCACGCGCAGGCGGTCCTGCTCGTCGAGGGCCTCGGTGACAAGCACTGCCTGGAGCTGGCCGCCGAGCGCGCCAGCAGGCCTGAGCTGATCGCCGACCTGTGGATCCTGCCGACGGGCGGCACCACAAAGATGGTCGCCCAGGCCGTCATCACTCGCGCCGCCACGAACAAGCCGGTCGCGGCGCTGCTCGATCATGACCAGCCCGGCAGGGCCATGCGCAGGACCCTGGCCGACAAGTTCGAGTTTCACGGCCAGAAGCTCTTCAGCTACGCCGACGTGTTCAAGGACAAGGACTTCCCGTGGGAGGCCGAAGATCTGTTCCCCCCGGCGCTGATCGAAGGGTTCATCGCCGAGCACGGCAAGGACGCGGTCCAGACCGGCTCGGGTCATGGCGTTCTGTCTTTACGCGCCGAGGGGAACCGCCTCCAGGGACCGGCGGCTCCTCACGTTCACGACGATAGACAGCGCCCAAAAGGATGCGGCGATCATCGCACGGCCGATGAACTCATGAATCGGTCATTGTGTGGTGGCTTCGGAGCCCTTGGGAGCCTGTCGGCGGGCCGCCTGGATCACGTCTAACACATCTCCGACGGTCTGCTCGAGGTCCGTCCGCACGTCGCTTTCCCAAACCCGCACGACGGTCCAGCCGTCGTTCTGGAGCACCTCGGTGACCTCGGCGTCGCGAGCCATGTTGCGGCGGATCTTGGCCGCCCAGAACTCGGTGTTGGTGGGGAAGAGGTCTTCGAGCCGCCGGAGGCCTCGGAGCCGCCACGCGTTGCCATGCCAGAAGTCGCCGTCAACAAAGATGGCCAAGCGGTACTTGCGGATCACCAGATCCGGGCGCCCGATCACGTCTTTGGCATGCAGCCGGTAGCGCACTCCTCGCGCGTGCAGCGCCCGGCGCAGAGCGAGTTCCGCCTTGCTGTCCTTGTTGCGGACAGCGGCCATCATGCGCGAGGTGACGGCGGGGTCCCGACGAGTCGCTTCCGGCATAGCGCCTACAGGTTGACCTGACGGCGGAGGTGTTCGCCGACCGCCCGGCCCACTTCGACGGCGACCGCGTTGCCGATGTGCCTCATGGCGTGTGAGCGCGCACCGACGAACTCGTAATGGTCCGGGAAGGTCTGGACGCGGGCTGATTCCCGAACCGTGAAGTAGCGCAGTGACCCATCGTCGTGACGCAGCATCGCCTCGCCACCACAGACTCCGTGCACGCCAGCCTTCAGGGTCTTGGCTGGCCAGTCCAGCATGCTCCCCGTATGTCCCGTATAGCTGCGCGCCCCGGGGACGCCAATGTGGTTGAGCACGTCAGGATGCGGCTCTCCGTCGATTGGCGATGGAAGGCCGCGCAACGCATCCCGCACGGTACGCCAGCGCTGGCGATCCTCGGGCCAGCCCTCGAGCTTCAACTGCAGCAGGGATTCCCACGACAGGTGAGATGGGAGGGGCGCTTGATCGATCCCATGCTCGTCCCAATAGGTCGATTCGACCCACTGCTCATACAGCAACGTGTCAGCGCCGTGCGTCAGGGGTACAGGCGGCAGCGGCGTGGCTCGAACATCCGCTCGTACGGCGAGCAGAAAGACCCGTCGTCGCAACTGCGGCACTCCGAGATCCGCCGCGTTGATGATCTGCCGTGTAACGCGGTAGCGACGCCCCAACGGTCCTGTCGTGCGAGCCGACAGTCGCCGCGCGTGCTCCTGCCAAGGCTCATCCGCTCGCGGCACCACCGACGGCCAGCGCAGTTGCGCCTCGATGTACTCAAAGTAAGGCAGGAAACTCGGCCGTGTCAGACCGGGCACGTTCTCGAAGACGACCATCTTCGGCCACAGCTCACGCACGTAATCGAGCGCGGCTGGGAACATGTTGCGATCGTCGTTGGTGCCAGCATGGACGCCCCCAAGGGAAAACGGTTGGCAGGGCGGCCCGCCGGCAAGCAGATCAATTCGGCCAAGGTCCTGGAATGCGCGTGATCGTAGATATTCGCGAACATCAGCTTCGACCACTTCCTCAACCGTCCAGGGCGCGTCCTGGACCCTGACTGACGCCCAACGCTCAGCGTTACGGCGTAGGGTTGCGCAGGCCCTCGCCTCGAACTCCACTAGCGCTCGGTGCCGGAACCCGGCGGCATGGAGGCCCAGCGCGAGCCCGCCGCCGCCAGCGAACAGCTCCAACGAGGTCGGCGTTTCGGAAGCGGATCGGCCGGGCGGAGGGTCGACGCTAAGCATTTCACAGACCATACTGGGGGCAACGCTGAACCCGAAGGATCTCGCGCGTGTCCGCTAATGCCAAGCGCGGGGCCTCAGACATCCTCCTGGGCCGGGTCCGCGTCCAGGTCAGGCTCATCCGGCGACCACATCGACTGGAACTCCTTCACCCCTTGAGCGCGCTTCAATTGCTTTACGGACCATGTCAGTCAACTCCTCGACTGACTTTTCGTTGGGCTCCCTGCCCTCAGCCCGAGGTCGCCCGGGATGGAGGGTGTCCCACCGGCTCTTACGCTGCCCCCTACGTCCCGCACCAGGCTGGTTGATCCCGAAGCCGGTGACCACGGTGTTCCAAAGGACCGGCGCGTAAGCCTGCAGCAGGCCCGCCTCCCCGAGAACGATGTGTACGTCACTGGTGACGAGGTAGCGCACCCGAAAGTCCGTGAGCGAGAGGTTGGTATATGCCTCCTCGATGGACCGCACGTGATCATGGACACGATTGAAGAGCTTCTTCGTCCTGGCCCCTTCGACGAACGCCCCATACGGACTCCTGCCGGCCGCAGCCTTTCCTATGTAGATCGGTGTGACGCAAGCGGGATCGTTCACACCCGCGTAGAAAGGCAGGCCGCCGATGTAATAGAGCGCGTAGAGCCCAGCACCCCAGAACGACGAGAGCGGAAGCGGGTGCAGCGGTTGGCGCTCCAGCTCCTCACGGATAGCCCGAGCGAGGTTTGCCTCGCTAAGCGGGTTGTACGGCTCAGGGTGTAGATACTCGTCGCCGCCAGGCATAGCCCGCAGCCTAGAGGCTCCGCAAGCAAGGATCGGACGCCCAGATGTCCACCCGGGCCGTTGTCAACCTTAGCCGAGAACACCAAAGGTTGACCGCGACGGCTACAGGCGGTCGCTGGTGCGTTCGTGGGCCGCCACGTCGGGTGGAGGCCAGTAGATCCAGCGCCCCGCCGTCAGAAGGCGGCGGCAAACGCGGGCTCGCCGAGCACGGCGCGCCGTCGTGGCCACACGGTCGATGTCGGAGCGCTCGGCCGGTGGCAGGGAGCGCGCCGATGGACTTCCTGGCGGCATCGCCGCCCCGCAGGGGCACAGCAGCCCACTGAGCAACAGCCGCGCGTACGCGGGACCGGCACGGCTGTCCCGACTGAAAGGCGGGGTCGACTATGACTTTTGAGCAGTCCCTGTCCGGCGAGGATAAGACCGTCGACGTCGTCGTCGACGTCTTCAACCGGGTGATCTGCCGCGTGAACTCAGGTGGCACGCACTTGTCCAAGGGCGACCTGGAACTCGCGCGGATCTGCGTCCAGTGCCGTCGGGGCGCCGGGTGATGCGTGAGCGCCTTGAGAAGTGGCGCCAGGCGGGGTTCGAGTTCTCCCTGGACTGGCTCCTGCGCGTGACGAACGCGGTCGTCACGGGAGGGGCCATTTTGGCTCTCCGTACCTTTGACCCGGCGACCGTGCAGAAGGGACTCGACCAGGCCTGCGACGCGGTCGACAGCCTGCTCAACCTCGTGGCCGGACGGCTCGGCCTCGATCACGACCGGGTGCTCGCTGGCCGGCTTGCGTTCCCGGTCATGGCCCGGTCGCTGGTGGTCGATCACGGTGGCAACCAGCCGAGCGCCGCCGAGCAGGATCGGCTCCTCTACTGGTATGTCCAGTCCTTCATCTGGGGCCGCTACTCCGGCACCACCGAGACGACGATCAACCGCGACCTGGAGGTCTTCCGCCAGGACGGTGTCAACGGGCTGATCCGCGAGTTGGAGCGCTGGCGCGGGCCGCTGCGGGTCCGGCCCGACGACTTCGACGCGTGGTCGGTCGGCGCCCGCACCTACCCGCTGCTCTACCTGCTCACCAGGACGCACGGCGCCCGTGACTGGGGCACCAGCGTTCCGCTGTCCTCGCATCTGCTCGGCCGCCGCAGCCGGTTGGAGCTCCACCACATCTTCCCGAAGGCTCTGCTGTACGAGCGCGGCTACGCGTGGTCAGAGGTGAACGCGGTCGCGAACTTCTGCTTCCAGACGCAGGGGACCAACCGCGCGATCGGGTGGGACGACCCTGAGGAATACCTGTCAGAGATCGCGGCTCGCCACCCCGGGGCGCTCGAGTCGCAGTGGGTCCCGTCGAACCCGGCGCTGTGGTCGCTCGAGCGGTACCCGCAGTTCCTGGCGGCTCGCCGCGCCCTGCTCGCCGACACCGCGAACGCCTTCCTGGACAGCCTGCGCAGCGGAACCGTCGTCGTCGAAGGCATCGGCCGCCACGCCCAGGTGGTGACCAGCGACCGAGACGACATCACCCACCTCCTCCAGGCCGCCGGCGCCGACCTGCCCGTCATCGACATCTGACGAAGGCCGCCGGGCGCGGACTGTGAGGCGGTCATCGGTCTTCCAGGTCGCCCTCCAGCTCCAGGTAGGTGGCGCGGAGCCGGTCGAGGGTGTCGGGGTCGGGCTCGGCCCACAGGCGGCGGTCGGCGGCCTCGAGCAGCCGCTCGGTCACGGCCCGCAGGGCCCACGGGTTGGACCGCTGCATGAACGCCCGCACCTCGGTGTCGAAGACGTAGCGCTCGGCGAGCTGGGCGTACATCCAGTCCTCGACGACCCCGGCCGTGGCGTCGTAGCCGAACAGGTAGTCGACGGTGGCCGACAGCTCGAACGCGCCCTTGTAGCCGTGGCGGCGCATCGCGTCGATCCACTTGGGGTTGGCGACGCGGGAGCGGAACACGCGCGCGGTCTCCTCGCGCAGGTCCCGCGTCTTCACGCGGGCGGGATCGTGCGAGTCGCCGACGTACGCCCTGGGCGAGGAGCCGGTCAGCGCCCGCACCGCCGCGACCATGCCGCCGTGGTACTGGAAGTAGTCGTCGCTGTCGAACAGGTCGTGCTCGCGCGTGTCGGTGTTCTTCACGGCGACGCGGATGCGGCTGAAGGTGCGGCTCATGTCGTCGCGCGCCTGGACCCCGTCAAGGCCGCGCCCGTAGGCGTAGCCGCCCCAGGTGGCGTAGACCTCGGCGAGGTCGGCGTCGGTCTGCCAGTTCCGCGCGTCGATCAGTGGGAGCAGCCCCGCGCCGTACGCCCCCGGCTTTGACCCGAACACCCGGGCGGTCGCCCGCCGGGCGTCCACCCCGGCCGCCAGGTCGGCGCGGACGTGCGCGGCGATGGGGTTGCCCGCCGCCGGCTCTTGGAGTCCCGCGACCAGCGCGACCGCGTCGTCGATCAGCTGCACGAGGTTCGGGAAGGCGTCGCGGAAGAAGCCGCTGATCCGCACGGTCACGTCGACCCGGGGGCGGCCCAGCTCCTCCAACGAGATCAGCTCCAAGCCGGTGACCCGCCGCGTCTCCGGCCGCCACACCGGCCGCACGCCCAGCAGCGCGAGGATCTCGGAGATGTCGTCGCCGTGTGTCCGCATCGCCGATGTGCCCCACACGATGATCCCGATCGAGGACGGCCACTCGCCGGTCTCGCGGCGGTAGCGCTCGCACAGGTCGGTGGCCAGGCGCTGCCCGACGGCCCAGGACAGCTCGCTCGGCAGCCCCTTGGGGTCGACCGAGTAGAAGTTCTTCCCGGTCGGCAGCACGTCGACCCGGCCGCGGGTCGGCGAGCCCGACGGCCCCGCCGGGATGTACCGGCCGGCCAGGCCGTCGAGCAGCCGGGCGATCTCCCGCTCGGTGCCGGCCAGGCGCGGGACGACCTGGGCAGCGGCGAACCGGAGCACGTCGGCGACGGGTGGCTCGGCGAGGGAGCCGGCCATCGACGGGTCCCAGCTCTTGGCCTCCATCGCCTCGACGAGCGCCCGCGCCTGGGCCTCCACGCGGTCCACCGTCACCCGGTCCGCCGAGGCCTCGTCCAGCCCCAGCGCCTCGCGCAGCCCCGGCAGCCCGGCCTGGGGCAGCCGGAGGATCGCCAGGACCAGCCCGATCCGCTCCTCCCCCACCGGCGCCTGGCCCAGAATGTGCAGGCCGCCCCGGATCTGCGCGTCCTTGATCTCGCACAGGTAGCCGTCGACGTGGACGAGGAAGCCGTCGAAATCGTCCGGCGCCTCGTCCACGCCCAGGTCGCGGTGCAGCTCGGCGGCGCGCAGCAGCTGCCAGATCTGGCCCCGGATGGCCGGCAGCTTCGTCGGGTCCAGCGTGGCGACCTGGTAGTACTCGTCGAGCAGCTGCTCCAGGCGGGCGAGGTCGTCATACGTCTCGGCCCGGGTCATCGGCGGGATCAGGTGGTCGACGATCACGGCGTGGGCGCGGCGTTTGGCCTGGGTGCCCTCGCCGGGGTCGTTCACGACGAACGGGTAGAGCAGCGGCACGTCGCCGAGCACCGCGTCCGGCGCGCACGACGCTGACAGGCCCAGGCCCTTGCCGGGAGGCGTTCCTCCACCCCGCCGCCCAAGAGGACATGCGCGAGCATCTGGAGCAGATCGCCTCCCGCCCCGACGTCACCCTGCTCGTCACGACGCACTCCCCCTTCCTCGTCCCGCGCGGCTCGTGCGCTGCCGTGTTCGCGCTGGACAAGGATCGCGACGGGCGAACGCGCCTTGAGGGTCAGGCGGCGGGCGACGCTCCCCACGCGAGCCTGCTCGGCGGGCTGTTCCGCGACCAGGCATATGCAGGCCTGCTCGAGCGCGCACTGGCTGTTCCCGACCACGCGCAGGCGGTCCTGCTCGTCGAGGGCCTCGGTGACAAGCACTGCCTGGAGCTGGCCGCCGAGCGCGCCAGCAGGCCTGAGCTGATCGCCGACCTGTGGATCCTGCCGACGGGCGGCACCACAAAGATGGTCGCCCAGGCCGTCATCACTCGCGCCGCCACGAACAAGCCGGTCGCGGCGCTGCTCGATCATGACCAGCCCGGCAGGGCCATGCGCAGGACCCTGGCCGACAAGTTCGAGTTTCACGGCCAGAAGCTCTTCAGCTACGCCGACGTGTTCAAGGACAAGGACTTCCCGTGGGAGGCCGAAGATCTGTTCCCCCCGGCGCTGATCGAAGGGTTCATCGCCGAGCACGGCAAGGACGCGGTCCAGACCGGCTCGGGTCATGGCGTTCTGTCTTTACGCGCCGAGGGGAACCGCCTCCAGGGACCGGCGGCTCCTCACGTTCACGACGATAGACAGCGCCCAAAAGGATGCGGCGATCATCGCACGGCCGATGAACTCATGAATCGGTCATTGTGTGGTGGCTTCGGAGCCCTTGGGAGCCTGTCGGCGGGCCGCCTGGATCACGTCTAACACATCTCCGACGGTCTGCTCGAGGTCCGTCCGCACGTCGCTTTCCCAAACCCGCACGACGGTCCAGCCGTCGTTCTGGAGCACCTCGGTGACCTCGGCGTCGCGAGCCATGTTGCGGCGGATCTTGGCCGCCCAGAACTCGGTGTTGGTGGGGAAGAGGTCTTCGAGCCGCCGGAGGCCTCGGAGCCGCCACGCGTTGCCATGCCAGAAGTCGCCGTCAACAAAGATGGCCAAGCGGTACTTGCGGATCACCAGATCCGGGCGCCCGATCACGTCTTTGGCATGCAGCCGGTAGCGCACTCCTCGCGCGTGCAGCGCCCGGCGCAGAGCGAGTTCCGCCTTGCTGTCCTTGTTGCGGACAGCGGCCATCATGCGCGAGGTGACGGCGGGGTCCCGACGAGTCGCTTCCGGCATAGCGCCTACAGGTTGACCTGACGGCGGAGGTGTTCGCCGACCGCCCGGCCCACTTCGACGGCGACCGCGTTGCCGATGTGCCTCATGGCGTGTGAGCGCGCACCGACGAACTCGTAATGGTCCGGGAAGGTCTGGACGCGGGCTGATTCCCGAACCGTGAAGTAGCGCAGTGACCCATCGTCGTGACGCAGCATCGCCTCGCCACCACAGACTCCGTGCACGCCAGCCTTCAGGGTCTTGGCTGGCCAGTCCAGCATGCTCCCCGTATGTCCCGTATAGCTGCGCGCCCCGGGGACGCCAATGTGGTTGAGCACGTCAGGATGCGGCTCTCCGTCGATTGGCGATGGAAGGCCGCGCAACGCATCCCGCACGGTACGCCAGCGCTGGCGATCCTCGGGCCAGCCCTCGAGCTTCAACTGCAGCAGGGATTCCCACGACAGGTGAGATGGGAGGGGCGCTTGATCGATCCCATGCTCGTCCCAATAGGTCGATTCGACCCACTGCTCATACAGCAACGTGTCAGCGCCGTGCGTCAGGGGTACAGGCGGCAGCGGCGTGGCTCGAACATCCGCTCGTACGGCGAGCAGAAAGACCCGTCGTCGCAACTGCGGCACTCCGAGATCCGCCGCGTTGATGATCTGCCGTGTAACGCGGTAGCGACGCCCCAACGGTCCTGTCGTGCGAGCCGACAGTCGCCGCGCGTGCTCCTGCCAAGGCTCATCCGCTCGCGGCACCACCGACGGCCAGCGCAGTTGCGCCTCGATGTACTCAAAGTAAGGCAGGAAACTCGGCCGTGTCAGACCGGGCACGTTCTCGAAGACGACCATCTTCGGCCACAGCTCACGCACGTAATCGAGCGCGGCTGGGAACATGTTGCGATCGTCGTTGGTGCCAGCATGGACGCCCCCAAGGGAAAACGGTTGGCAGGGCGGCCCGCCGGCAAGCAGATCAATTCGGCCAAGGTCCTGGAATGCGCGTGATCGTAGATATTCGCGAACATCAGCTTCGACCACTTCCTCAACCGTCCAGGGCGCGTCCTGGACCCTGACTGACGCCCAACGCTCAGCGTTACGGCGTAGGGTTGCGCAGGCCCTCGCCTCGAACTCCACTAGCGCTCGGTGCCGGAACCCGGCGGCATGGAGGCCCAGCGCGAGCCCGCCGCCGCCAGCGAACAGCTCCAACGAGGTCGGCGTTTCGGAAGCGGATCGGCCGGGCGGAGGGTCGACGCTAAGCATTTCACAGACCATACTGGGGGCAACGCTGAACCCGAAGGATCTCGCGCGTGTCCGCTAATGCCAAGCGCGGGGCCTCAGACATCCTCCTGGGCCGGGTCCGCGTCCAGGTCAGGCTCATCCGGCGACCACATCGACTGGAACTCCTTCACCCCTTGAGCGCGCTTCAATTGCTTTACGGACCATGTCAGTCAACTCCTCGACTGACTTTTCGTTGGGCTCCCTGCCCTCAGCCCGAGGTCGCCCGGGATGGAGGGTGTCCCACCGGCTCTTACGCTGCCCCCTACGTCCCGCACCAGGCTGGTTGATCCCGAAGCCGGTGACCACGGTGTTCCAAAGGACCGGCGCGTAAGCCTGCAGCAGGCCCGCCTCCCCGAGAACGATGTGTACGTCACTGGTGACGAGGTAGCGCACCCGAAAGTCCGTGAGCGAGAGGTTGGTATATGCCTCCTCGATGGACCGCACGTGATCATGGACACGATTGAAGAGCTTCTTCGTCCTGGCCCCTTCGACGAACGCCCCATACGGACTCCTGCCGGCCGCAGCCTTTCCTATGTAGATCGGTGTGACGCAAGCGGGATCGTTCACACCCGCGTAGAAAGGCAGGCCGCCGATGTAATAGAGCGCGTAGAGCCCAGCACCCCAGAACGACGAGAGCGGAAGCGGGTGCAGCGGTTGGCGCTCCAGCTCCTCACGGATAGCCCGAGCGAGGTTTGCCTCGCTAAGCGGGTTGTACGGCTCAGGGTGTAGATACTCGTCGCCGCCAGGCATAGCCCGCAGCCTAGAGGCTCCGCAAGCAAGGATCGGACGCCCAGATGTCCACCCGGGCCGTTGTCAACCTTAGCCGAGAACACCAAAGGTTGACCGCGACGGCTACAGGCGGTCGCTGGTGCGTTCGTGGGCCGCCACGTCGGGTGGAGGCCAGTAGATCCAGCGCCCCGCCGTCAGAAGGCGGCGGCAAACGCGGGCTCGCCGAGCACGGCGCGCCGTCGTGGCCACACGGTCGATGTCGGAGCGCTCGGCCGGTGGCAGGGAGCGCGCCGATGGACTTCCTGGCGGCATCGCCGCCCCGCAGGGGCACAGCAGCCCACTGAGCAACAGCCGCGCGTACGCGGGACCGGCACGGCTGTCCCGACTGAAAGGCGGGGTCGACTATGACTTTTGAGCAGTCCCTGTCCGGCGAGGATAAGACCGTCGACGTCGTCGTCGACGTCTTCAACCGGGTGATCTGCCGCGTGAACTCAGGTGGCACGCACTTGTCCAAGGGCGACCTGGAACTCGCGCGGATCTGCGTCCAGTGCCGTCGGGGCGCCGGGTGATGCGTGAGCGCCTTGAGAAGTGGCGCCAGGCGGGGTTCGAGTTCTCCCTGGACTGGCTCCTGCGCGTGACGAACGCGGTCGTCACGGGAGGGGCCATTTTGGCTCTCCGTACCTTTGACCCGGCGACCGTGCAGAAGGGACTCGACCAGGCCTGCGACGCGGTCGACAGCCTGCTCAACCTCGTGGCCGGACGGCTCGGCCTCGATCACGACCGGGTGCTCGCTGGCCGGCTTGCGTTCCCGGTCATGGCCCGGTCGCTGGTGGTCGATCACGGTGGCAACCAGCCGAGCGCCGCCGAGCAGGATCGGCTCCTCTACTGGTATGTCCAGTCCTTCATCTGGGGCCGCTACTCCGGCACCACCGAGACGACGATCAACCGCGACCTGGAGGTCTTCCGCCAGGACGGTGTCAACGGGCTGATCCGCGAGTTGGAGCGCTGGCGCGGGCCGCTGCGGGTCCGGCCCGACGACTTCGACGCGTGGTCGGTCGGCGCCCGCACCTACCCGCTGCTCTACCTGCTCACCAGGACGCACGGCGCCCGTGACTGGGGCACCAGCGTTCCGCTGTCCTCGCATCTGCTCGGCCGCCGCAGCCGGTTGGAGCTCCACCACATCTTCCCGAAGGCTCTGCTGTACGAGCGCGGCTACGCGTGGTCAGAGGTGAACGCGGTCGCGAACTTCTGCTTCCAGACGCAGGGGACCAACCGCGCGATCGGGTGGGACGACCCTGAGGAATACCTGTCAGAGATCGCGGCTCGCCACCCCGGGGCGCTCGAGTCGCAGTGGGTCCCGTCGAACCCGGCGCTGTGGTCGCTCGAGCGGTACCCGCAGTTCCTGGCGGCTCGCCGCGCCCTGCTCGCCGACACCGCGAACGCCTTCCTGGACAGCCTGCGCAGCGGAACCGTCGTCGTCGAAGGCATCGGCCGCCACGCCCAGGTGGTGACCAGCGACCGAGACGACATCACCCACCTCCTCCAGGCCGCCGGCGCCGACCTGCCCGTCATCGACATCTGACGAAGGCCGCCGGGCGCGGACTGTGAGGCGGTCATCGGTCTTCCAGGTCGCCCTCCAGCTCCAGGTAGGTGGCGCGGAGCCGGTCGAGGGTGTCGGGGTCGGGCTCGGCCCACAGGCGGCGGTCGGCGGCCTCGAGCAGCCGCTCGGTCACGGCCCGCAGGGCCCACGGGTTGGACCGCTGCATGAACGCCCGCACCTCGGTGTCGAAGACGTAGCGCTCGGCGAGCTGGGCGTACATCCAGTCCTCGACGACCCCGGCCGTGGCGTCGTAGCCGAACAGGTAGTCGACGGTGGCCGACAGCTCGAACGCGCCCTTGTAGCCGTGGCGGCGCATCGCGTCGATCCACTTGGGGTTGGCGACGCGGGAGCGGAACACGCGCGCGGTCTCCTCGCGCAGGTCCCGCGTCTTCACGCGGGCGGGATCGTGCGAGTCGCCGACGTACGCCCTGGGCGAGGAGCCGGTCAGCGCCCGCACCGCCGCGACCATGCCGCCGTGGTACTGGAAGTAGTCGTCGCTGTCGAACAGGTCGTGCTCGCGCGTGTCGGTGTTCTTCACGGCGACGCGGATGCGGCTGAAGGTGCGGCTCATGTCGTCGCGCGCCTGGACCCCGTCAAGGCCGCGCCCGTAGGCGTAGCCGCCCCAGGTGGCGTAGACCTCGGCGAGGTCGGCGTCGGTCTGCCAGTTCCGCGCGTCGATCAGTGGGAGCAGCCCCGCGCCGTACGCCCCCGGCTTTGACCCGAACACCCGGGCGGTCGCCCGCCGGGCGTCCACCCCGGCCGCCAGGTCGGCGCGGACGTGCGCGGCGATGGGGTTGCCCGCCGCCGGCTCTTGGAGTCCCGCGACCAGCGCGACCGCGTCGTCGATCAGCTGCACGAGGTTCGGGAAGGCGTCGCGGAAGAAGCCGCTGATCCGCACGGTCACGTCGACCCGGGGGCGGCCCAGCTCCTCCAACGAGATCAGCTCCAAGCCGGTGACCCGCCGCGTCTCCGGCCGCCACACCGGCCGCACGCCCAGCAGCGCGAGGATCTCGGAGATGTCGTCGCCGTGTGTCCGCATCGCCGATGTGCCCCACACGATGATCCCGATCGAGGACGGCCACTCGCCGGTCTCGCGGCGGTAGCGCTCGCACAGGTCGGTGGCCAGGCGCTGCCCGACGGCCCAGGACAGCTCGCTCGGCAGCCCCTTGGGGTCGACCGAGTAGAAGTTCTTCCCGGTCGGCAGCACGTCGACCCGGCCGCGGGTCGGCGAGCCCGACGGCCCCGCCGGGATGTACCGGCCGGCCAGGCCGTCGAGCAGCCGGGCGATCTCCCGCTCGGTGCCGGCCAGGCGCGGGACGACCTGGGCAGCGGCGAACCGGAGCACGTCGGCGACGGGTGGCTCGGCGAGGGAGCCGGCCATCGACGGGTCCCAGCTCTTGGCCTCCATCGCCTCGACGAGCGCCCGCGCCTGGGCCTCCACGCGGTCCACCGTCACCCGGTCCGCCGAGGCCTCGTCCAGCCCCAGCGCCTCGCGCAGCCCCGGCAGCCCGGCCTGGGGCAGCCGGAGGATCGCCAGGACCAGCCCGATCCGCTCCTCCCCCACCGGCGCCTGGCCCAGAATGTGCAGGCCGCCCCGGATCTGCGCGTCCTTGATCTCGCACAGGTAGCCGTCGACGTGGACGAGGAAGCCGTCGAAATCGTCCGGCGCCTCGTCCACGCCCAGGTCGCGGTGCAGCTCGGCGGCGCGCAGCAGCTGCCAGATCTGGCCCCGGATGGCCGGCAGCTTCGTCGGGTCCAGCGTGGCGACCTGGTAGTACTCGTCGAGCAGCTGCTCCAGGCGGGCGAGGTCGTCATACGTCTCGGCCCGGGTCATCGGCGGGATCAGGTGGTCGACGATCACGGCGTGGGCGCGGCGTTTGGCCTGGGTGCCCTCGCCGGGGTCGTTCACGACGAACGGGTAGAGCAGCGGCACGTCGCCGAGCACCGCGTCCGGCGCGCACGACGCTGACAGGCCCAGGCCCTTGCCGGGCAGCCACTCCAGGGTCCCGTGCTTGCCGAGGTGGATGATGGCGTCCGCGCCCCACTCCTCGTCGAGCCAGCGGTAGGCGGCCAGGTAGTGATGCGTCGGCGCGAGGTCGGGGTCGTGGTAGATCGCGATCGGGTTCTCGCCGAACCCGCGCGGTGGCTGGATGCCGAGGAACACGTTGCCGAGCTGGATGCCAGCGAGGACGAGGTCGTCGCCGGTGCGGTACAGGCTGCCGGGCGGCGAGCCCCATTTGTCCCTCATGCGCTGTTGGAGATCCGCGGGCAGGCGGGCGAACCACTGTGCGTATCGCTCGGCGGGGACCCGGGCGGGGTTCGCGGCCAGCTGCTCGGCGGTGAGGAACTCCTCGTCGTGCCCGCCAGCGGCGATCAGTGCGTGGACGAGCTGGTCGCCGTCCCAGCCCCGGTCAGCCCAGTCGCCGGTGTCGTACCCGGCCTCGGCCAGCGCGTCGAGCAGGCGGACCGCCGAGGCCGGCGTGTCCAGGCCGACCGCGTTGCCGACGCGGCTGTGCTTGGTCGGGTAGTTGGACAGCATGATCGCGACGCGCTTGCCCGCGGCCGGGGTGGAGCGCAGGCGGGCGAGGCGGGTGGCGATCCCGGCCACCCGGGCCGCGCGCTCAAGGTCGGGGACGTAGGTGACGGTGCCGTCCTCGCCGGCCTCCTTGAACGAGCACGGCACCGTCACGATCCGCCCGTCGAACTCCGGCAGCGCGACCTGCATCGCCACGTCCAACGGCGACAGCCCCGCGCTGGAGTCCGCCCACGCCGCCCGGCTCGACGTCGCGCACAGCGCCTGGACTACCGGCACGCCCAGCTCCTCCAGCGCGGGCACCGACCAGGACTGCTCAGCGTCGGCCGCGTTGCTCCCGCCCATGGCCAGCACCGTGAGCACTACCGCGTCCGCGCTGTGCAGGAGCCGCAAGGCCTTCCCCGACCGCAGCGAGTAGGTGAAGGCCGCCACCGCGTTCGCGCCGGCGGCCTCGATCGCGTCGCACAGGGCGTCGACGAACGCGGTGTTCCCGCTCATCCAGTGCGTGCGGTAGAAGACGACGCCGACG
>JBOGEA010000114.1:0-15427 GCA_050743205.1 Egibacteraceae bacterium | reverse complement strand
CCCTCAAGCGGCCCACCCCGTGATCAGCGGGACAGGCGATCGTGGGACCTCCCGGTTGTCGCGCATGAAGATTCCGTACATGCACAGGCTCTCCGACCGCGCGGGGCCCGCCCACGGCTCGCGTATAACGCCGCCAGCGGTCTCGCCTTCCACTTCGTTCAACAGCGTCGGCACCCCGAACTCCTTGATTTCGCGGCTGGGTAGCCCAGCCCGCACGTGCCCCTGTCAACGCTTCGCCTCCGCCCTCGCGAACGACGACGCATGACTCGGGGTCACCGTGGATCGCTACTCCTTCGGTGTAGAGCTCTCTCATCTCCTTCTCCATGCCGGTTCATCCCGGCGCTCTGAACGTCCACAAAACCGGCCGACGCCGCGCTGACTGGTCCGCTGGCGGCTGTCCCCTTCGGCATGCCGCTCGAGAACGCCGCCAGGACGAAGCCGGGGTTCTTGCCGAGCAGCAGCTGCTTGCGTCAACGGCTCGGGGACAACCTCAGGATGCGGTATCCTCCGAGCGAGACGAGTCAGAGAAGACGGGGTGAGGATGAGCATGTGACCGTCACGATCGCGAAACGGCAGTTCACCATCGATGCGGATGCCATGCGACAGGCGGTGGCGGACGCACTGCCCGAGCCGATCACCGATCACTATGCGGTGATCGACGGCAGACGCTTCCCTCCCAAACAGGTCGTCGCGCTGGCCACCGGCGTTGACCGTGCTGACCTCACGACGCATCACGCTCGCCGGACGCTGCGACGACTCGGATTCACGACGGGACGCAGGTCTGAAGATTCCTGGCCGCCACCTGTCCCGGACAGAGCAGCATGGCCACATGGCGGGCGGGAGGCAGCTGTCCTTCGACCTCATCGTGGTCAGTGGGTTGCGCAGCGGGGACTCGAGGTTTTGGTGAGCGCCGGGACCCCGCAGCAGGTCATGGCGTGGCTCGCGCGGCACGATGTCGAAGGCGCGACCGTGTTCCGCGTCCCGGTCCAGCCCCATGAGACCACGAGCCTGGGCCTTTGGTGAGTCCCATGCAGTGGGCGTTCAAGGAGGATCCCTCTGAACCGGCGGCTGCTCCACGGCCGTTCGTGCCGGTTCGGCTGGCCGGCCTTTCGGGGACCGCGTTCCTGAGCCTGGTGGACAGCGGCTCGCTCCACAACCGCTTCGGCAAGTGGGTCGCTGACGCGGTTGGACTCGACCTGGCCGACGCTGAGGAGACCCGGCTCGGGCTGGGAGGCTTCGAGACGACCGCACTCACCGTGCCCGTCGAGTTGCGGCTCGGTGATGCTCTGTGGCACGCGCCAGTGTCGTTCTGCGACCCGTGGCCGCTCGGGTTCCAGATTCTCGGCCAGGAAGGATTCTTCCGCTTCTTCTGCGTGACCTTCCGAGTGGGGTCGTACTCGCTCGAGTGCTCCTTGGGCGGCTGATAGCTGGCGTTTCGACGGTCGTCGCGGACCGGTGAAGACTCGTCGTCGATGTCAGGGGCACATCAGGTGGCGTCGGGGCAGGGGCGCCCGTACGGGGTTGGTATGCTCGGCGTCGTCGGTTTCGGCATTGGGGATGGTGGGGTTGGCCCGGCGGGTGTTCGTGTCGTACAGCCATGAGGATCGGGCGTGGCGCGACGCGTTCCGGCAGATGCTGGGGCCGGTGTTGGACAGCTACGGCATCACGCTGTGGGCAGACGACCACATCAACAGCGGCCAGCGCTGGGAGCGCGTGCTCGGCGACGCGCTCGAGGGGACCGACCTGGGGCTGCTGCTGGTCACGCCCGCGTACCTGACGTCGAGCTTCAGCTGGCAGGTGGAGGTCCCCACGCTTCTGGCCAGGGACGTGCCCCTCGTGTGGGTGTTGGTGGAGGACTGCCTGTGGGAGGACGTCGCTGCGCTGGCGGCGATTCAGGGGTTGCAGGACCCGCAGCGGGACGGCGCGCTCGCTGACCACCCGCACCAGAAGAGGGAGCTGGCCCGGCTGTGCCGCAGAATCCGCGACGAGCACCTCGCCGGCCTGCGCACAGCGTCGCCACCAGCGCTCTACGGCACGGCGTCGGCGGTGGGGCAGGCGGCGGCCGGCAGGATCTGGCCCGCGGGCCGGGGGCAGGTATTCGGCGCGGTGCCCAAACGGCCCCCGGCGTTTGTCGCACGGGCGGATTTGGAGGGCCTGCGAGCGCAGGTGGTCTCGGGGCTGACCCCTGCGGTCGGGGTGACGGGCACGCCGTCGGCGTTCGGGTTGCATGGCCGGGGTGGGATCGGCAAGACCGTGCTGGCCGCAGAGCTGACCCGCGACCCTGAGACGCTGGCCTATTTCCCGGACGGCGTGTTCTGGGTGTCGTTGGGCGAGCGGGCGGACGTCGTGGGCGCTCAACGTCAGATTGCCCGGTGGGCCGGTGGGGACCCCGACGGTATCCGCTCACCGCTACAGGGGACCAAGGCGCTGCGCGAGCTGCTGGCCGCCAAGCAGTGCCTGCTGGTCGCCGACGACGTCTGGTCATTGGGCGCGGTGCAGGCGCTGGCCGTGGTTGGCCCACGCGGCCGGCTGCTGGTGACCACCCGAGACCGCCTGCTCCTGCAGCGGCTGGGCGCGGCGACGATCGAACTCGACGTGCTCGACGTCGTCGCCGCCAGGCAGCTGCTGGCAAACCTGACCGGCATGACGTCTGATGAGCTGCCGGTCGAGGCTGAGCGCATTCTTGAGGCGACCGGCCGGGTGGCGCTGGCGGTGGCGCTGGTCGGCGCCGCGATCGGCCACGGCAATCAGGGATGGGCCGACGTCGCCGCACGGCTGGCCGAGGCCGGCGAGGTCTTCGCCGGCCACGCCTACGCGGACACGTTCAAAGCGTTGGAGGTCGCCACCAGCGGGTTGGCCGCCGACGAGGTTGACCGCTACCAGGCGTTGGCCTGCTTCCCCGAGGACGCCGTCGTCCCGCCGATCACGATCGGACGGCTGTGGCAGCTAGACCAGTCGGAGCTGAGCGGCCAGCTCCGCCGGTTCGCCGAGCTGGGGCTGGTGCGGCGGGAGGCGGGCGGTGTGGCGTTCCATGACCTGCAGCGCGACTACCTGCTGCTGCATGCGGAGGCGGCGGCGCTGGCGCATGAGCAGCTGCTGGCTACGCACCAGCCATCCGAGGGCGGCTGGTACCGGCTCGACCCCGACGACCCTTACCTGTGGGACCGCCTGACCTACCATCTAGCCGCGGCCGGGCGGCACCACGAGCTGATCGCGACCGTGACCGACCCGGCATGGCTGGCGGCGCGGATCGCCCGTGGGGCGCTTGCCGCCGAGCGCGACGTGCGCGATGCCCTGCGGTGGGAGCCGACCGAACCCCGCTTGCATGCCTTGCTGCGGCGGTTGCAGCAGACCGCCCACCTGCTCGACCGCGCCTCCGGGACCGACTCGGTGGTCGCCACGCTGGCCACGCACCTGTGGCCGTTGCGCCACACGTTGGACCTGGCCCGCCTGGACCGCCTCGCGCCCGGTGCCCGTCTGGACGTGGCGTGGATCGCCGATGCGACCAGCCCCCAGCTGGTCCGCACCATCACCGGGCACACCGGCGGGGTGAGGTCGGTGGCGTGGTCACCTGACAGCACCCGCCTGGCCTCCGCCAGCGACGACAAGACGGTGCGGGTGTGGGACGCTGCCACCGGCACCCCGGCCCATGCCCTGCCCGGGCACACCGGCTGGGTGAGGTCGGTGGCGTGGTCCCCCGACGGCACCCAACTGGCCTCCGCCAGCAGCGACGAGACGGTGCGGGTGTGGGACGCCGGCACCGGCATCCAACTGCACACCCTCTCCGGACACACCAGCGAGCTGACGGTCACCCGACGGCACCCAGCTCGCCACCGGCGGCAACGACCGGACAGTGCGGGTGTGGGACCTCACCACCGGCACCCAGCTCCGCACCCTGTCAGGGCACACCGGCGGGGTGCGGTCGGTGGCGTGGTCTGGAGTTGTCCCGGCTATGTCGAGCTGCGCATAGCCGGGGCAACTGAGCGCCCTCTGTGGCGCGACGCCGCGTATGGTGTGCAGCGCCGCGCCGCAGACTCCCCCTCCCCGCACCAACCCCCGGTCCCGCCCCCGCGGCGGGTCTTTGGGCTGTTGGAGTGGGTGATCACCAGAAAGAGGCTCCGACCTAAAGGGTGGAGCGCTGAGCGGAACCTGACGAGGCGCGACCCCTTACGACAGTTCTCGGGACACGCTCTCAGGGGTCGGGGGCGGGGTAGGTGTTCAGGACGACCCAGGTGGTGGTGCGCTGGGTTTCGCGCCAGGCGTTGAGGCGGTCGAGGATCTCGTCGAGGCTGGCGGCGGTAGCGGCGTGGATGCGGACGAGGAGGTCGTACTCGCCGGTCAGCGTCTCGACCTCGCGCACCTCGGGAAGGGTCAGGAGCCGACGGACGTAGGCGGGCACGTCCGCGGTGCGCACGACGATCCCGATGCGCGCCGCGTGGGCGGCGGCGTGCTCGGGCAGGCGCACGTCGGCGTGGTAGCCGCGGATGACCCCGAGGTTCTCCAGACGCCGGACGCGCGCGAGGGTGGCGGTGCGCGACAGCCCGACCCGCCGTCCCAGCTCGGCCATCGTGAGCCGGGCCTCGGCCGTGAGCAGGCGCACCAGCGCCCAGTCCAGCTCGTCGATTCCCTCTTCCTCCGCTGCTGACGATTCGTCGGCACGTTCGCACGGTTCGTCGCGGCTGGCAAGCCAGGATCGACGGAGCGCTCATGCCGGTTCAGGGACACTGGTGGGCGACGAAAGGAGCTTGCCCATGGTCCTGCCCAATGACGTGCACGACATCCTGCGCCGCCACCTCCTCGTCGACGGCTACGAGTTCGTCCTCGACACCGCCCGCAGCCGCGGATCGTGGATCGTCGACGCCCGTGACGGCACGCGTTACCTCGACCTGTTCAGCTTCTTCGCGTCGGCGCCGCTGGGCGTCAACCATCCGGCGCTCTTCGACGACCAGGAGTTCCGCGCCACGCTGACGGAGGTAGCGCTGAACAAGCCGTCGAACTCCGACGTTTACACGACGCACATGGCCGAGTTCGTCGAGACGTTCGTGCGGGTGCTCGGCGATCCGGCGCTTGGGCACCTGTTCTTCATCGAGGGCGGCACGCTGGCGGTCGAGAACGCGCTGAAGGTGGCGTTCGACTGGAAGCAGCAGCACAACGAGCTGCACGGGCGCGATGGCCGCCTCGGCACGAAGGTCCTCCACCTGGAGCGGGCGTTCCACGGCCGTGGCGGCTACACGCTGTCGCTGACGAACACGGAGGCGGTGAAGACCGCCCGCTTCCCCAAGTTCGACTGGCCGCGAATCTCCGTGCCCGCGGTCCGGTTCCCGCTGGACGCGCACCGCGCCGAGATCGAGGCCGCCGAGGCCCACGCGCTGGCGCAGGCCCGTGCGGCGTTTCGGGCGCACCCGCACGACATCGCCTGTTTCATCGCCGAGCCGATCCAGGGCGAGGGCGGCGATAACCACCTGCGAGCGGAGTTCCTCCAAGCGATGGAGGGCCTGTGCCGCCAGAATGACGCGCTGCTCGTCATCGACGAGGTGCAGACCGGCTGCGGCGCGACCGGCAGCGCGTGGGCCTACCAGCAGCTCGGCCTGAGCCCGGACGTCGTCGCGTTCGGCAAGAAGCTGCAGGTCTGCGGCATCATGGCTGGCACCCGGATCGACGAGGTGGCTGGCAACGTGTTCGCCGTCTCGTCCCGCCTGAACTCGACGTGGGGCGGCAACCTGACCGACATGGTGCGCGCCCGCCGCTGCCTTGAGGTGATCGAGTCCGAGGAGCTGATCGGCCGGTCCGCCAGGCTCGGCAAACAGCTGCTGGACGGCTTGGAAGGACTCGCCAGCGCGCACCCCGGGCTGGTGTCGAACGTCCGCGGCCGGGGCCTGCTGTGCGCCTTCGACCTGCCGGATGGCGCCGTCCGCGACGGGATGGTGACGCGGCTGCGCCTGGACGAGCAGGTTGTGGTGCTGTCGTGCGGCGAGCGGTCCGTGCGGCTGCGCCCGGCGCTGACGATCAGCGAGGAGGAGTTGGAGCTGGGCGTGAAGGCGATGGACCGGGTCTTGAGAGGTCTGCGCGCATGATCCGGCGGATCGGCTCGATCATCGGCGGGCGGCGGCGGGACGACGCTCTCGGAGGACGCCTGACCTCGGTCAATCCCGCTTGCATCGACGAGCCCGTTGCTGAGGCGCTGCTCGGCGACGCCGCGACCTTCGTCGAAGCCTGCCAGGCCGCCCGCGCGGCCCAGGCCTCTTGGGCCGCCACGCCCGCGCCCGTCCGGGGCCGGGCGATCCAGCAGATCGGCCGGATCGTCGAGGCGAACGCTGGCGCGCTGGCACGTCTGATCACCCGCGAGATCGGCAAGCCCCTGCGCGAGTCGCGCGGGGAGGTGCAGGAGGTCATCGACACCTGCGCGTTCTTCCTGGGCGAGGGGCGGCGGCTCTACGGGCAGACGGTTCCCAGCGAGATGCCCGACAAGCAGCTGTTCACGTTCCGGGCTCCCGTCGGCGTGGCCGCGGTGATCACCGCCGGCAACTTCCCCGTCGCGGTGCCGGCGTGGTACCTCGTCCCCGCGCTGCTGTGCGGCAACGCGGTGGTCTGGAAGCCGGCCGAGTACACCCCGGCGATCGCCGAGGCCCTGACCCAGCTGCTCCTGCACGGCGGCCTGCCCGACGGGCTGCTCAACCTCGTGCTCGCCGACGGGCCGGCGACGTTCGACGGGCTGTCCCAGGCGCTCGACGCCGGCCTGGTCGACAAGGTCGGCTTCACGGGGTCGTCTGAGGTCGGCCGCCGCATCGGCGAGCTGTGCGGGCGGCACCTGCAGAGCCCCTGCCTGGAGCTGGGCGGCAACAACCCCCTGGTCGTCATGCCCGACGCCGACCTCGACCTGGCGGTGGAGGGCGCGCTGTTCAGCGGCTTCGGCACCGCCGGCCAGCGCTGCACCTCGCTGGGGACGGTCATCGTCCACGCATCCGTCCACGACGAGTTCCTGCGCCGGTTCGACGCCGCTACCCGCGCGGCGCTGGTCGGCGACCCGACGCGGGACGTGCTCTACGGCCCGATGCTGTCGCAACGGTTCTGCGACCGGTTCCTGAGCTGGCTGGACTGCATCCAGAGCCACCACAGCCTGCACGGGTCCCAGGGCGTGGGCAGAATCACGCTGGGCAACCCCCGCGACGGGTTCGTCGGCGACCCCGAGGCCGGCCTGTACTGCCACCCGACGATCGTCGACGGCGTCACCGCCAAAGACGAGCTGTACCGCAGCGAGACGTTCGGCCCGATCGTCGGGGTCGCCACATTCGACGGGTTCGACGAGGCGGTTGAGCTAGCCAACGGGCACGGGTACGGGCTGTCCTCCGCCATCTACACGGCCTCGCCGGCCCACGCGTTCCGCTTCCGTGAGCGGGTCAGCGCCGGCATGGTCAGCGTGAACAACTCGACGTCCGGCGCCGAGGCCCACCTCCCCTTCGGCGGCAACGGCAGGTCCGGCAACGGCAGCCGCCAGTCCGGCATCTGGGTCCTCGACCAGTTCACCCGCTGGCAGGCGATGAACTGGGACTACGCCGGCAAACTCCAGAAGGCCCAGATGGACGTCCCCGACATGCCCGCCGACCTCGACTTCCGCCTGTAGCCCGTGCGCGACGAATGCGAAAGCTGCTTCAAGACCTCTGTCGCAGGTCCGCGAACTCGCGAGGTGTGAGCACGCTGATCCCCTGATGAGTTCCGAGCGCCAGCAGGTCCCGATCCCCCGTGACGACAACATCGGCGGCCGGAACCTCATCGTCGTCAGCGTCCCTGGAGACTGCGGGAACATCGACTGGCTGGACCAGATCCGCCAACGCTTCCACCTCACCGCGTGTGAGGCGCGCCACAGCCCGGCCAAACCCGAACTTCCCGATCAGGAGGTCCTCCAGTTCGTCGAGAAGGGCGGGGCTCGTCACGAGCGTGATCTCCCCGCGGGTGGCGGTATGGAGGATGACGCGCGGCAGACCTCCGAACAGCAGCGCTGAGATCAGCACGTTGGTGTCGAGCAGGGCACGCACTTACCGGATCCGCTCCCGGTGCTGCTCGACGGCCTCGAGCACGTCGTTTTCGGTCACCTGCAGTCGCTGGGCCACCTGCTCCCCATAGGCGAAGAGGCGCTCCCAGCGATCCCTGCGATCGAGGTACTGGCGCAGTGCGACGCGCGTCAGCTCACTGCGGGTGAGGCCCTCCGCGTCGGCTTCCCGGTCCACGTCAGCGGCAAGATCAGGTGGCAGAGAGATCGTGATCGTGCGTGTCGGTCGCATGCCGCACCACCCCTGTGAGAAATTTGCTTACAGAAGCGATGCTGCCCCGCTCGCTCCGGCTCTGGTTCAACGACCTGCCGTACGTCGCTCCCGAGCGCGCCGATCCGCTGCCAAAGTGCAGCTTTCCGCCGAATCCGACGGAAAGCTGTAGCCGAACCGCCGCCTCACCGAGCTGACCTGCGGGTTTCCGCCGAATCCGGCGGAAAGCTGTACGGCAGCGACGGCAGCCCTGCCCTCTTCCCCGGGTGGGCGACGGTCGTGCGTACCTCGGCGAACGTGACATGGCGGTCAGGCGGCTGGCGCATTTGGTGGCCAAGGGCAGTCCGCCAGACCTGCTGGCTCGGCATGCGGGCGTCGTCGAAGTGGTGCGCTTGGATCGGCCAGGCAGCGCTGGCCGCGAGTTCAAGGGCATCAGTGGTGATGGCGCCGATGCGTGCGAGTCCGAACAGGTCGCACAGGTCACGAGGCGCGGCACGGTCGGCCCACGCCGCCAGCTTCATCGCGGTCGCGCCGTCCCGAGTGGGACAGTCAAGCTCGACGACCGATGGCAGGTCCTCGTAGCGCAGGGCCACCGCGGTGGGCGCAGTGGGGTAACGGCGGTACCCGGCGTCGCGGATCACGAGCTGAACATTCACCACGAGGCTGTCCACCGTCACTGTTCCCACACGAGTATGACCGTCTGGTGACCAGCGCAGCGCCATACCGGGGTACTCGCGTCGCAGCGCCCGTGCGAGCTGCCCGTCGAGCGCCTGCGCGGTCTGCGCCCGCATCGTCGACCAGCAGATCGATGTCCTCGGACAGCCGCCAGTCGAACAGATGCGTGCGGCACAGGGCCGTGCCGCCGAAGAACGTCACGTCGGGGGCGAGGATGGGAGATCAGAAGGTCGCGGTGAACCTGCTCCTCCGAGGTTCCGAAGTGGTCAACCCATCGTCGCAGTTGCTGCGCATCGAGCACGTCAGGCCATCCGACGCTCGTGGTGACCCTCGTCGAGCAGAGGGCTCAGGCCCGCCATCGACGGAGTCCGGCTGACCTCGACGGGTGAGGCGACGCCGACGACCTGAGCCGCTCGGACCGCTGCGGGCCTTTTGCGTTGATCCTTCGCGAGCGCGCCGATCTGCTGCCAATCGACCCGTGCGGCGAGGCGGCGTATCGCGATGACGATGTCGGAGAGCGGGAGATCGCCGAGTTCTGGTCGGTCGGCAAGATCCAGGATGGTCTGCTCTGCGGTGGTGACCCATCCGCTGGTCAGCTCCGTGTCGACGCGTTGGACGTCGAGGCGGGCAACAGTCCTGGTCACGAACCGGATGAGTCCGACGGCAGTATCGAGCGCCGGGCGCTGTCGCGGGACAGCGACCACTGCCGAGCCGAGCGCACGTGGCATGGCCCCGAGCAGACGGGCGGCGCTTGCACCCATCGCTGCGGCGGCGTCCCGGCCATAGTCGCGCTGAGCAAGCGCCAGCCCCACAGCCTCGATCGATGGGCGCCAAGCGCCACCGCGGTACCGCTCCGGAACGACCGCGAAATACCCGTGGGCCAACCGAAGCAGCGCTCCAGCATCGGTGAGGCGCCTCAACTCTTTTGCGGGATGTGCGTACGTGTGACGCAGGTCGCGGGGCCGAACCACGCCAGGGTCTGCGGCAGCAATCGCGTGAGGTACAGCAGGCATCCCCACAACGCTACAACAATCATAACCTAATCGGTGCTTCTCATCGTACCAATGTCGCTGTGAAAAGGGCAGGACGGCCGCGGATGAGGTGGGGGACACCGCCTCAAGGCGCTGGGGGCCATGAACACCCCGCATGGGGCCACCGCGCGTCGCCCGGCCCCACCAGAGCGGCGATCTCGCTCACCACGTCGTCGACGATCCGGTCGGTCGTGTCGACGGTGACCGCGTCCGGGGCGGGCCGCATGTGAGGGGCGTCGAGGGCGTCCCTGCGGGCGAGGTCGCGGGCGTGGACATCGACCGCGGCACCGCCGGCGTGGCCCAGCTGCGCGGCGCGGCGGGCGGCGCGAGCCTGCGGGCTGGCCGTCAACCAGACCTTGAGGGTGGCATCGGGCGCCACGACCGTGCCGGCGTCACGACCCTCGACGACTCCGCCGGCCTCGCTGATCCCCGCCCGCTGAGCCGCCAGCAGCGCCCGCCGCACCCCCGGGTGCGCCGACACCGCGGAAACGGCGGCGGTCACGGCCGAGCCGCGGATCTCAGCCTCGACGTCGTCTCCGTCCAACCACGTGCGCCCGCCCTGCCGCCCGATGCCAGCCTTCACGGCCACATCGACGCAGCCCTCGGCGTCATCAGGGTCCACGCCTGCCCGAAGCACCGCAAGCGTCGCCGCCCGGTAGAACGCCCCCGTGTCGACATGGGGGAGACGCAGGCGGGCGGCCAAGGCAGCCGCGACCGTCGACTTCCCCGCCCCTCCGGGACCGTCGATCGTCACGACGATCACGCCTTCCTCCAACCCACACCCGCATCCGCCAGATCGCGCCAGAAGTCAGGGTAGGTCTTCTTCACGCACCACGGCTCCTCCACGACCACGCCACAGACCCGCGCGCCGATCGCCGCGAACGCCATCGCGAGCCGGTGGTCGTCGTGCGTCGCCAACCGCGCGGGACCATGGGCAGCGCCGCCGGTGATCACCAGACCGTCCGACAGCTGCCTCACCGCCACGCCGAGTCTGCGCAGCTCACGCGCAAGCGCGGCCAGCCGGTCGGTCTCATGGCCGCGCGCCACCGCGACGCCGCGTATCCGGGAGGTGCCCTCGGCCAGCGCCGCGAGCGCAGCCACTGTGGTGACCTGGTCAGGCATAGCCCGAAGGTCGACGTCGACCGGACGCAACCGCCGCGGCCCGGTCACGGTCAGCGCATCACGAGCCCGGCCCACCACGCACCCCATCCGCTCCAGCACGCCGGCCAGCCCAGCGTCCGGCTGGCGCGTCCCCGCAACCGCGTTCACGACCGTCACCTGTCCCCCCGTCGCGGCGGCGAGCGCGAGCAGGTGCGCCGCCGCGCTCGCGTCATACTCGACGGTCTCGTCACGCGCGACGTACCACTGACCCGGCGCGACCTCCCACGAGCCGTCCTCGCGTCCAGTCACCTCCACCCCCCAGCCGCGCATGAGCTCAACCGTGAGCTGCACATAGCCCGAAGCGGCCAACCCGGTCGTCCGCAGCGTCACGCCCTGCGCCGCGTAGGGCGCGACCAGCAGAATCGCGCTCGCGAACTGGCTTGAGCCGGACACGTCGACCTCGACCTCCCCGCCCTTCAAGCCTCCGCCCCCCAGGCGGACGGGCGGGAGGCCGTCCCCGTCGGCCACGTCGGCCCCCAGGACCCGCAGCGCGGCGACCAGCGGCCCGATGGGCCGGCGGAGCAGCGGCGGCGCGCCTGTGACGGTGACCGGCCCGCCCGCGAGCGCGGCCATCGCCGTCACGAACCGCAGCGTCGTCCCGGACAGGCGGGCGTCGATCCGCTCCGCGAGGCGCAGGCGTCCACCGGTCCCCACCACACGCCAGCCGTCCGGCGTGTCCTCGACTTCTGAGCCGAGAGCGGAGACCGCGTCGCGCATCGCCTGCGTGTCGTCGCTGTCGAGCGGGTGCCGCAGGACGCTGCGGCCCTCCGCCAACGCGGCGATCACGAGCAGGCGGTTCGTGACGCTCTTGCTGGCCGGCGCGCGCAGCATGGCCCGCACCGGCCCCGACGGCAGCACCTCCACAGCGGTGCGCGGGATCACGGCTGGTGCTCCAGCACCTCGTAGCCACAGGCGATCAGCGCCTCACGCGCCCGACGGGCGTTCGCCGGCCCGATGATCGCGAGCCGCATCGTGCCGCGCCCGCCCTCAGGGGCGTGGTCGATGCCGATGTCCTCGATGTTGACGCCCAGCGCAGAGATCGTCGTGGTGACCTGCGCGATGCAGCCCGGCCGGTCGGGGATCGCGAGGGACAGCTCGACGAGGGCGCCGGTCAGTGACTCCTTGCCCGGCAGTGAGCGGCGGGCGGCGCGCGCGTCGGTCAACGCCCGCCGCAGGCTCTGCCCATCGCCGCCCGCAAGGACGTCCCGCAGGGCGCCGATCCGCTCGCGGTACTCGTCGAGCACCGCAACGATCGCGTCGCGGTTCTCGGCGCAGATGTCGAGCCACAGGTCCGGGTTGCTCGCCGCCACGCGGGTCGCGTCCCGGAACCCGCCCGCCGCAAGCAGCAGCAGCTCGGCGTGCTCCTCACGCGCGCGGGACGCGGCCAGGTTCATCAGCGTCGTCGCGGCGAGCTGCGGCAGGTGGCTGACGACCGCGACGAGCAGGTCGTGGCGCTCGGGCGAGACCGCCAGGACCCGCGCGCCGAGCCGCGAGACGAGCCCATGCAGCCGCTGGTACGCCTCCGGGTCCGTATGCGTGGTCGGGGTCAGCAGGTAGGTGGCGCCGACGAACAGCTCCGCGTGCGCGTGCGCGGCCCCGGTCTCGTGCGACCCGGCCATCGGGTGCCCGCCGATCACGTGCACCGACGGGGGGACCGCAGCTTGCATCGCCCCGACGACCCGCGCCTTCACGCTGGCCACGTCCGTGAGGATCGCGCCGGCTCGCAGCGCCGGGCCGACCTCGCGAGCGACGGCCGGTACGACCGAGGCGGGCACGGCGAGCACGGCGATGCCGGCTCCGGCCACCGCCTCAGACGGCGAGGCGGCCGTCTGAGTCACCGCGCCACGCGCGAGCGCCGTCTCCAGCTGGCTCGGATCGCGGTCGTAGCCGACGACCTCGCTGACGCCATCCAGCTTGCGCAGCGCCAGACCGAGCGACGCACCCACCAACCCCGTGCCGACCAGCGCGATTCGCATCACGGCAGGCGGCTCACGAGGAACGGGCTCGCCGCTGCCCGACCGGATCGGGCAGACGGATCTCCACCTGCTGGGGACCTCCGAGTGCCACGGCCTCATACAGCCGGCGCACCTCGGCGCTGGTCAAAGGCCGGAACTTGCCGGGGCGGAGGTCGCCCAACGGCAACGGCCCCAGCTTCACCCTGGCCAACCGCTCCAGTGAGATGTCTACGGCCGCGAGCATGCGGCGGACCTCGCGCTTGCGCCCCTCTGACAGGACGACCTCAAGCAGCGTCCGGTCCTGCGACGAGCCCAGCTCCCGGACCGACTGGGCCTTCGCGGGGCCGTCCTCCAGCTCGACCCCCTCGACCAGCTGGCGCAGCGCCCGCCGTTTGGGCACACCGCGGATCTGGGCGACGTAGGTCTTGGCGATCCGATAGCTGGGATGCGCGAGGCGGTTCGCCAGCTCGCCGTCGTTGGTCAGGATGAGCAGGCCCTCGGTGTCTCGGTCCAGCCGTCCCACGGGGTAGACACGCGGCGCGGGCGGCACCAGGTCCATGACGGTCGGGCGGCCATGCGGATCCGAGACGGTCGTCACGACGCCCTGCGGCTTGTTGAGCAGCAGGTGGATGAGGCTCGGGTTGGTCGGGACCCGCTCGCCGTCCAGGGTGATGATCTGCGTCTCGGCGTTGGCCTTCCCTCCCAGCTGGACGACCTGCCCATCGACGGCGACTCGGCCCGCCGCGATCAGCTCCTCGCACGCGCGGCGGCTGCCGATCCCCGCCGCCGCCAGGACCTTCTGGACGCGCTGCGGCTTGCACTCCCCCGATCCACCGGGAGGACCATCGACCTGTGGTGTCACGGCTCAGGCTCCTGTCGGACCGGCGCGTCGATCTGACGGCGCGCGGCCTTGTACTGGCCGGGTGCGGGCTCCTCCGGCAGGGGTCCGGCAGGCGACAGCGACGGCAGGGGGGGCAGCTCCTCGACGCTGTTCAGCCCGAGCTGCTCAAGAAACGCGGCGGTGGTTCCGTACAGCAGCGGCTGGCCCGGCGCCGGCTCACGGCCGACCTCCTCGATCAGCCCACGGCTGTGCAGCGTGCGAACCGCGCCATCGGCGTCCACGCCGCGGATCTCGGAGATCGCCGCGCGGGTGACCGGCTGCTTGTACGCGACGATCGCGAGGGTCTCCAGCGCCGCCTGAGACAGCCGCCCGCTGCGCCCGTGGACGACGAACCGCTCGACGTACGGGGCAGCGCTGGGATCGGTGTAGAGCCGCCAGCCGCCAGCGACCTCGCGAAGCACGAAACCACGGCCGTCATCGACGTACTCCGCGCGCAGAGCGCGCAGCATCGTGTCGACCTCGTCGGTCGGGACCTCCAGCACCTGCGCGATCACGCCAGCGCCGACCGGCTCCTCGACGACGAGCAGGATCGCCTCAACCGCCTTGCGCGACCACAGCTGCACGGATCCGGAATCAGTCACGCTTCCCCTCTTAGGTCGAACGCCACGCCCGCCAGGCTCGCATCGCAGCCCACCCGCCGCACCACCAACTCACCGAATGGGGCGGTCTGCTCCAGATCGACGCGCTCCAGCTTGAACAGCTCGAGCAGCGCGAGGAAGTGCACGATCACCTCGACGCGGTGACGGCAGCCGGCCACGAGTTCGCGGAACGACGCCCGCCCACCCGCCCAGCCCAACTCGTCCATGACCATACGCGCGGCCTGAAGGATCGTCAGCCGCACCGGCTGGACGTGAGAGAGGTCGATGCTCGGAATTGGACGCGCGGCGAGCGCGCGTGCGGCGATCGCCGCGAGCCCGTCCGCGTCCACGGGCAGCTCGACGTCGGGCAGGCACGCGCGGTACGGCTCCTCAAGCCGCACCCGCCGGGGCACATACCCGCCGTGCGCGTCGAGCCGCCGCCTGACCATGCCCGCGGCCTCCTTGAACACGCGGTAGTCGAGCAGCCGGGCGTAAAGCAGGTCACGGGCCTCCAGGGCGATCTCGTCCAGCTCCGAACCGTCCTGGGCCGGCAGCAGCCGCGCGGCCTTCAGCTCTATCAGCGTCGCCGCCACGACCAGGAAGTCCGTGGCCACCTCCAGGTCGAGGATCTCCATCCGCCGGACCGTCGCGAGGTACTCGTCGGTGATGTCGGCCAACGGGATCTCGTGGATGTCGACCTTGTGCCGAGCGATCAGGTGCAGCAGCAGATCGAACGGACCCTCGAACGAGGGCAGGCGGACATGGTACGAAGCAACCATCGGCGGGGTCATCTTAGTACGTGTCAGAGAAACCGCGGCCGTGACCAGCGGGCGAAGCGAAGCGGAGCGCGGTTGCGGCGGCTCGATGC
>JBOGEA010000113.1:0-15452 GCA_050743205.1 Egibacteraceae bacterium | reverse complement strand
GTCGGGTGCAGCGACCTAAAAGGCTCTGCGCGAGCGGAACCCGACGAGGCGCACCCCTACACACCAGTTCTCAGACACGGACACGGACACGGACACGGACACGGACCGGCCTCAGACACGGACCTAAGACACGTGCTACACGTTCAAGTGCACCAGCGCACCACCGTGGAGGGCGCTCTCGCTCGCCGCCTCGAGGACGGCGGTGGTCCGGTGAGCTTGGGCAGGGGTGACCTCCAACGGCTCGCCGGTCAGGAGGTGGTCGGCGAGGTTGCGGTGGAACGGGGCGTCGAGGCGTCCAGGCAGCGCGAGCAGCTCGACGTGGGCGCCTCCCATGCCGTCCGGGGTGTGCACACGGACTGCCGCCTGGGCATCGGTACGAGGCAGCGGCGTGTGGATCAGCTCTCCCGACACGCTTCGCTCTGCCGAATGCTCCTGCCGCCACTCGGCGGTGACCGCCCCCTGCGTCCCGAGGACGTACCACTTGGGCTTGGGCGCGGCAGCCACATCGGAGTGGAGGAACTCGGCCTCCTGACCGTCCTCGAACCGGATCGAGACGCGGGCCATGTCGGCGTTCGTGACATCGTGCCAGACACGCTTGTGCCGGGCGCCGCTGACGGCCGTGACCGGCGCGTCGACGAGCTGCAGGATCCAGTCGAGGTAGTGGCTGCCCCAGTCGTAGATCACGCCGCCGGAGACCGGCTCGTGACTGTGCCAGTACCGGCACGGGTGGGCGAACGCGCCGACGAACGTCTCCACATGGAACACGTCTCCGACCCGGCCGCCGCAGACGCAGCCCCTCACCGCGCGGAAGTCTGGATCCCACCTGCGGTTCTGGTAGACGGTGAGGCTGCGCCGCACAGCCTGGGCCGCCGCGATCACCGCCTCAGCCTCAGCCCGCCGCAGCGCGAACGGCTTCTCCACGACGACGTGCTTGCCCGCCCGCAGCATCGAGATCGACAGTTCGGCATGACGGTTGGGCGGCACGCTGACGAGGACGACGTCGAGGTCGTCGGCGCTCGCGAGCGCTCCCACGTCCGCAAGCAGCCGCACCCCTGGCCAGGCGGCGCCGGCCCGTGCGAGCCGATCAGGGTCACGATCGCAGACGGCGGCAAGCTCCAGCCCGTCGATCGCGGCGATGGCCGCGGCGTGCTCCGCGCTGATCGCGCCGCAGCCGAGCATCCCGATGCGAACAGGCGCCGTCTCAGCCCGCCCCACCGCGTGACGGACCGCCCGCAGCACCAGCCTGGCCACCCGCTCGTCCGCGCACGCCTCAGCGGTGCCGCCCAAGGTCAGCACGACAACGCGGCCGCACGACCACCCGAGCAGCTGCTCCCGGAAGTGCCAACTCGTCCGCAGCCACGGATCGGCCTCGGGAGGGACCGCCGCGTCGAGCCAGGCGTGGTCGGTCAGCGTCAGGCTGGGCTCCAGACGCCGCAGCGCTGGATGCTCAGCGACCTCGACGACGATCTCGGCCTGGGCTTGGCGCTGGCCGGGTTTGCCCATAAGGCTGGTCAGCGCGCTGTCCCGCCAGGCGTGCAGCGTCGGGCCGAGCAGCACCAGCCCGCCACCCCGTCCGAGATGCGCGGCAATCGCCTGCTCGCTCACCGCGGTCAGCGGCTGCTCGTCGACGAGCGCCACGATGACCTCGTCCGGCGACACCCGCCGCGGCCAGCCCGCGACGTCCACCAGCTCGGCCTGGATCCCATCGACGCGATCCAGCCAATCGCGCAGGGGCACCGCGCGCACCGCGGATGCCGCATCGACGACAAGCAGCACACGCACCGCCACTCCTATCGCATATCTATATATCTGACCAACAAATATACGAAGAGTGTCAGAAAAACGTGGGAGAGTTCCTCTTGGCCTACGCGGCGGTGTCGGACAGCGCCCGACCGCGCGAGGGGTGACGCAGCTTCGACAGCGCGCGAGCCTCAAGCTGGCGGATGCGCTCGCGCGTCAAGCCGAAGTAGCGGCCGACGTCGTCGAGCGTCCGGGCCTCGCCGTCCAGCAGGCCGAAGCGCAGCTCAAGGATGATCCGCTCGCGCTCCGGCAGTCCCGCGACCACGTCGAGCAGCTCCTGACGGGCGAGGCCCTTCGCGGCGACCTCCATGGGATCGTCCGCGTTGCGATCCTCGATGAAGTCCCCCAGCTCGGCGTCGCCGTCCTCGCCCACGGGCGTCTCCAGCGACGTCGGCGTCCGCGCGTAGGTGAGCAGCTCCTCGACCGTGGCGACGTCCTCGCCAAGCTCCTCGGCCAGCTCCTCCAGCACCGGCTCACGCCCGAGCGCCTCCGCGAGATCGCGCTGCATCGACAGCGCGCGGCGCACACGCTCCATCATGTGGACAGGAAGGCGGATGGTGCGGCCTTTGTCCGCGACACCCCTGCCCACGGCCTGGCGGATCCACCAGGTGGCATAGGTGGAGAACTTGTAACCGCGCCGGTAGTCGAACTTCTCGACAGCGCGGAGCAGGCCGAGGTTGCCCTCCTGGATCAGGTCGAGCAGCGGCAGCCCTTGGCCCTGGTAACGCTTGGCCACCGAGACGACGAGCCGGAGGTTCGCCTGGACGAGCCGCTCCTTGGCCCGCTTGCCGTCCCGGTCCACCAGGCACAGCTGCCGCTTTCGCCCGGTGGAGACCTTCTTCCGTTCTCCCAGCACCCGCTCTGCTTCGAGTCCCGCCTCATACCGCTTCGCAAGGTCGACCTCCTCCTCGGCGGTCAGCAACGCGGTTCGGGCCATCTCGCGCAGATACAGCTGCACGTGATCGTGCAGGGGCATCTCCTCAGAGATCTGCGGCACGGTCGCTCCTCACCCTTCTCCGTCGATCACACGCGGTGAACACCACACCCAGCTTGTACGGCAACGGCCCCAGCCCCCGGAAGTCGTCCATCGGACAGGAGGGCTGCGTATCCACTGGCGTCGGTCTGGACCGTTGGCCCGTTGGCCCGTTGGCGCACCCATCCTGGCTTGCTGAAACCCGATCTGGTCGGACGCTGACATGCCCCCCACGCCGGGGGAAGGCGCCGCACCTAAGAGTACGACGAACCCACCGGTGAAGGGCAAGCCCGTTTGTTCCTCAACTGTAGCCCGATCGAACCCCCCGCGGCGATCCGCGCCAGCGTCTCTGCGTACAAGTACCCCGAAGGTGGAACCCTCTTCCCCTTTGCGGCTGGCAGGCGGCCGGCGCGCGGGGAGGCCTTCTGCGTCAGGGCGGCGCCATCACAGCGAAGCCGCGCGCATGCTGAGCCCGGGCCATCCCACTGCCTTACCCGACACGAATCCGTGACAGCGGCTAGCCATCGGCCTATCGTTAGCCTACACTAAAAGCGGTGGTCAGAAGGGTGGGCAAGCGATATGCGAACGGCATCAGCGATCTGCTCCCGGCGGGTGCGGCGGCTCGGGGGACAGGCATGAGCATGCTGGCCAGGAGGAGGTTCTTGCGTGGGCTGGGCCTGGCCGGGCTCACCGGCGGCGCCGGCGCCCTCGCCGCCCGCGGCCGGCCCCAAGCCCGCGCGGCGGGCGCCGAGGATCACACGGGCCGTCAGGCAGGCGGCGCGCACGGGGGACTGGGGGCCGTCGGAAGCGTCGACCACGCCCGCAACGGCTTCACCCCTCACCAGCTGCTCACCGAGTTCGACGGCGGCGCGGTGTCCAGGGACACATCGGGCAGGACCGTCCGCGAGTACGAGCTGTTCGCGGTGGACAAAGAGATCGAGGTCGCTCCCGGTGTGTTCTTCCCGGCCTGGACCTACAACAACCGCGTCCCCGGTCCATCCATCAGGACGACTGAAGGCGACCGGGTCCGCATCCAGTTCACCAACGGCAGCGCGCATCTCCACACCATCCACTTCCACGGCATCCACCCCGCCGGTATGGACGGCGTGCCAGGGGCGGGCGAGGTGGGGCCAGGGGAGACGTTCACCTACGATTTCATCGCCGAGCCGTTCGGCACGCACCTGTACCACTGCCACTCGGTGCCACTGCGCGACCACATCCACCGAGGCCTGTACGGCGCGTTCATCGTCGACCCGAAGCAGGCCCGGCCGGACGCAAACGAGCTGGTCATGGTCATGAACGCGTTCGACACGAACTTCGACGGCGAGAACGAGGTGTACGCGCTCAACACCATCGCGTTCGGCTACATGCAGGAGCCGATCGCGATCGAGCGCGGCCGGCTGCAACGCGCGCACGTCATCAACATCACCGAATTCGACCCGCTCAACTCGATCCACCTGCACGCCAACTTCTTCCATCTTTACCGCACCGGCACAAAGCTGGAGCCCGACGACTTCACCGACATCATCTCCATGGGCCAAGCCGAGCGGCACATGATCGAGTTCACCTATCAACAGCCGGGCCGGTTCATGTTCCACGCCCACCAGACCGAGTTCGTCGAACTCGGCTGGATGAGCTTCTTCGAGGTGTCCTAGCCATGCTGCGCACACTTGGGCGGACGCGACCGCCGGCCGGGCTGGTCGCACTGCTGCCAGTCGCCGTCATGGCCGCGCTCGTCGGGCTGTTCCTCGCGTTCAACCCGATCGCCTCACTGCGGGAGGTGCCGCCGCTCGAGGCCGTCGCCGTCGAGCGGACGGTGCTGACCCCGAACCGGATCGAGCTGAGTCTCCGCAACGACGGGCCCGACGAGGTCAGGATCGCCCAGGTGCTCGTCAACGACGCCTATTGGGACCACACCATCAGCGACCCCGCGCTCGGCCGGCTCGACACGGCGACCGTGGTCATCCCCTACCCCTGGGATGAGGGCCAGCCCCTGTCGATCAGCCTGCTCACCTCCACAGGGGTCACGCTCACCCATGACGTGGAGGCCGCCGCGCTGACCCCCGAGACCGACGCCCGGACGCTCGGCATCTACGCCCTGCTCGGCCTCTACATCGGGGTCATCCCCGTAGCCGTCGGCCTGTGCTGGCTGCCCGCGCTGCGGCGCGCGTCCGACCGCTGGCTGGGCTTCTTCCTCGCGTTCACGCTCGGGCTGCTGGCCTTCCTCCTCATCGACACCGTCGCCGAGGGCCTTGAGTTGGCCGCCGAGACCGCCGCCGCGCTCGACGGGCTGCTGCTGTTCGCGATCAGCGCGCTCGCGGCGGCCATGGCGCTGGTCGCGCTGGGCGACCGGTTGGGACGCACGACCGGCTCGCACGCGGCGGGCCAGCTGGCAGGGCTCGGCGGCCTGGCGCTGGCCTACCTCATCGCCACCGGCATCGGACTCCACAACCTGGGGGAAGGACTCGCCGTCGGCGCCGCCCTCGCCGCTGGCGAGGTCGCGCTCGGCACGTTTCTGGTCCTCGGCTTTGCGATCCACAACACCACTGAGGGTCTCGCCATCGTCGCGCCGATCCGCTCTGAGGCTGACCAGCCCGCGCTCTGGCATTTCGCTGCCCTCGGCGCCCTGGCTGGCGCGCCCACCATCGCCGGCGCGGTCGCCGGCGGCTTCACCATCTCCCCCGCCTGGTCAGCCATCGCCTTCGGGATCGCCGCCGGCACCATCGCCCAGGTCATCTGGGCTGTCGGCCGCAGCGCCGCCGGCCAGGACAGCCCCCTCCGCTCCGGCTTCGCCCTCCTCGGCTTCCTCGCCGGCCTGGCCTTCATGTACACCACCGGCCTCCTCGCCGCCTAACCAGCCGAGTCATGGACGGGAGGGCGAAGGTGCGCGGGTTCGGCGACAGTTGTGTGCTGGATCCGCGCAGGATATTGCGCGGATCCAGCACAGACTCGGCCCGGAGGGGACGCGCGACGCGGGCAACCCGGTCCGCCAGACTTGACTCGCGCGCAACAGATTGGGCCCCTCCAAGGCATCCAGCTTGCTTTCCGCACATCTGGTCGGCGTTTGGCTCCCCCACTTCCGCACTTCCCAGCCCACCGGCCGCCAGCACGAACAGCCATTACCCAGTGAGGGCGTCGCCCTCGGACCCGCGCATCCACAGCAAAGGCCCAATCGTCGAGCCGATGCGTGCGGTGACAGGAGCATACACCTGTCACCGCACACCCGCCTGCCGGCCCGCGGTACCGACGATTACAGATCCGGGCAACCGAGGAGCCCTAGATCTGGATGCATGGATCACCCGGAGACGTGAGCGCGAGGCGCCGACAGATGCGTCCTCGACGCCCCACCGTGCCAGACCTAGACCTCCCCGAACAGGGATTTCGGAGCGTATGTGCCCCCAAATCCCTGTTCGGGAACCGACTGGCGCTCACGTTCCGTAGGTGCACCCACTCACGTGACGGGACAACCGCCGACCGGGTTCTTGGCCACGAAGCTTACAGGAGTGCAACTTGAAGTCGAGCTTTCTCGTTTCGTAGGCTCGAGCGGAGACGGTCGTGTCTGTGGGCACGCCAGGTGCAGAGTTAGGCCCCCATTTTTGGGCGAATCCTGCACAAGTGGCTCTGACGTGCACGCCGATCGTTGACTGGCGGTGTCCGCTGCGGCCCACGACGGGTCGGAGATGAAGTGGGGGGCCAAAACGACACCGAGACGTGCGGAAAGCAAGATCCAGCGATTTGCGCCCATGGATAGCAGGGCGTCTCTATCATGAGCGGTCCCCGTTAGGTGATGCTCCGTCGCTACGGATGGCCCTTGGGTCACACGAATCTAAAGCTAGACCTTAGTTTTATGAGCGATGCGATGGCGCTGCTGTACCGGTTGGCCGAGCATCAGGCCGGCCACTTCACCACCGGCCAGGCGAGAGCCGAGGGTGTCAGCGATCAACTCCTGCGCCATCATCTCAACGCTGGACGCATCGAACGGGCCACCCGTGGAATCTACCGGCTCACCCATTTCCCGGCTCAGCGACACGAGGATCTGATCGTGGTGACGCTTTGGGCGGGTCAGGACTCGGCGGTCAGCCACGAGACCGCCCTCGTCGTCCACGGAATCGGTGACGCGATGCCGAGCCGCATCCACGTCACCGTCCCCCGGCCGTTCCGGGGGGCGCGCGCCGGCGTGATGGTGCACCACGCCGCGCTCGACGAGGATGACCGCACCGTCCGTGACGACGTGCCGGTGACCACTGTCGAACGCACCCTCCTCGACATCTCGGGCCGCTCAGATGTCTGCCTGGCGCGGGCGGCTGCGCGCGACGCACTCGAGCATGGGTTGACAACACGCCGGCGGCTCAGCCGGGCGCTCGAGCGCCGCCCTAAAGCCTCCGACGCCGCCGACCTTGCGGGTCTGCTCGCAGAGCTTTGATCCCCATGGCTGGATACCGCGATGGCGCAGCCCTTCGGGCGGCACTCGAGGCGCGGCTCAAACGACGTGCCCAGCAGACGCGTGCGCCCCTCGATCGGCTCCGCAAGGAGGTCGCGAATGGGCGGTTTCTCGCCCGTTTCGCCGCCGCTCCGTCCGGCAGCTGGGCGCTGAAAGGCGGCCTCGCGCTCATCGCGCGTATCGGTGATGAAGCGCGAGCCACCAAGGATGCCGACATGAACTGGCGGCGCACCCGCAACGATCTCGACGACCTTATCGGGGTCGTCGTCGATGTCGACCTCAATGACTTCTTCGAGTTCGAGATCAAGGCGCCTCGGGAGCTGGAAGCCGAGTCACCGGAGGGTGGGCTTCGCTACCACGTGACCGCACGCCTCGGCGGCCGGGAGTTCGAACGGCTTCAGCTCGACGTGAACCTCGTCCCGGATGACCCGCGCCCCTTCGAGCACGTGTCGCTCCGCAACCCGCTCGCCTTCGCCGGTCTGGACGCGCCATCGATCCCGACGGTGTGCATCGAGCTTGGCACAGAGGGGAGAAACTCCACGCGTTCACCCGTGCCCACCAGCATGGCGACAACTCCCGCGCGAAGGACATGTTCCCTCTGTCATGCTCGTTGTCGCCCACTCGCTGCCTGTACCCAATGCGCCGGCCATGAGTGCGGCAGCTCGCGTCACCTTCGCCATTCGCCATACACCGTGGCCCCCTACACTTGGGCATCCGCCGCAGAAATGGGAAGCGGCATGGGCGGGCTTCGCCGCTGACCACGACCTCCTGTGGGTAACACTCGCCGAAGCAGAATTCGCCTTGCGTCGGTTCTGGGGCCCGATTCTCGCAGAGGTCGTCGTTCCCGCCCGCTGGGATCCAGACCTATGGAAATGGGTGACGTGAGCTTCGGCGACGGCTCGTCACGTCCGTACGCGTAAGGCGGGGCACCTCCCCGATCTACAGACAGAGCTTCGATCTGCGCACCGGAGCCTGCCTCGACGACCCACTGCCACTCTCCCCCACCTACGACATCCACGTCGTGAACGCCCGCGTCCAAGTCGCTCACCCTGGCCCGGTCTACGTGAAGGATCCGCACATCCACCGCCTTCAGCCCGCCGCCGCGCCTCCCATTGAACACCCAGACGGATCCGGTGGTTTCCACGCCACCCCCGGAGCGAGGGAAGCCGAGCGGCAGACCGTGCGGATTCCTGCGGATGAGGAGAAGTTGGCCTGCCACGTCGATGCCCTCGCACCGCGGCCCGCTGCGACGGCCCGCTCCCTCTATCACGAGGCGGACCCCGCGCGCGTGAGCTGCGAGGCGGGAGGCGCGCGAGTTCTGGTGTGGATCTGAAAGTCGGGGCGCGGAAGACGCTCCGGTCGTCCAGGGCGAGCACCGAGACGGCCATTGCCTGGGCCGAAGCCCTCGCGCCGTCGGCGAGCGGCCTGGTCTCCGTCAAGACGAGACCACGCAACCGCCCCCACCGGTTGACCCCGCACTGATCGCCCTCAGGCCGGCTCGTGCAAGAAGGTCTGCCGCTCCTCAGCCGTCAACTCCCGCGTCACCCGCGTGTCGGCGAGCGCGAGCACCTCCTCGATCGGGACCCCACACACCTCACACCGCCACACCCGCACCGTCCCATCATTGCCGGCGCCAGCTACCCGTCGTCCGTCAGCATTGAACGCGGTATCCCTTACCCGGTCGTGGTAGCCACGCAGCGCCACCGCCTCGGCCCCGGCGGCCCAGTCCCAAACCCGCACGGTACCGTCGAAGCTGGCACTGGCGATCAGTCGTCCGTCGGGGCTGAACATCACACCGAGGACCAGGCCCTGATGGCCGGTCAGTATTACGAGGTCGGCCCTACCAGCCAAGTCCCAGATCCGCACGGTGCCGTCGCCACCGGCGCTTGCCATCTGCTGCCCGTCAGGGCTGAACGCCACGTCCCACACTTCGCCTCGGTGGCCGGTCAGGACTACCGGGTCGGCCCTGGCAGCGAAGTCCCAGATCCGCACGGTGCCGTCGCCGCCAGCGCTTGCCACCCGCTGCCCGTCGGGGCTGAACGCCACACCCCACACCCCGCCTCGGTGGCCGGTCAGGACTACCGGGTCGGCCCTGCCAGCCAGGTCCCAGATCCGCACGATGCGGTCGTCGCCCGCGCTCGCTACTCGCTGCCCGTCAGGGCTGAACGCCACATCCCGCACAGTGCCTCGGTGGCCAGTCAGTACGATCGGCTCGTCCTTGCCCGTCAGGTCCCAGATCCGTACCGTACCGTCTTCCCCGGCGCTGGCGACCAACCGTCCGTCGGGGCTGAAGTTACCGCTCCACACACGGCTCTCGTGACCTCGGAGCACAATCGGCTCGCCTCTGCTGGTCAGATCCCAGATCCGCACCGTGCGGTCGGAACTCGCGCTGGCCATCCGCTGTCCGTCAGGGCTGAACGCGACATGATTCACGGAGTTTTGGTGGCCATGGAACACCATCGGCCCGCCCCCGTTCGTTAGACTCCAGACCCGCACTGTGCCATCGGCGCCAGCGCTGGCTACTAACTGTCCATCAGGGCTGAACGCCGCATCCCGCACTGTGCCCTGGTGGCCGTGCAGGACCAGCTCCTCAGCCCCGCTGCTGAGATTCCAAACCCGCACCGTGCTATCCTCGCCGCTGCTTATGACCCGCTGTCCCTCAGGGCTGAACGCCACTCCGTGGACCAAGCCCAGGTGGCCAGTCATGACCAGCGGGTTATGCTCGCTGGTCAGGTCCCAGACCCGCACCGCATCGGGGCTGGTGCTAGCTACCCGTCGCCCGTCAAAGTTGAAGGCCACGTCTGACCCTCTGCGGTTCCCCAGGACGACTGGCTTGTCTCTGCTCGTCAGATCCCAGATTCGCACCGTATCGTCGCTGCTGGCACTTGCAATCTGTTGTCCGTCGGGGCTGAATGCCACGCTTCCCACCGAACCCTGGTGACCGAGCAACACCGCCGGCTCGACCTTGCCAGTGAGGTCCCAGATCCGCACTGTGCGGTCCTCGCCGGCGCTGGCCAGGCGGTGGCCGTCAGGGCTGAACGCCACACCTCGCACCATGCCCTGGTGGCCCGTCAGGACGACCGGCTTGGCCTTGCCGGTCGGGTCCCAGATCCGCATGGTGCCGTCCTGGCCGGCGCTGGCCAGGCGGTGGCCGTCAGGGCTGAACGCCACGCCTCGCACCGTGCCCTGGTGGCCGGTCAGGACGACCGGGTTGGCCTCGCCGGTCGGGTCCCAGATGCGGACGGTGCCGTCTTGGCCGGCGCTGGCGAGGCGGTGGCCGTCGGGGCTGAAGGCGACGCTGTAGACCGTGCCGTCGTGGCCGGTCAGGGTGGCGCGGATGCGTGAGTCCAGGGTGGCTTGGCGGAGGACGGCCTCGGCCTCTGGGGTTGGGCTGACCTCGAACGCCGTTCTGGCCAGCAGCAGGGCGCGCTCGGGGTCGATCGACAGTTGGGTCCTGGCGCTGGCGGCCAGTTCGCGGGAGAACGCGAGGTTGCCTCGGTCGACCGCGCGGAGGGCCAGGGCGCTGATCACCGCCAGGGCCGTGACGAGACTCACGAGCGTGAGCTGCACGCGGCGGCGGCGGGCGGCACGCTCGGCGGCCTCGCGCTGCCGGCCGGCGGCCAGGAACGTGCGCTCCAGGTCATTGAGATCGTGAACCGGCCGGTCCTGCCAGGCGAGCAGGCGGGCTCCCCGGTACAACAAGCCGTCCTCACAGCCGCTGTGGTCCCACTCGACAGCGGCCTCGGTCAGACGCCGGTGAGCCCGCAACCGCTCGCGGTCCCCCTCGATCCAGCCACGCAGCGTGGGCCAGCCGCGGATCAGCGCCTCGTGGGCGACGTCGACTCCGCAGTCTCCCGTGGTCAGGGCCTGGGCACAAATAACTTGATGCTTTCATCCGGATTTGACCTGGTCAGCGAGTCACGCGACCGTAACTTCCGCCACGTTATTCATGCCCAGGTCCTCAGCAGCCGCCCGTCGGCCAACGCCTTGACCGCCGCGTCCAGGTCGGCCTGCTCCTCAGGCCGGGTGAGCAGCTCGGCCATCGTGGCGCGGCGGCGGGTGTCCTCAGTGCCTTCGCCGGGCTGGATCAGGCGCAGCAGCACACGGCGGGCGACCTGCCGCTGGGCGGGCGTCAGACTCTGGTAAATCGCGTCGGCGCGCTGGGCCAGCGCGCCCTCCACGCCGCCGCTGGCGACGTAGGCCTCCAGGGTCAGCGTGCGGCCTCGCCGGCGCTGCCAGACCTCCCACAGCACGTGCTCCACCAGCGGCAGCGTGCCGGGACGGTCGGCGACGTCGGCCAGGATCGTCTCGGCCAGCCCGGCCTCCAAGTCCAGGCCTACCCGCCGGGCCGGCTGCTCGATCACCTGGCGCAGGCCGTCGCGGTCGAGCGGACTGACCAAGAACTGCTGAGCGGCCATCAGCGCCGCCAACTGCGGATACACAGCGCAGCGGTGGTAGAAGTCCGCCCGCATCGCCACGACCACGACCACATGGCCCCTGGGGATGCCAGCCGCGTAGCAGAGGTTGGCGAGGAACGCCGCGCGCTCCGCCTCGTCGGCGCACAGCGTGAAGACCTCCTCGAACTGGTCGACGACCAGCACCACCCGCTCACCGGCGGGACGGTCAGCCAAAGCGAGCGAGACGGCCAGGTCCAGGCTGCGCTCGTCGGTGGCCAGCCCGTCCACGGTGCGCTGCATCGACTCACCGGGCAGCAGCCTCGCGAGCTGGGCGGCCAGCGCGCCGCAGGGACGGGCACCGGGCGTGATCAGGCGAACGGTCCAGGCCTGGCTGCCAAGCAGCGCGCCCTCTTTCAGCGCGGGGATCGCCCCGGCACGCACGAGCGAGCTCTTGCCGCAGCCTGAGGGGCCGAGCACGGCCAGAAACCGGCTGTCCCGCAGCTTCTCGACCACCCGCACGATGTCATGGCCGCGGCCGAAGAAGAACTCGGCGTGGTCAGACTCGAAGACCTCCAGCCCCCGGTAAGGGCAGACGTCCTCGCCCCGCGCGGCGACCCCGCCAGCAGGAGCACAGCCCCCGCTGACCGCGGCCAGCAGGTCCCCGACGTCGTCGATGCCAGCGCGCAGGTCGATCCAGGTGCGGGTGGCGAGGAGGGCCAAGCTGGGGTCGTCGGACCTGATCGCGCCTGGGAGCAGCACCATGAACAGGCGGAAGTCGCGGTCTTTGGCCGCCCGGTCCTGGGCCACGGCCAGCTCCTCGCGGGTCCAGTCGCCCAGCCCGTGCGCGCCGACGAACACCGCGCAGGCGCCCGAGGCCCCAAGGCCCGCGACGATCTCCTCCTGCCACCTGCCCCCGCGCGTCAGCGCCCACCGGTCCAGCCACGGCTGGACCCCCTCCTCCCGCAGCCGCTCGGCGACGTGCTCGACGACGGCCTCGTCGGCGCGGTTGTAGGAGAGAAAGACGTCGAACCGAACCCCCTCCACCAGCGCAAAGTGTACGACGGCGGCCATACCCGCGGAGCCTCGGCCTGGCACATCCTCAAGGCCAGCGACCAGGTCGGTCACGCGGTTCTGGTCGCTGGCGGCCAGGAACCGCCGCCGCTCGTGCTGAGATCAGATCAGGATGGTCCGTCCACGCCGACACGGGCTGATCGGTGCGCGGTGAACCCGAGCGTCAGGATGCCGCCCGTGTGCTCTGTGGTCTGTGCGGGTGAGCATGTCCGTGGCCAGGACGCTTCCGCGAATGTCGCCCGCGCCTGAGTCCACCCCCGCGCGTCCACCGTGACCTTGCGAGCCCGGCCAGCGGGGTTGGTCCACTGGGCCGATGACCGGCTCGCCTGTACGCGGCGGTGGCACGGCCGGACGGTCCGTCTCCGTCGCGGAGGGCGAGCAGGCCTCCGGCATCGTCGCGGCTGTCAGGAGGCGCTGAGACACCACAGCGGTCGAGTAGGCCAGGAGGCGAGCATGCCTATCAGGCGGTGCTGGTCGGCGGGTTGCAGCGCACCCCGGCTACCCGCCCACCCGTGGACTCGCGGCGCTCATACGGACTCTGGCGCGCGAGCAGAGCGCGAGCAGAGCGCGAGCAGAGCGCGAGCAGAGCGCGAGCAGAGCGCGAGCAGAGCGCGAGCAGAGCGCGAGCAGAGCGCGAGCAGAGCGCCACCCAGCGACATGACGATCTGCGTATACCGGATATACGGGCCACCGAATCCCGCACCATCACCCATTAAATTGCGGATGTCCTTGCGCGGCAGCCTTCCCCATGCCATAATCAAACATATGTACGAGACAGTGGCAGTGGAGAAGAGCCAGGCAGCGCGCGGCGCCGTCGATGCGCTCGCGCCGCTGCTCGACACCTTCGCCGCCGTCGCTTGGGACACCCTCGACGGCGACACGCTGGGCCGCTGCGTGATCGATCTGACACGACATCGAGACCGGCTCGACGGGCTGTACGCCCTCGCCATCGCCGCGCAGGTGGCCGAGCATGGTGCGGTAGGGCTCACCCATCTCTTGGCGGACCCGCTCGCGGCGCGCATCGTCGGACTCGGCCAGGTCGATCGTGATCACCCCGGCGTCGTGGCCGGTGAGGACCTGCTCCTGCTGGCTTGACAGCGGCAGCAGGTCGAACGCCAGGCCGTGCTCGGGGTCGTCCCAAGAAGAGACCAGCGGCAGCCCCAGCTCGCGCAGCTGGAATACCAGGCGCTTGGCGGCTTCGGCGAACGCCTCCAGGTTGTCGGTGGGCCGGGTCCGCGTGAGTCGGCACGAGGCGCACAGCTCGCTCAGATCGCCCTCGCTGAGCAGCTCGCCAGCGTCTGGTTGGCGCAGCGCCGGTGACCGGCGTCCACGCCGAGCAGCTCATCCGCCTCGGGCGCGAAACCCAGCAGCGAGGCCGCAGCTCAGGCAGCTGGCGTTCTCGAAGAAGACCCGCTGCCTGCAGCGAGGACAGCAGAACGTGCGCATGACGCTACTCCGGCTCGTCGATCGCGACGACGTCGACCCACCGTGCGTCAAACAGGAAGAACGAGGTCCACTCGTAGAGAGCGGTCGGCGCCCTGCAGTCGGCCCGGCCCGGTGGTGCTGGGTCTCCAGGTAGCCGCTGACGTAGCGGGCGCCAGCGCAGGCACGACCGCCACCAGCGGCGAGTCGCATCGTGCGGGTCATCGCTGACGTGGTCACGTGCCACTCACGCAAGCGTACCCGCAGCGGTCCGATCTCGGTCAGGGCGGCTCATGCGCTGCCGGAACGACAGACTCGCGCGGCGAACAGTCCGCATACGGCAAACCCTGCGCCATCGTTTCAGACTGCGACCACCCGAACCGGGGTACCAGCACACAGCGCTGTCAGGTCACGGGGGTCGCTGGTGATGAGCACGCACCCGTCACGCTCGACCGCGGTCGCTGCCACGACCGCGTCCGCGGCGGACACCTTCAGCGACGCGGTCGCGCGGAGCCGGGCGGCGATTCGGGCGAGCGGCAGCGTGAGCGGCGCCGTCTGCGCGCTCTTGAGCCACAGGTTGATCCGTGCGTCCCGGCGGCCGTTACCGACAGTCGACTCGACAATGGCGATCGTGGGCACGACGACGATCCCGCCGTCGCGCTGCGCCGCTTCAAGCTCGAGCAGGAGCGCGGCGGGGACCTGCGCTTGTGTCCAGCAGGTCACGCCGTGGGCATCGAGGATCACGTCCATCAGGCGGCCGGCTTGCCCTGAGCCGCACGGTTCTTCAGGCGGACCGCCGCAACCGCCTCCTCTGAAGGGCGCAGGTCGGGATGCTGCCGGTACACATCGTCCAGTTGCAGCCGGAGCACGAGGTTACGAGCGACGCGTTCGAGCTGAGCGCTGGCTGCGGCCGACGTCGACGGCAGCAGCCCCGCCTCCACGAGTAGGCGCAACGCCTCAGCGAGCGGGACCGGGAGTGCCACCGAGACTGGCCGGGTGCCGACGTCTCCGGCGTCCAGCCGGGCCAGCAGCTCAGCCACGGCGTCAAGATCGATCTGCTGGGCCATCCCATCCTCCGTTCGCTAACAGGACCAATATTAGCAGACCATGTCCGGTGGACGGCAGGATGGTCCGTCCACGCCGACACGAGCCGATCGGTGCGCGGTGAACCCGAGCGTCAGGATGCCGCCCGTGCGCTCTGTGATGTGCGCGTGTGAACCCGCCCGTGGCCAGGACGCTTCCGCGAATGTCGCCCGCGCCTGAGTCCACCCCCGCGCGTCCACCGTGACCTTGCGAGCCCGGCCAGCGGGGTTGGTCCACTGGGCCGATGACCGGCTCGCCTGTACGC
>JBOGEA010000112.1:0-15461 GCA_050743205.1 Egibacteraceae bacterium | reverse complement strand
CCCGCGAAAGCCGCAGGTCGCCCGTACACGTCATCCGCCGCCCTCACCGGCCCCGATTTTGGCCTTCTACCAGCGGTTTCCCGCTCCCGACCCCTCCAAGGACCGATTAGTTGTACAGGAGGGCCCCAAATTGCGCCGCCGGTGATTCCATGACGGGATGACTCCTCGACGAGCCGCACATACTCGCTTGCGTCCAGCACTACGGGCGGCGCTGGGAAGCGCGCGCTGAGGAATGCCGCGACGGCTTTGCCCTCGGTGCGATGAGGCGGCGGCAGCCGTGTAAGGACGGCATACGTCTCCACCACGGCATGGGCGGGAAGACGGACGTTGCCACGCAGCGCTGCCAGTGCGGCAGCGTGACCTTCGTGCCAGGATGCAAAGGCAGCGATCAGGATGCTGGTGTCGGCGGCATTACCGGCGTGTGCGCTCGAGCGTCTCCCGGACCATCTCATCCGTGAGGGGAGGCAGGGGAGCATCTGGCACGGCCACGATGTCCTCGCCATCACGGATCAGTGTCACAGGCGTGAGTGTCGGCTCGATCTCGAGCCGCCCCTCCCGCTCCATGACCTCCAACTCCTGGCCGCCGCTCAGACCCAGACGATCTCGCAGCGGCTTGGGAATCACGATCCTGCCAGCGGCATCGATGGTAGTTCTCATGGCAGAAGTCTACCATTTCCAGGATGGTGACCGTGCGCTGGGGGGCGCAGGCATACACACCGCCCCGCGCAGCGGTGGGTAAGCGTCAGACGGCGAGGAGGCGGTGGAGGGCGTCGGGCTCGGCGTCGGCGGTGGCGCCGGCGGCGACGATCCGGCCGGCCTCCATGACCGCGTAGCGGTCGGCCAGCCGCAGCGCGAACTCCAGATACTGCTCGACCAGCAGGATGGTCAGCCCGGCCGCCCGGCGCAGCGCCTGGATCGACTGCTCGATCTCAAGGATGATCGACGGCTGGATGCCCTCGGTCGGCTCGTCGAGCAGCAGCAGCCGAGGCTGGGCGACGAGCGCGCGAGCCATCGCCAGCTGCTGGCGCTCGCCGCCGGACAGCAGCCCCGCGGGGCGGCCCAGCAGCGGGCGCAGGCGGGGGAACATGTCCAGCGCGTCGTCCAATCCTCCGCCGCGGCGCCCCGAGGCCTCCAGGGCGACCAGCAGGTTCTCCTTTGCGGTCAGATGCGGAAACGCGACCTGTCCCTGCGGCACGTAGCCGATCCCCATACGGGTCCGCTGGGCCGGCGACAGCCCGGCCAGGTCGCGCCCGTCGACCTGGATCACGCCCGACCAAGGGCGGCGCAGCCCGGCGATCGCGGCCAGCAGCGTGGTCTTGCCGACGCCGTTGCGGCCCATGAGGCACAGCAGCTGCCCCCGCTCGACCTCTAGGTCGACGCCTTCCAGGACCAAGACCCGCCCGTAGCCGGCCCGCAGTCCCCGCACGCTCAGCACGCCGCCTCCTCCGCGCCCCGCAGGGGCGTGTCGTCGCCAGCCCGCCCGAGGTACACCTCACGCACGCGCTCATCGGCCTGGACCTCGTCGACCGTGCCCTCGCTGAGCACCCGCCCCTCGTGCAGCACGGTCACCCGTCGGGCGAAACGGCGCAGGAAGTCCATGTCGTGCTCGATGATCACGACCGTGCGGTCCTCGACGATGCGCTCCAGCAGCTGCCCGGTGCGGTCGCGCTCCGCCCTGGTCATGCCGGCGACGGGCTCGTCGAGCAGGAGCAGGCGCGGCTGCTGGGCCAGCAGCATGGCGATCTCCAGCCATTGACGCTGGCCGTGCGACAGCGTCCCGGCCTGCTGTGACAGCTGGGCGGTCAAGCCCACGACCTCCAAGGCGTCAGCCACCGCCGGGACGATCCGGTCGCGGCGGCGGAGCAGGCCCAGCAGCCCCCGCCGGTGGCTCGCGGCGAGGTCAACGTTCTCCGCGACCGTGAGCTGGTCGAAGACCGTCGGGGTCTGGAACGTGCGGCCCACGCCTTGGCGGACGACCCGGTGCGGGGCAAGCCCGAGCAGCTCCTGGCCGCCGAAACGGACGCTGCCAGACGCCCGGCTCAGGCCGGTGACCGCGTCGAGCAGGGTGGTCTTGCCAGCGCCGTTCGGGCCGATGAGAAACCGCAGCTCGCCCTCAGCGATCGACAGATCGACCCCGTCCACCGCCCGAAAGCCGTCGAAGCTGACCGTCAGGCCTGCGATCTCCAACAGCGCGCTCACTGGCGCGCCCTCCCGGCATGGGCGAGGACCGTCCATGCCGTTCCGTTCAGGGCGGTCGCGCGGGGGAGGTTGGCGCGGTCGCCCATCAGGCCGCCTCACGCGCAAGCTCGGCCGGGCGCCGGCGCGACCGCCAGCCGGATGGGCCCACCAGCGCGGTCACGCCCGCCAGCCCGCGAGGGGCAGCGACGATGACCAGGACGAGCAGGCCTCCCTGCAGGTACAGCCACGCCGAGGGCAGCGCCTCGCTGAACACGGTCTCCGCGTAGCTGACGAGCACCGCGCCGAAGGCGGCGCCCAGCAGTGTCCCCCGCCCGCCGATCGCCACCCAGATGACCATCGCGATGGACGGCACGATCCCCACCAGCCCGGGGCTCACGATGCCCACGGATGGGGCGTACAGCGCACCGGCGATGCCGGCCAACGCCGCGCTGAAGGCGAACGCCAGGGTCTTCACCATTGCCGGGTCGTAGCCGAGGAAGCGCACCCGCTCCTCGCCGTCGCGCACGGCGACGAGCAGCCGGCCGAACCGCGAGCGCACGAGCTGGTGGGACAGCAGCAGCGCACTGACCAGGGCCGCGACGGTCGCCAGATAGATCCAGCGCTTCGTCGACGCATCACTGAGCGGCGCGCCGGCCAGCGTGGTGAAATTCGTCAGCCCGTTCGTCCCTCCGGTGCGGCCCTGCTGGCCCTCCAGCACCAGCGCGAAGATCGCGACGAGAGCCTGGGTGAGCAGCGCGAAGTAGGCCCCGCGCACGCGGTTGCGGAACACGAGCACCCCGAGCGCCGCCGCGACGAGCGCGGGCACGATCAGCGCCGCGAGCACGGCGACGGGCAGGTGGGTGAACGGCCGCCACCAACCGGGCAGCGCGCTGACCCCGCTCCAGTTCATGAAATCCGGCAGGGCGCCGCCGCTGGCGACCAGCTTCAGGTGCATCCCCATCGCGTAGGCGCCCAACCCGAAGAACAGCCCATGGCCCAGCGACAGCATCCCGCCGTAGCCCCACGCGACGTCGAGCCCCACCGCCAGGACCGCGAACGCGAGGTACTGCGTGAGCAGGTTCAGCCGGAACGGCGACAGCAGCCCGGGCCCGAGCAGCAGCAGCGCGCCTAATCCCACGATCGCGAGCGTCAGCGGATGGACACGCGCCGGCCCGATGGCCACGAGACGCTCCCGCGCATCCGTGGCGACGAGCGCGAGGCACGCGACGGGACGACGTCCCATGGCGTTCTCCTTCTCATTCGGGTCACACAAGCGCGCGTGACCGGTGCGCGAACAGCCCCTGCGGGCGGACCTGCAGCAGGGCGATGACCCCCGCGAAGACCACCGCTTTCGCCACGCTGGCCTGCGTGGTCTGCTCGACCACCGCGTTCAGCATCCCGATGCCGAGCGCCGCGAGCACGGCGCCGTGGAGACGCCCGAGCCCACCGACGATGACGACGAGGAACGCGTCGACGATGCGGGACGTGCCCAACGTGGGCCCGACCGAGCCGAGCAGCGTCAACGCCACCCCGGCCAGTCCGGCCAGGGCCGATCCGATGAAGAACGTGACACCGTCGACCCGCTCGGTCCGGACCCCGGTCACGGCGGCGAGCTGGCGGTTCTGCAGCACCGCGCGCATCCGCCGCCCGTAGGGGAGGCGGGCGATGACCAGCGCGAGGACCACGACGGTCACCGTCGCCAGGCCCAGGATGGCGATCCGCGACCACGGCAGCGTCAGCGACCCGACCGAAATCCCTCCCTCCAGGAACGACGGCCGCTGGGTCTGGACGTTGGACGCGCCGAAGACGTCCCGGGCGAGCTGCTGCAGCAGCAGGCTGATGCCCCATGTGGCCAGCAGCGTGTCAAGAGGCCGCCCGTAGAGGCGGCGGATGACGCTGCGCTCCAGCCCCAGGCCGAGCAGGCCGGCGAGCAGGAACGCGAGCGGCAGCGCGAGCAGGTACGCGACGTCCGCTGAGGGGAGCGTCCGCTGCAGCACGTAGGTCGTGTACGCCCCGACCATGATGAGTTCGCCGTGCGCCATGTTGATGACGTTCATCTGACCGAACGTGAGGGTGAGGCCGAGCGCGATGAGCAGGAGCACGGCGCTGACGCTCAAGCCCGCGAACACCGGCGAGAGGATGGTCTCCACGATCCACTTTCGTCTCTGGTTGTGATCGGCGGTGGCCGGGCGCCCGCTGGAGCGGGCGTCGAGCGGGCGCCCGGCCTGCCGGTCAGCCGCCGCCGGCCAAGCCCTGTGCCCACGGGTAGGTGGTGAGGAAGGGATCGGGTTTGATCGGCTCACCGGAGTTCCACAGCTCGTCGATCAGCCCGTCCTCGCGCACCACCCCGATGCGGGCGATCTTGTAGATGTGCTGGTTGTCCCCGTCGATCTGGTAGGTGCCACCGGGCGCCTCGAGCGTCACCCCGGCCGCGGCCGCCTTCACCGCCTCCACTTCGGTCGTGCCGGCCTTCTCGACGGCCTGCGCCCACAGCCGCACCGCGACGTATCCGGCCTCGATCGGGTCGTCAGTGGGATTGGTTTCTCCGTACTCCGCGTGATAGTCGGCGACGAACTCCTCGTTGCGGGGGGTGTCCGTGGTCTGGAAGTAGTTCCAGGCGACCAGGTGCCCGACGATGTTCTCCGCGCCGATGCCGACGATCTCCTGCTCCGCCACGCTGACCGACATTGTGGGAATGTCCTCGGCGGTGATGCCCGCGTCACGGAACTGCTTGAAGAACGCGACATTGCTGTCGCCGTTCAGTGTGTTGAACACGACGTCGGGATCGGCGGCGCGAATCTTGTCCACCAGCGAGCTGTACTCGACGTGCCCGAGCGGCGTGTACTGCTCATCGACGATCTCCATGCCGTTGGCCGCCGCATATGCACGGATGATCCTGTTCGCGGTTCTGGGAAACACGTAGTCACTGCCGAGCAGGAACAACCGCGTCAATCCCTGCTCTTTCAGATAGTCCAACGCGGGGACGATCTGCTGGTTCGGCGCCGCCCCCGTATAGAAGATGTATGGGGAGGCCTCCAGCCCCTCGTACTGGACCGGGTACCAGAGCAGTGCCTGCTCGGCCTCGAACACCGGCAGCATCGCCTTGCGGCTGGCTGACGTCCAGCCGCCGAACGTCACCGCGACGCCATCTTCATTGATGAGTTTGCTCGCTTTCTCCGCGAACGTCGGCCAGTCGGAGGCGCCGTCCTCGATGATCGGCACGAGCTGGCGGCCGAGCACCCCGCCCTCGTCATTGATCTCTTGAATGGCCAGCAGCTCAGCGTCCTTGACCGCAACCTCGCTGATCGACATCGTTCCGCTGAGCGAGTGGAGGACGCCCACTTTGATCGGCTCGCTCTGGTCCTGGCTGTACGCCGCATCACCGGCGCCCGCGTACAGCAGCGCGAGGGCTGTCAATGCAGTCAAAAACCGCCACCGCCGCGATTCAAAGAGATATAACATCAGCGACCTTTCGCGACTCCCGCAGTGGACAAGAAGAATTTACTGAAAGCATGTTACCCTCCTGTAAACAATAAGTGAAGAGGGATTCCGGCGGGCCCGCGGACATCATCAGTCCGTTCCAATGATCCGACCCGCGGACTGTGCGGCTTACTCACCGAACACACCGCCTTGTCGGGCAGAGCACCGCCCGGTTAGGATGAGTTGCCCGTCGAGCGAGGAGGACATCGAGTGAAGGTCGCGTACGTTTTCACGACCAGCGGACACAGCGTCGATTACAAGCTGGGCGAGATGATCCTGCCCCAGCTAGAGGCGGACCGGCACGGCGCCGAGGTCGTCGGGATGTTCTTCTTCGACGACAACAACTACGTGCTGCGCCGCGGCGACCCGATCGGCGAGCGCCTGGCGAAGGTCGCCGCCTCCACCGGCATGCTGCTCATGATGTGCGACCGCTGCGCCCTGTCCCGCGGGCTCGCCGAGGGCGAGCCGGGCGCGTGCCGGCCCGTCGGCGTGGTCGACGGCGTCACGGTCGGCTGCTTCCCCGACCTGTACAGCGCCCTCGCCTTCAACCCCCCCGACCAGGTCATCTCACTCTGAGAACGCATTTCCGAAACCGTCGTCAAGGCTCGCGCCTCGTCGGATTCCAGCCGAGTCGCCAGGGGGATGAATGTCCTGTCCTGGTGGGTCCTCCACCTTCTGTCAGTTTTGTGCGTTATTTCCTGCCGAGCCCGCGCATGGTTCGCGAACCTGGGCCTCAGTCAGCTCGACGATGTGGTTGGCCGCAGTTTTCCTTCGGATATGGAGGAAACCTGCTGCCGAGCGCAGAGGCCGCGTTCTTGACCTGCGGCTTTCCTCCGTAAGCGGAGGAAAGTTGTAGGTCGGTCAGCTTGTGGCAACCGCCGAAATCGGCAATGGTGTTGCGGGTTCGCGGGTTCGCGGGTTCGCGGGTGGCGCTGGGCGTGAGGGGAACGCCATCTGGCGACCGCCGACGCCGCACCGATTATCGCACCGTGTCAGGAGGTCTGGACTCCCTTGTGGTGGGGGAGATATTCATCCTGAGAAGCGCGAAAGCCACAACCACCCTAACCATCCGAAACCACCCAGGGTCTTAGCGTTGAACACAAACGCAGCGCTGGACGGCGCTTGTGATCTTGACCTCGCTCGTGGTCTGACCGGCCGGGGCAGGTCACCATGCCCTGCTCGTCGAGGTCGAGGTCGAGGACGAAGTCGGGCCGGCCGAGGGTTATGGAGCTGTTAAGAATCGATCGTGGGCGCTTAAGTTCGCGTTAAGCCCTCGACGGCGGTGGTGGCGCCATCGTAGTCATAGTCCCATGAGCGGGTGGGTGGCTGACCGGGCGCGCTGCGGACAGGCCCGTCGGGCGGTCAGTGGTGTTGTGACGCTGGCGGCGGGGACTGTGCCAGCGTCATTCAAGCGGTGCTCAGGCAATGATTGGCGGGCGACCTTTCCCGTGACGGGCGAGGTCGCCGCGTGGCCGGGGTGGCGGTCGGCTCGTCCGACCTTTGGACGGTGTCCGCCATCCGTTACGCGCCGTACATCTCGGCCTCCAAGCGCATCGCCTTCCACGTCGCTGTCGATACCGAGCGGATGGAGCAGGCCGAGCGGCTCGGAGCAGCGTGGACGGCAGCCGGGCTCAACATCCGCCGGGATCGTCGATACTCGGCTCATGGCCCTCCGGCGCCCTATCAACGCTTGGGTCGTGTGGCGGAAGCGCCGCCACACCGGCTTCGTCTTGGCGAATCAGGCCGACCGTTCGCGATGGCCGATACAACGACGCAGCGATGCACGTCATCGGGCGACGACGTGCCGTCCGGTGCCGGACGTTCGCAACCTGTTCCTTGCCCTTCACCAAAAGGACTCGTTGATGCTCGACATCGTATTCGTTTTCGTCACGATCGCGTTCTTCGCGATCAGTGCGGCCTATGTCGGCGCCTGTGCCCGCATCATCGGGCGCGAAGAACTGAGCGGGCCCGGTGCGCCTGAGCCGGAGGCGCTCGACGGCATCGAGGTCGGGGGTGTCAGGCGATGACCGCCGACAACGCCGTCGGTCTCGTCATGGCGGTGCTGATCGCCGCGTATCTGGTGGTGGCGCTGCTGTTCCCGGAGAAGCTTTGACATGACCGCTGCCCATTGGCTGCAGTTCGGGGCGCTCGTCACGCTGATCTTTGTCACGACGCCGATCCTTGGCCGCTACATGGCCAACGTGTTCGGCGCACCCGGTCGCCGGGCGCCCGGCGACCGGGTGTTCGGACCGGTCGAGCGGCTCGTCTATCGCGTCATAGGCGCCGACCCGAAGCAAGAGCAGCGCTGGCAGACCTACGCATTCAGCCTGCTGGCCTTCAGCTTGTGCTCGGTACTGCTCCTCTACGTGCTCCAGCGCGTGCAGGCCTGGTTGCCGGTCAACCCCACGAACGCGCCCAACGTTCCTGAAGCGCTGTCGTTCAACACGGCGGTCAGCTTCACCACCAACACGAACTGGCAGAACTACGCGCCTGAGAGCACCGTCGGCCACCTGACCCAGATGGCCGGCCTGGCCGTGCAGAACTTCGTGTCCGCGGCGGTCGGCATCGCGGTGGCGATCGCGCTCGTGCGTGGACTGACCCGCCGTCGATCGGCGACGATCGGGAACTTCTGGGTGGACCTCACGCGGGCATGCGTTCGCGTCCTCGTGCCGATCGCGTTCGTGGCCGCGCTCGTGTTCGCCAGCCAAGGGATGATTCAGAACTTCAACGGCTTCACCGAGGCCAGGACGCTGGAAGGCGCGACTCAGGCGATCGCGGGTGGCCCGTTCGCCAGCCAGGAGGCGATCAAGGAGCTGGGCACCAACGGCGGCGGCTCGCTCAACGCCAATGCCGCGCATCCCTTCGAGAACCCCAACGGGCTCACCAACCTGCTCGAGATGTTCCTCATCCTGCTCATCCCGTTCGCTTTGACCTATACGTTCGGTCGGTTCGCCCAGAACCAGAAGCAAGGGTGGGCGGTGTTCGCGGCCATGTTCACGCTGTGGTTCGCCAGTGCCCTGCTCGCCCAGGCCTTCGAGACCGGGGGCAATCCACGCCTCGACCAGGCCGGCGCTGCCCAAGAGGCGACCGCAGCGCAGGGCGGGGGGAACATGGAGGGCAAGGAGGTCCGGCTCGGCTCCGCCGCCTGCGGGCTGCACGCGGCGACGACGACTGGCACGTCGACGGGATCGGTCAACTGCTTCCACGACAGCATGACCCCGGCCGGCGGCGCCGTGGCCCTGGCCAACATGATGCTGGGCGAGGTCAGCCCCGGCGGTGTGGGCGCCGGCCTCTACGGGATGCTCGTCTTCGCGGTGCTCTCAGTGTTCATCGCCGGCCTCATGGTCGGGCGGACGCCCGAGTATCTGGGCAAGAAGATCCAGGCCCAGGAGATGAAGCTGATCGTCCTGTACCTCCTGGCCGTGCCGCTGGTCGTCCTGGCCTTCACCGGCGCGTCGGTGGTGCTCGAAAGCGCGAAGGCTTCGATTCTCAACCCGGGCCCGCACGGCCTGTCCGAGGTGACCTACGCCTTCACGTCGGCAGGCAACAACAACGGCTCGGCCTTCGGCGGCCTGAGCGGCAACACCGGCTGGTACAACACCACGCTCGCGCTTTCCATGCTGGTCGGTCGGTTCCTGTTGATCGTGCCGGTCCTCGCGCTCGCCGGCAGCCTGGCGCGCAAGGAGAACGTCCCCGCGTCGGCGGGGACGTTCCCCACAGACACGCCGCTGTTCGCTGGCCTGCTCACCGCGGTGGTGCTCATCGTGGTGGGCCTGACGTATTTCCCCGTCCTCTCGCTCGGCCCCATCGTCGAGCACCTGGGACTCTAAGGGGCGCGTGATGGCAGCCAGCTCCACCCCCCGATCGCTGTTCGACCCCGCAATCCTCCGCCGGGCAGCAATCGACAGCGTCCGCAAGCTCAACCCCCGCCATATGGTCCGCAACCCGGTCATGTTCGTGGTGGAGGTCGGCAGCGTGCTCGTCACCATTCTGTGGCTGCGCGACCTCGGCGGCGCCGCCAACCAGAGCCTGTTCGCGGGGCTGGTGGCGGCATGGCTGTGGTTCACCGTGCTGTTCGCCAACTTCGCCGAGGCGATGGCCGAGGGGCGCGGCAAGGCGCAAGCCGCCACCCTGCGCAAAGCCCGCACCGAGACCATGGCCAACCGCCGAGTCCCCGGGGGCGGCACCGAGCAGATCCCGTCATCGCAGCTGGAGCCCGGCGACGAGGTCGTCGTGTCCGCCGGCGAGATGATCCCCTCAGACGGCGAGGTCATCGAAGGGATCGCCTCGGTGGATGAGTCGGCCATCACGGGAGAGTCGGCTCCGGTCATCCGCGAGTCGGGCGGTGACCGCTCCGCGGTGACCGGGGGCACCCGGGTACTGTCCGACCAGATCGTGGTGCGCATCACCGCCCGAGCCGGCGAGACGTTCCTGGACCGGATGATCGCCCTCGTTGAGGGCGCCAGCCGCCAGAAAACACCCAATGAGATCGCCTTGAACATCCTGCTCGCCGGCCTGACGATCATCTTCCTGCTCGCCACGGTGACCCTGCAGCCCTTCGCGATCTACTCGGGAGCCGAGCAGGACGTCATCATCCTGGTCGCGCTGCTCGTCTGCCTGATCCCCACGACGATCGGCGCGCTCCTCTCGGCGATCGGCATCGCCGGCATGGACCGGCTGGTGCAGCGCAACGTGCTCGCCATGTCCGGGCGGGCGGTCGAGGCGGCCGGTGACTGCGCCACGCTGCTGCTCGACAAAACCGGCACGATCACGCTGGGCAACCGCCAGGCCGCCGACTTCCTGCCGCTGCCCGGCGTGTCCGAGGACCGGCTGGCCGAGGCGGCGCAGCTGGCCAGCCTGGCCGATGAGACCCCAGAGGGCCGCTCCATCGTCGTGCTCGCCAAACAGCGGTTCAACCTGCGGGAGCGCGAGCTGGTCGGAGCCACCCTGGTCCCCTTCACGGCCCAGACCCGCATGAGCGGCGTCGACCTCGACGGACGCGGGAGCGCTGGCGGACGGGAGATCCGACGGGTGCGCAAGGGCGCGACTGACTCGGTGCGGCGCTGGGTCATCGAGCAGGGCGGCACCATCCCACCGGAGCTGGCCTCGATCGTCGAAGGTGTGGCCATGGGCGGCGGCACGCCCCTGGCGGTGGCCGACGGCGCCCAGGTCCTCGGGGTCGTCCACCTCAAGGACATCGTGAAGCAGGGCCTAGCTGAGCGATTCGCCCAGCTCCGGCTGATGGGCATCCGCACGGTCATGATCACCGGCGACAACCCGCTCACCGCCCGGGCGATCGCCACCGAGGCGGGAGTCGACGACTTCCTGGCCGAGGCGACGCCTGAGGACAAGATGACCCTCATCAAGCGTGAGCAAGAAGGCGGCCGGCTCGTCGCCATGACCGGCGACGGCACGAACGACGCCCCCGCCCTCGCGCAAGCAGACGTGGGTGTGGCCATGAACACCGGCACCCAGGCCGCGAAGGAGGCCGGGAACATGGTCGACCTCGACTCCGACCCGACCAAGCTGATCGACGTCGTCGAGATCGGCAAGCAGCTGCTCGTCACGCGCGGTTCGCTGACAACCTTCTCGATCGCCAACGACATCGCCAAGTACTTCGCCATGATCCCCGCGATGTTCGCCGGCGTCTTTCCTCAGCTCGGCCGCATCAACGTGATGGGGCTGCAGTCACCGCGCTCGGCGATCCTGTCCGCGGTCATCTTCAACGCCCTGATCATCATCGCGCTGATCCCGCTCGCGCTGCGAGGCGTCAAGTTCGTCGCCGCCGACGCCGCCACCGTCCTGCGCCGCAACCTGCTCATCTACGGTGTCGGCGGGGTCATCGCGCCGTTCATCGGCATCAAGCTGATCGACGTCGTCATCTCTGCTCTGGGAGTGAGCTGACATGCGCGCCCAGCTGCTCGCCGGCGTTCGAGCTCTGCTCGCCCTGACCGCCCTGTGCGGCCTCGTCTACCCGTTGGCGGTGTCCGGCATCGCCCAGGTCGCCTTCAACCACAAGGCCAACGGCAGCCTCATCGAGCGCGACGGCCGCATCGTCGGCTCCTCGCTGATCGGCCAGACATTCACCGCCGAGGAGTACTTCCACCCCCGCCCATCAGCCGCCGGCGCCGCCGCGGCCGGCGCGTTCGTCGACGTGCTCGACGAGGCCGGTCAGCCCACAGGCAGGAGGGAGCCGGCCGACCCCAGGGACCTCGCGCTCGTGGCCTCCGGCGCCTCCAACCTCGGGCCTACCAACGAGGAGTTCCTGGCCGCCGTGGCCGAACGGGTGGACGCCTACCGCCAGACCAACCATCTCGCAGAAGACACCCCGGTCCCCGTCGACGCGGTCACCGCGTCCGGCTCGGGTCTTGATCCCCACATCTCGATCGCCAACGCCCGCCTGCAGGCCCGCCGCGTCGCCCAAGCGCGCGGCATGGACATTGCCGAAGTCATGGGGCTCATCGACACGCATACGACCGGCCGGGCGCTCGGCTTCCTCGGCGAGAACGCCGTCAACGTCCTCGAACTCAACCTCGACCTCGACACCCCAAGGCCCTGAGCGCGAACCACAACAGCCAGCGTGTGTAACTCCGCTGAACCGGAAGGGAGCGCAAGAGGCGACGCCAGCCGGTTGGACGCAGCTCGTTGCAGCAGTGGTCATCCTCGCGGCCGTGGCGCCGCTGCTGGCTCGGTACCTCGCGGCCGTCCACGGCGCCGGGCCCGCGCCGGGCGACCGGTTCTTCGGGCCAATCGAGCGGTGCTGTATCGGGCGATCGGGGTTGATCCGAAAGGTTTGCAACCGCTGGCCGGGATACGCCCGCTCGGTTCTTGCCTTCAGCGCTGTATCGGTGGGTGGTCTGTACGTCCTCCTGCGCCTGCAGCCGCAGGAGGACGTAAACCCAAACGACGCACCCGCGGTGCGTCCGTCACTCGCGTTCAACATCGCCGCCAGCTTCGTCACGGGTACGAACTGGCAGCCTTACGCCGGCGAAACGACGCTCAGCCATCTCTCGCAGACGACGGGTCTCGTCGTTGCCCAGTTCACCGCCGCGGCCGTCGGCATTGCGGTCGCCCTGGCAGTGATACGCGGCCTTGCGCACCACCGGGCCGTTGGCGATGACGTGGAGCCACATGGCGCGCCGCTCGGCAACTTCTGGGTCGACGTCGTCCGCACGATCGTGCGGATGCTCCTGCCCGTCGCCCTGGTGGCCGCCCCGGCCCTCGTCAGCCAGGGCGCGATCCAGAACGTTCGGGGGCACACGCCGGTGACCGAAGGGGCGACCCAAGTCGTCCCCGGAGGGCCGGCCGCCACCCCAAGAGGCGCTCAAGACGCTCGGCACCAACGGCGGCGGGCTGTTCAACACGGGTTCCGCCCATCCGCTCGCGAACCCGAACGGGGTCTCGAACACCTTCGAGCTGGTTCTCGCCCTCGGCATCCCGTTCGCCTTTCCGCTGCTCTACGGGCGGCTTACCCGACCTGCGGATGGCTGCACAATCGTGGCGGTCATGGCGCTGCTGTGGCTCGTCCCCTTGGTCGCCGCGGCTGCGTTCGAATCCGATGGCAACCCCCGCCTTGAGACGGCAGGTGTGATGCAGGAGCTGACCGTCGAACATCCCGGCGGCAACCTGGAAGGAAAGGAGATCCGGCTCGGGTCCGCCGGGTCGGCGTTACTCACGATCGGCACGACACCGCGCTGCCCCCGCTCCTCATCGACACCCAAGCCACAACCCCGACCGCCGCCGAACTCACCACCGCCGCAGGCACCGCCACCCTCGCCCGTCGGTAGAAATCTTTCGTTTACCTTCTCGACAGCTTGACATCCGGCTCCAGGTCCTGGCAGGCTCTCCTTGAGCTTGCCGCCGCTTCTCTATGTTTATCCTATATCTAGCCCCCATGGGTCTACCCTGCCGTACCCTGCCCTTGACGTTGGGAGCAATCATGAAGACGGGCGTTCCGACTCAATTCGCTAAGGCCACCAAAGAATACGAGGCGTGGCTTGCTCATTGGATGCCGCTCTTCTTCCGAGAGGACCTCAAGTACAAACACACACGAATGAAGGAAGGCCCGTTCCCCTTCCTACGTGCCACGTTCTACCGCTGGGCTCAGCGTTGGCCGCAGCTTTGCCCCAAGCTCGCCAAAGCTCCGTCAGTCCTCGCGGTCGGCGACATCCACGTGCAGAATTATGGCACTTGGCGTGACTCCGAGGGGCGCCTGGCCTGGGGCGTCAACGATTTCGACGACGCATGGGTTATTCCTTACACCAGTGATTTGGTGCGCCTCGCCACGAGCGCGGAACTCGCTGAGGGCGTGAACCTGCGAATGAAGGACATTTGCGGCGCGATCCTCGCCGGCTACAAGAAAGGCATCCGAGAAGAAAATCCCCGGCCGTTCGTGCTCGCCGAGCGAAATGGCGGCCTCCGGCGATTGTCGATCGAGCGACTTCGGCTCGACCCAGTGACGTACTGGGCCAAGCGGGAGGCGAATCTGACCTCGTTCAAGGGTGCCCTCCCCGACGGGGCTCGACAATTGTTCGCCGTGTCCATGCCTGAGGGCTTGTCGTTTTCCCCACGCCGACGCGTGGCCGGGCTCGGAAGCCTCGGGCGCCCCCGGTTCGTCGCGCTGGCCGATTGGAAGGGCGGGCGGGTCGCCCGTGAGGTCAAAGCGCTCGCGCCGTCGAGTTGGTTATGGGCGAATCCGAACGCCTGGACCAACAGCGCTCCTGTCCTCTACACCAACATCGTCAGCGAGGCCGTGCGCTGCCCAGACCCGGCACTGAGCATCGCCGGCGACTGGGTCGTGCGGCGTTTGGCGCCCGACTCGGACTGCATCGACCTGAGCGGCCTCATCGTGACCGGCAACTCGGCGAATGGCAAGGGTGCCAAAAAACGGCGGAGGGAAGAGGACCTTCTGCTACTCCGCTCTATGGGTCACGAGTTGGCCCACATCCATCGCGGCAGCCAATGGGCGCTGAAGGCTGTGCGAAAGGATCTCGAGAACCGCCGGTCGGGATGGCTGGTTCGCACCGCTGATCGAATGCTGGACGCAACGGTACAAGATTTCAAAAAGTGGAAAAAGGTGGGCTGACTGGTCAACCGGCGACACCAGCGATCGCATTCGTGGGGTGGTTGGGCTTGTTGCGCGCGTTGTATTGTGCATTTGGATCAAGACGGAGGGGATCCCACGGGTCACTGAACTGGGGGGATAGTCGCATAAGTCGTTTGAACGTTCGCGCCATTAGGCGCTTGCCATGAGCGGATCGACAATTTTTTGTCGATAGCAGTACGGCTCGTGCGCCGACCCGGCCGATCTACGCTGCCCCGAAGGGGCCACCTGTTCCGAGCGCGGACCCGAAGCCGACTAGAGGCCTTGGCGGGGCGAGACCCGTTGCGCGTGAGTCAAGTCTGGCGGGTCGAGTTGCGCGCGCCGCAGGTCACGTCGGGCTGGCTTTTGTGGAGCATCGGCGACATATACGTCGGGTGAGTAGCCGGGGGGAGTCTCACCCCCCGGCTCTCGCAGAGTGAAGACGTGAGCCTCTCGGCTCATCCGGCTCCCATTACCCGGCCTTGTACGGTGGCGCCAGCCGCCAGTGGACGAACAGGTCCGGCTGCGATCTTGCGATCCCAGCCAGCATGTTCGCCGCTTTGCGGCGGCTGCGGCGCAACCGCTTGAATTTCCGGGTCCTTTGTAGCTTCTGTAGGTCGCCAATTTTGCCATATCTCGCACTCATACCACAAAACACGAAGAGCGCAAAAAATGAAATTGTGGCGAGCGGAGATGTGAGTGCACAGCCTTCACACGCGTC
>JBOGEA010000111.1:0-15670 GCA_050743205.1 Egibacteraceae bacterium | reverse complement strand
GGTCCTCGCCGCACACCACCGCCACCGCCTCAGGGCTGTCACACGCCTGAGCGGCGAACAGCTCAGCCACCGACGCCTCTTTGGGATAAGGAGCAGCGGTCGCGTTCCACTCCACCAACAACTGACGTCGCTCCGTTGGGGGGAGGAGCTCGACGTGTTCGATCCGCGTGGTGGGATCGTCCAGGAACGCGTCAACCACGCGCAGGAAGTGCTGGGTTGCGCGCTCCTGGTCGCCTTTGTCGAACACGTCGTCGCTGAGATCGAAATCGATGACCAGGCTGCCGGGGGAGTCTGCGTCGTGGATGGACAGTGCCAGGCTGTCGTCGGCGTAGCCGGAGTGCGCATACTTGACGTCTATGGGCGCGCCGGCGAACGGGGACAGCTGGGCGCGTGCCGGCTGATAGCTGAGAAGCACCTCGTACGTCTTGAAATTCGGGTTGCCGACCGCAACGTCACGGTGGTGGAAGCTCTCCAGGGCTTCGGCGCTGACCTTCCGGATCAGGGACTGAAAGTCGTCGTCGGGATCCACCGCGACCCGGAGGAAGAGGGCCCCCGCGAACTGCCCAATGGTCTTTCTGGAGGTGTCTGACCGTCGGTTGTGGAACCCTGCGCCGATCGAGACGTTCCGCACACCGCCGACCCGGTGCAGGTAGACGCAGAGGAGCGCCCCGAAGATGTTGAACAGCGTCGTGTCCGTGGTCGTGAAGAGGCTTTCCCTATGGCGCGCGGCAGCCGTCTTGAGCCGTCGCGTCCGCTCGGGCCCGAGCTCGCACGTGACTCGTTGGATGCGCGAAGACTGCCTGTGGCGGACCTTTCCGTAGAACGAGATCGGCTCCGCTTCCCGCGACCGCTTCTGTGTCCAATACGCCTCCGATCGCAGGTACTCGGCGCTGCGATAGCTCCGCCGCTCCCGCTCGACGTAATCCTGAAATTGGGGGAGCTCCACCCGATCTGGCAAGTCGTTGCGGACAGCTCGCTCGTACAGCTCCGCAAGGTGGTTGTAGATGATCCCGACCGACCACCCGTCGCAGATGATGTGGTGGGAGGCGAGGTAGCAGACGATCCGCGTGCTGGACAGCCTCAGAAGGGCCACGTCGATCAGCGGCTTGGTCAGGTCGAACGCCCTCTGGCAGCGGTCCGCTACCCACCGATCGCATGCCTGCGCCGCGTCCGGAAGGCGCGACAGGTCCAACAGCTCGACCGGGGCCGGGGGCTGGTCCAGCACGACCTGGTAGGGGACCCCATCGCGTTCCTGGATGACCGTCCGCAGGGCATCGCTGGAGTCGACGAGCACTTGGAGCGCCCGACGGAAGGCGGGAATGTCGATCTGCGTGGTGAGGACGAGCGTGCTCGCCAGGTTATAGACGGGGACGCCTGGTTGAAGCTGCTGGCCCACCCAGACGAGCAGCTGGTTCTTCGTCAGGTTGGACCGCTCGTAGAGGTCGACGAGCCGGTCGCGGGACAGGTCCGGTGACGGGGGCTGCTGTGGATGGCGGGCTGGCCCGCCAGCGTCGCGCGCCGACGATTGATCGTTCGCCTCGACCGGGACCGGTGCCGCGGACGGGGCGCGTCGTGACGTCGCCAGCCCGCTTGCCATCAGCAGCGTGGAGAGGCGCTGTTGCGGCTGGGTGACGAGCAGGGCGAGCAGGCGCCGGTAATCCTCGATGAGCCGGGTGATGGTCGCGCTGTCGAAGAGGTCGGTGCGGTAGCGTACGGTGCCCTCGACAGCGTCCGACCTGTCGTCCAGGAACATGTCCAGGTCGTTCGTGGTGTGCCCGGCGCCCGCCTCGAGACGGTCGATGCGCAGCTTGCCCAGGTGGAGGGAGGGGAGCGCGGGCTCCAGCGCGAACCCGACCTGGACCGGTCCAGGATCAGCGGGCGCGCCTCCCGCGCGCAGCTCTTGGACCAGCCGCTCGAACGGCAGATCCTGGTGACGGGAGGCGCCGAGACAGGCCGCGCGTACGCGGGCGAGCATCTCGGGGACGGTCGGGTTGCCCGCCAGGCTCGCGCGCAACGCCAGCGTGTTGGAGCAGGGGCCGATCAGCCCCTCGAGCTGGCTCCCGCTCCGGTTGGCTGCTGGGGACAGGACGACGATGTCCTTTTGGCCGGAGCGGGCGTGGAGAAGAATGTTCAGACCAGCCAACAGGGTCATGAGCAGCGTCGCCTCGGCCTGCTGGCCCACTGCCCGCAGCTCCTCGATCAGCGACCGCTCGAGGGCGAAGGATTGGCGCGCGCCGCGGACGCTTGGCGCTACAGGGCGGGGTCTGTCGGTCGGCAGTGCCACGTGCAGCGGCGCCCCAGCTAGCTGCTGCCTCCAGTAGGCCAGCAGCTGGTCGAGGGCTGCCCCTTGCAGCCGCTCCTGCTGCCGTCGCGCGAAGTCGGCGTACTGGGTCGGCAGCGGCGGCAGCGGCATGGCGCTGTCATGCGTGAAGGCGTCGTAGAGCGTGCCCAGCTCGCGGATGAACACGCCGAGTGACCAGCCGTCGGCAACGAACTGGTGCGTGGTCACCAGCAGCATGTGCTGATCGCCCGCCAGTCGCAGCAGCCGGGCTCGGAACAGCCGGTCCCTTTCGAGATCGAAGACGCGCCGCGTCTCCTCGCTGATGGCTCGCTCGACCTCCGTTGACTGCGCTGCCTCTGGAAGGTGCTGGAGGTCCAGCACCGGCAGGACGACGCGGTAGGCGGGAGCGATTGCCTGGCTCGCCGTTCCGTGGACCAGCACGACGTTCGCGCGCAGGACTTCGTGGCGGCGCACGATTTGGGTGAGGCTCCGCTCGAGGGCGGCGATGTCGAGCCGGCCGAAGACCCTCCAGGCGCTTGCCATGGTGGAGGCCGCGCTCAGACCCTCGGACCGATCTATGGAGTACAGTCGCTGCTGGCCAAAGGAAAGCGGGCACTCGCCTGTGGGTATCACCGCGTCATCACCTTCTGGCCGCTCGTGCTGGCGGCCGGCGCTGCCAGGGCCTGCGATGGCGCCTGGCGCTGGTTCGCTTCGGTCAACTGCTCGATGAGGAACGCCGTGAGGTCGGCCAGGCTGCGGGCCTGCATCAGCCGCATCACCGGAATGTCGATATCGAAGTCCATCTCGATCCGTGTGCGGAACTCCATCGCCATGAGCGAGTCGAGTCCCACCTCGGCCGTCGACCGCTCGGGGTCGATCTTCGCGACGGAGGCTCCCAGCACGAACGCCAGATGCTCGGACAGGCGGGCGGTGACGAGCTCTGCCCGCTGGTCGGCGGATGCGGCGATCACCCGCTGCCGGAACCCTTCCGGCTGTTCGCCAGACGGGCCACCCGGCCCCTCTGTGGGCAGGAGGTCGGCCCAGCGCGGCGAGGCGACCGCCAAGGTGGCCCCGAGCTGCTGCCAGTCGAGGTCGACGACACCGGCGCGAACCCGCCGCTCCTGGAGCAGCCGCCCCATGGTCTCCAGCGCCAGGTTGGGGCTCACGGCGCGGACCCCTCTGCGCAGCAGCCGCTCCCTCTGCGCCGCTTGCTCCGCCACGTAGCCGACGTCCGCGATCGCGCCCCAATTGACGGTCAGGGCGGGCAGGCCCTGGGCCAAGCGGAAGGCGGCGAAGTTGTCCAAGAAGGCGCTCGCGGCGACATAGTTGCCCTGCCCAGGGTTGCCGAGCATCGACGTCATGGACGAGAAGAGCACAAAGAAATCGAGCGACTCACCCAGCGTCTGCTCGTGGAGGTTCCACGCGCCCAGCACCTTGGGCGCCATCACCTTCTCCAGCAGCTCCTCGTTCAGCTGCGACACCAGGCGGTCCTCGAGCACCATGGCCGCGTGGACGACCCCACGCAGCGGTGGTAGAGACGCCCGGATGGTGGTGACAAGCTCCCGGACCGGCTCTTCCTGGCTTACGTCGACCTGCGCGACGAGCACCTCGGCGCCCGCCTCGCGCAGCGCGGCAACCGCCTGCCGCGCCCGCGGCGAGCCGGCGCCGCGCCGGCCGGCGAGTACCAGGTGGCGGGCGCCGCGCTCGATCATCCAGCGCGCCGTCGCGAGCCCGAAGCCACCCAGCCCCCCCGAGATCAGATAGGTGCCGTCAGGACGCAGCGCGATCGGCCCGTCTGGCGGCGGCGGGGCCACAAGCACGCCCTGCTCCCGCATCGAGACCACCACCTTGCCGATGTGCCTCGACTGCTGCATGTGCCGGAACGCCTCGACGGCCCGCGACACCGGGAAGGCGCGGTGCGGCAGCGGGTGGTAGGTCCCATCCCGGACAAGAGCCAGGATGTCCCGCAGCAGCGACTGGACCAGCGCCGGGTCCTCGACCATGAGCTGGTCCAGGTCGATGGCATGCAGCGACAGGCACCTCTCGAACGGCCGCAGGCCCAGCCGGCTGTTGTTCAAAAAGTCCCGTTTGCCAAGCTCGAGGAAGCGGCCGGACCGCCTCAGCACGCTCAGGCTCTTCTGCAGCCCCTCGCCGGTCAGCGAGTTGAGCACGATGTGCACGCCTTCGCCGCCAGTGATCTCCATGATCTCCTCGGCGAAGGCCAGCGACCTGGAGTCCATGACGTGCTCGACGCCCAACAGACGCAGGCACTCACGCTTCTGCGGACTGCCCGCAGTGGCGAAGACCTCCCCGCCAGCCGCGCGGACGATCTGGATCGCGGCCATGCCCACCCCGCCCGTGCCGAGGTGGACCAAGACCCGCTCGCCCCTGCGCAGCCTCGCGACGTGATGGAGCGCGTAGTGGGCGGTGAGGAAGTTCACCAGGAGCGTCGCGCCCTCCTCGAAGCTGATGGAGGGGGGCCTGGGCACGACGAGCGCCGTGTCGGTGGTGATGAAGGCGCTCAGGGCATCGCGCCCGATGGCAATGACCTCATCGCCCACCTGGAAGTCGGTGACCCCATCGCCGACGGCCACGACCCTCCCGGCGCACTCGCCCCCCAGGGACAGCCGGCCGGCGTAGCCCGCCTCGAGGCTCTCGGCGGGCAGCAGCCCCATGACCTGCATCAGGTCCTTGAAGTTGAGACCGGCCGCGTGGACCTCGATCTCCACCTCCCTGGCGCGCGGCCGCTGGCGTCGCACGGGCCCCAGGCTGAGGCTGTCCAGCACACCGGGGGTCAGGATCCCCAGCCGGTACGCGCCAGGCCCGCTCCTCGCCCGCTCAGGAGGCGCGCCGCCCAACGACGCGCGCGCGAGGCGGGCGACGTAGCGTGCTTGCCCGCGGAGCAGGACCTCGTCTTCCTGGTCGTCGCAGCAGAGCTCCTCGCACAGCTCCTCGATATCCCCGGCGCCGTAGTGGGGCCCGCCGTCGTCGACTGTCGGGTGGCCGACGTCCACCAGTGTGCAGCGGAACTCGGGGTGCTCGTTGAAGATGACGCGTCGCAGGCCGACCAGCGGCGACTGCGCGATCGACACCGGGTCCTGCCCCGGGTGCAGCGCCTGCGCGCCGCCGGTGACGAGCCATAGCCGCGGAGCCTGGCCGCTGGCGCCTTCGACGAGTTGCTGGGTGAGGTGGACGACGCTCAAACACCCCGCCTTCTGGGCCGCCACCAGTGTGTCCATGGTCAGGCGGCGCACACCGGCATCCAGGCTCCAGCAGTGGACAATGTCCGTGAGGGCGACCTGCTCGGACCGCAGCGTCGAGAAGAGCCGGGCCATGTCCCCGGAGCTGCTCGGATGTATGTGGAAGCGATCGTCCGCGTGCCGCTGGCACCCGTCGCCGTCGCCCGCCTCGACGAAGATGACGCGGTCGCCGCGGGCGGCCAGCAGCCGCCCCGCCTGCTCGGCTGCCCCTGTCTGGTCCGCGAAGATCAGCCAGCTCCGCGCTTCACGCGGCTCGGGTGACCCCGCGGGGTCGACAGACCTGCCCACGTGGGGTCCGCGGGCAAGCACGATCGACTGGTCCGGCGTCGTCTGGCGCTCGGTGAGGACGGCCGCCTCGGTGAAGCCGACCTCCTCGAGCAGCTTGATCCACCGGTCGTGGGACAGCAGGGCATGGTTTGGCCGCAGGTCCTCGTCGAGGAACAGCCAGAAACCGGGAAGCAGGCCGAAGATGGTGAACACGGCGCGCGTCGGATTGGTGATCTCCTCCAGGGCCAGGAGACCCTCCGACGCGAGGAGCCGCTGGACGTTGTGCAGCGTCCAGCGCAGGTCGCGCGTGGCGTGAAGGACGTTCGCCGCGATCACCAGATCGAACGAGTGCCCCTCGAAGCCCTGGGTTGTGGGGTCCTGTTCGATATCCAGGAGCTGATAGCGGACAAACGGATACTTCCGGTACTTCTGCTCGGCTTTCTGGAGGAACACCTCCGAGACGTCGGTGAAGACGTACTCGGTGCGGTCGGCCGGCAGCCGCGGGAGGAGACAGGTGGTGGTCCCTCCGGTGCCGGCGCCGATCTCCAGGACCCGCAACCAGCGGTCCTTCGGCAGGCTGTCCACGATGCGGGAGACGACCCCCTGCATCAAGGCGTTGTAGATGCGGACCGTCATGCCACTTTCGTAGAGGTGCTCGATCGTGGTTGACGCCTGCCCGCCGAACAGGATCTCCAGCGGGTCGACCTGACCGGTCAGCACCTGGGCCAGCCGTGTGCCGCACCGCGCGAGGACCAGCAGCTCCGGCAGGTAGGCGGAGCAACGCGTGGCAAGGTCATGAAACAGCGGCGCCGGGTCCACGCTGTCGGGCACGCGCTGGACTCCGAACGCCTCCCCGACCCGGCGCAGGACGCCGTCCTCCTCGAGCATGGCAAGAACCCACGTCATCAGCCGCCCATGCTCGGCTTGGATGCCAAGCCGCTCCATCAGGGCAGGGACCGTCACGCGCTCGCCGGGCTGTGGCCGCCATCCGAGCTGGCGCAGGGCGCCGTTGACGTACGCGGCGCACAGGGCCTCTATCTGGGGTCTGATCTCCTGGTAGTAGCGGGTCCGTCCCAGCTCGGCGCTGAGCTCGTCGTAGTGGGGTATCACCCGCTCGAGATCGGTCAGCGACGACGGTGATGGCAGGTCCCGGGCACTGCGACGCCTGCCGCTGACGCGCCGCGGCGCCAGCTTCCACCGCTCCTCATAGAGCTGGGCTTCGAGCACGGTCGTGCGCGCGTCCCGCCCTCGGTCGACTGGCCGCAGGCGGAGCCCGGTGATCTCGGCTGCCACCTCTTGACCCTGGTCAGCGATGGTCAAGTCGACCCTCAGATAGCCGGGCCCGCGCTTGACCACCCGCGCGTGGCACCACAACCGCTCGGGGGGCCGGCGATACACGCGCAGCCGCTCGGCCCCGACGGGGACGTACAGGGCCAGCTCCCCCGGCAGCGTTGTCAGCATGGTCTGGAAGCAGGCATCGAGCGCAATCGGGTGGAAGACGTACTCGGTGCTCTGGGCGCCCTGGGCAGCCGCGACGCGGATCTCACCGAGCGCCTCATCCTGTCCAACCCAGACGCGTTCGACGCTCTGGAAGGAGGGGCCATACTGGATCCCTCGACGTTCGGTCAGCTGGTAGAACAGGGCCTTCGGGATCTCACGGGTGCAGCGGGCGCGGATCTGTCCCAGGTCGAGGCGGCGGGCATCCCTCAGTGGTTGGAGGCTCCGCGCCTGCCCGGTGGCATGGAGGACCCAGCCTTGCTGCCCGTCGCCGGCCCGGCTGTGGAGCCGGAAGACGCGGTCCTCGGGTGAGAGGCTCGCCTGGACCGTCGGCGCTTGGGCGCCGCCGAGCAGCAGCGGCTTGTGGATCTCGAGCTCCTCGACCGCCCACGGGCCGGTCCCGTGGAGATCGGTGGCGGCCAGCGCCATCTCGATGTAGCCGGCGGCCGGGAACACCGTGAGGCCCTGTACCTGGTGATCCTCGAGGTAGGGCAGGAGACCGGTGTCGAGCTGAGCCTGGAAGGTGGTGTGGACGGATTCGAGCCGGCGGCCCAGGAGCGGGTGCACCTGCCGATCCCACAAGCGCAGGTCGCTGGGCCCGAGCCCTTGCCAGTGCCGCTCCCGTTGCCAGGGGTACGAGGGGAGGCTGATGCACCGCCCGCCCGCCGGGTAGAGCCTGCTCCAGTCCGGCGCACAGCCCAAGGTGTACAGCGACCCGAGCGAGCCCAGCAGCGTGGCGCGCTCGTCCTCCTTGCGGCGCAGCGAGGGCAGCACCCAGCCCTGCCGCTCCTGGTCCATCAGGCACTCGGCCACGTAGCCGGAGAGCACCGGGTGGGGCCCGATCTCCAGGAACGTCGTGTAGCCGTCTTGGGCTAGCCCCTGGACGGCCGAGGAGAAGTCGACGGCTTGCCGGATGTTGTCCCACCAGTAGGCGGCGTCCAGTTCGGGCCCAGCCAGCTCGCGCCCAGCGACGGTGGAGAAGAAGGGCACCGTCGCGGGGCGGGCCCGCAGACCTTCCAGCGACGCGCAGAGGTCCTGGCGGATCGGCTCCATATGCTGGCTGTGGAACGCATAGTCCAGCGGCAGACGGCGGCGAAACGCCCCCTGGTCCTCCAACGATCTGAGGATCTGCTCAAGGGCGTCTGAGTCGCCGGACAGGGTCACCGACCTGGGCGAGTTCACGGACGCGATACACACCCGACCTTCGTACGCGGCAAGCGCTTCGCGGGCGGCTGCCGCGGGGAGCCCGACCGCGGCCATGCCGCCTGTCCCCGCGGTCCGCTGCTGGGTCCGGCTGCGATGGAAGATCACGTGGACGGCGTCCTCGAGGCTCAGGACGCCCGCGACGTGAGCGGCCGCGACCTCTCCCACGCTATGGCCGACCACCGCGGCGGGCTCCACGCCCCAAGACCGCCACAGGGCGACAAGTCCGAGTTGCAGCGCGAACAAGGCCGGTTGCGCGATGTCGGTGCGCCCCATCCTCGTGCTGGCCTCGTCGGCCTGCAGCTCTTCGATCAGCGACCAGCCCGTGTGGTGGCGCAGCAGGGTGTCGCAGGCCTCGATCGCCTGCCGGAAGGCGGGCTCCTGGGCCAGCAGCTGGCGGCCCATGGCCCACCATTGGGGCCCATTCCCGGAGAAGACGAAGACAGGATTGGGGGCCTGACGGGCCGGCCTTTCGCTTACGGACTGCCCCGGGCGCCGCTCGCCCGCCAGGAAGGCCTTCAACGACTCGGAGAACTCCGCGCGCGTGGTTCCGACCACGGCCAGCCGGTGCGGATGATGCTCGCGCCGGACGCTCGCGGTGTAGCAGAGATCCTGCAGGGACGCGCCTTCGTCCAGGAGCTCGAGGTAGGCCTGGGCACACCCGCGGAGCGCCTCCGGGCTGCGCGCGGAGAGAGGCAGGAGCATCGCCCCGCTCGACACCGGGGCTGGCCCGTTCCTGTGGGGTGGCGTGAACTCCTCGAGGACCGCGTGCGCGCTCGTCCCGCCGAACCCGAACGAGTTCACCCCCGCGATAGCGGGGCCGCCCGTGGAGGGCCACGCCTCACCGGTCTGCTGAACCCGCAGTTGCAGCGCCTCGAACGGGATGTGCGGGTTCGGGGTCTGACAGTGGAGGCTCGCGGGGATGTAGCGATGCGCAAGCGCAAGCGCGGTCTTGATCAGCCCGGCGATGCCTGAGGCTGCCTCGGCGTGGCCGATGTTGCTCTTGACGGACCCGATGCGCAGGCAGTCGCCGTCCGGTCGGCCGGCGCCGAGCGCCTTGCCGAGCGCGTCGCACTCGCTGGGGTCCCCGGCCGGCGTGCCCGTCCCATGGGCTTCGACATAGTGCACGGCGTGCGGTGGAACGCCGGCGCGGGCATACACCTGGCGGAGCAGATCCTCCTGAGCCTGGCTGTTGGGCAGCGAGATCCCGCTGGTCCTCCCGTCCTGATTGACAGCGGTCGCGCGGATCACCGCGCAGACCGGGTCACCGTCCGCGAGCGCCTCCGAGAGGGGTTTGAGCACGACGATGCCCACTCCCTCGGCGCGCACGAACCCATCGGCCTGGGCGCCGAAGGAGCTGCACTGGCCGCGCGGCGAGAGCATATTGGCCTTGCAGAAGCTGATGTTGATGCTGGGATCGAAGATGAGGTTCGCCCCACCCGCGACCGCCAGGCTCGATTCACCGCGCAGCAGGCTCTCGCACGCCAGGTGCACCGCCACAAGCGAGGACGAGCAGGCGGTGTCGATCGCCATGCTCGGCCCGTGGAAATCGAAGACATAGGAGATCCGGTTGGCGGCGATGCTGGCCGCGCCGCCAGTACCGGTGTAGGAGTTGATGGATGGCGCATCCCCCCGGCGCAGCATGGCATAGTCAGTCGTGCACAGCCCCATGAAGACGCCCACGGGCGTGCCAGCCAACCTCTGGGGGACCTGGCCTCCGTCCTCCAGGGCCTCCCAGGCGACTTCGAGGAGCAGCCGCTGCTGCGGATCGACGCAGGCGGCCTCACGTGGGGAGATGCCGAAGAAATCGGCGTCGAAGAGGTCCACCCGCGGGAGGAAGGACCCGCGCCGATCGTACATCTTGCCCGGCTGGGAAGGGTCGGGGTGGTAATAAGCGCCGACATCCCAGCGATCCTCGGGGATCTCTCCGACCGTGTCGACGCCCTCACACAGCAGTCTCCAGAACGCCTCCGGACCGCTCGCCCCGCCAGGGAAGCGGCAGCCGATGCCGATGACCGCGATGGGCTCAGGGGTCGTTGAGGTCGGGATTTGAACGCTCATGACGGGTCCCAGACAGCGATGGAAAGAGCGGCGAAGGTGACGGTCCAGTGGCGTTGCGGCTCCCCGAGATGGTGGCCGTCGCGCTTGCGCTGGGCTGGCAGGCGGCTCACTGGACGCCGCCGTCATTTGAGCCGCGGATCCTGCCCGGCCGCGGGCGCGGCTCGCCCGGCTTGACGCTTTGTCCCGCTGCTCCTTGATCCGGCTTCAGGGGGGTCACGGCCTTGTCTGGGCTGATCCGCGGACGCTCGTGGATCCGGCGCGGTGGGCGGGGCAGCCACCAGTTCGCCTCGCCGGCCAGCTTCATGAACGCCGGGACCAGGCCTACGCGGACCAGCGTGGCGTCCATGACAACGGCCGGCGCCAGCCCAGCCGCGGAGAGCTTGACCAGGGTGATGCGCGAGGTCGCGAACGCGGCCAGGACGACTGCGAGCAGCGCTGCGGCGGCGGCGGTGATGATCCTGCCGGTCTTGGCCAGCCCCGTGGCCACTGCGGCGGTGTTGTCGCCGTGGCGGTCATGCTCCTCCTTGATGCGCGACAGCAGGAAGACCTCGTAGTCCATCGACACGCCGAACGCCAGGCAGAACATGAGGATCGGGACGCTCGAGAGCACCACGACACGGCGACGGATGAGCAGCCGCGCAAGCGAAGCCAGCATGACGACCTCTCAGTGTTCCTTTTCATAAATCCGTTGGCATTCGGTCAGGAACAGGACAGGCCCCCGCTCGCTGTGTTGCGCCTCGCTTCTCTACGACCTGCGGGTATGCGCAGCGTATTTCCGTCAGGGGCCACTTAAGCCAGTTCGGTGAAACGGCTGCGCCGAGGTCGCCATGGTCACACAGCGAATTTCTGGGCTCGCGTCCGCGCCCTTGTGTCCGCCTCGATCAGATCAATGCCCGATTTTTGGGTCATATTTTTCTCTGGCGGCCATGCGTTCATATGGTGAGGGAGTGAACCACTCTATCCATGAGTTTCACTCGTGCCGTCCTGGCAGGTTGCTGACTGGACGTGTTAGCAGTAACCATGGGGCCGCCGCTCTCGCGCGCTCGGCTGTCGTTACGCGCAGGCGCCCACCGGTTTGCGGGCCGCCTGAACATTGACCGTACCGTCATTGGAGGTAGACAGACGGCGGGCTTGAGCGTGGCCAGACCATCCCAGACTTATGGCTTCACATACCCCCTACTTCTTTCCCCTATCCCCAAACGCCTTCACCTTAGCTGAAGCGCTCCGCTGGGGCAAGGAAAAAATCCGTACGCTTGGGTTGAATCTTAGGTTGGATGTTTCATATGGTTTGACCCGTGAGGAGTGGAATGGGCAGGAAAAACCCTCCTGGCCTGGGATAATCCGGTCTGTGAAGAGCGCTGGGCCCCGACAGGAGCGCTCGCTTTGAAGATGGCTGCGCCACGAGGCGCCATGGAGTTGCACCGGGGGTGAAAAGGACCCGCCTCTGGCCTGTCGCGGCGGGCTGGATGAAGCTGAGGCAGCCGGGCCGCGCAGGTGCAGAAAGCATGTGGGGAGCAGCTCTGACAACATCGGGACGGGCTGGTACTGCCAGACGGCCCGGGTCCAGCTACTGTAGTGTCTCCAAATTGACTAAACGGATTTAAACGGATTCAAGGGCTACGCGCCCATACGGTCATCGCTGTTTGGGTGACTTGTACCGATTATTGCCCGCCATCAATCGCCTAGCCATTTACGAGACAGTACACTAGGGCCGCGCTGCGTCGGGTTCCGCTCAGCGCTTCACCCTTATTAGGTCGGAGCCTCTTTCCGGGGCGAGGCGCGGCCCCTCCCTCCGCTCCCGCGCCATGGCTTATGAAGCGGAGCGCGGTTGTCGATGTCCCGTGAATCTTGACGTGTGCGGTCAGCGGGTGAGGAGGTGTTTGAGGTCTTCGAACTCTTCTATTACCTGGCCGGCGCCTCGGATTACGGCCTCTTCTGGGTGGTCTGCTCGGTGGACTGGCACCTGGGTCTCTGTGGCGATGCGGGCGTCGAGGCCCCGTAGCTGGGCGCCTCCGCCGCACAGCCACAGGCCGGACTCCAGCACATCGTGCGCCAACTCTGGAGGGCAGTTGCCGAGCGTGTCGACCACAGCCCTCACGATCGTCGAGACGCACGGGTCGATCGCGACTCGCACCTCGTCTCCGGACAACGTCACGCTTTGCGGCAGCCCGCACGCCAACTCTCGGCCGCGGACCTCGATGAGCGGCTCGGGCACCTGAGGAAAGGCGGAGCCGATCTCGATCTTGGTCTGCTCGGCCATGCGCTCACCGATCGCCACGTTCCATCGGGACCGCACCCAGCGGGCGATCGCATCGTCGATGTCGAAGCCACCGGTCCGTATCGGCGTGCACGTGACGATCCCGCCCAGCGACATCATGGCGACCTGGGAGCTGCCGCCCCCCACGTCCAGCAGCATCGTCCCGGTCGGCTGATCGATCGGCAGCCCAGCGCCCATCGCCGCGGCGAGCGGCTCCTCCAGCAGGTACGTCGTCCCTATCCCCGCCTGGCTCGCCGCCTCCTCCAAGGCCCGCCGCTCGACCTCGGTGACCCCGCTCGGGACGCAGATCAGCACGCGGGCGCGAGATGGGCGGGTGAGCCCCAACTGCTGGAGCACAAACCCGAGCAGGCGCGAGGTGGCGTTGAAGTCCGTCACAGCCCCACCGACCAGCGGCCGATGCGCGACGAGGTGCCCACCACTGCGGCTGATCAGCTCGTATGCCTGCCGCCCCATCGCCCGCACATCGCCGTTGCGCTCATGCACAGCCACAACCGTAGGCTCGTTCAGCACGATCCCGCGCCCTCTGGCCCACACCAACGTGTTCGCTGTGCCCAAGTCGATGGCGATGTCACGCACGAGCGCGGAGGCTACACCCTCCCGACGCGGCATCGGGAACTCTGGCCCACCTGGTGGGGCAGAGTTTCTCGAACGGTCAGTCAGTGCCGGGCCAATGGGCGCCGCCGTCTGCCCAGTGCTCCTTCTTCCAGATCGGCACGGTCGCCTTCAGCTCGTCGATGCCGAACCGGGCGGCGTCGAAGGCCTCAGGCCGGTGGGGGGTGGAGACGGCGACGACGACGGAGGGCTCACCGATCTCCAGGGCCCCGACCCGATGCTCCATCCACAGGGCGAGCACCCGCGGCCATTTCTGGACAACCAGTTCGGCGAGCGCGGCGAGCTGGGCGGAGGCCCGCGCCTCGTAGGCCTCGTAGTCCAGGCCGGCAACCGACCGCCCCTCGGCATTGTTTCGGACAGTGCCGGTGAAGACCACCGTCGCGCCGGCGGCGGGGTCCGCGACGAACGTCTGGGCGTCCTGCACGGACAGCGGCGCGTCCGTCAGGCGGGTGTGGAGCCGCGCGGGCATGAGACCCCCTCTACGATGTGAGGCTGACGCACACACTATCCGCCGGTTGGAGGCCGTATGCCCACAAAGACCGTCGGTCGGGTCATCCTCGACGACACCGATCAGAGGCTCCTCAACATCATCCAGACCGAGTTTCCCTTGACCGGCCGGCCGTTCGCCGCGCTCGGCGACCTGATGGGCGAGTCGGAACAGGCGGTCATGGACCGGTACAGGCGGTTGAAGGAGGATCGGATCATCCGCCAGGTCTCGGCGATCTTCGACACGCGCAAACTCGGCTACAAGTCCTCGCTGGTGGCGACCGCAACGCCCGAAGAGCGGGTCGACGAGGCCGCCGAGGTCATCAGCGCCCACCCCGGCGTCAGCCACAACTACCGGCGTGACCACGAGTTCAACATCTGGTGGACGATCGCCGTGCCGCCCGAGGAGGACCTGCAGACGCACGTCAACGCGCTCCACCGCCTGTGCGGTGGCACCTCGACGCGCGTCCTGCCGACGCTCAAGCTCTATAAGATCGGCGTCGACCTCGACGTGTCGGACCAGCGGGCCATGGACGCGCAGTCCACCCTGCCCGCGTACAAGGAGACCGCCCGGACCGCAGAGGACCTCACGCCCGACGAGGTCGCCTTCGTATGGGAGCTGCAGGAGGACCTGGCGATCGAGCCAGCGCCATTCGCCTCGATGGCCGAGCGGATCGGCACGACCGAAGCGGCCGTACTCCAAGCCGCCCAAGCGTTCATCGACGAGGGCCTCATGCGCCGCTACGCGGCCGTCCTCCACCACCGCCGCGCCGGCTTCGGCGCCAACGGCATGAGTGTGTGGCGGGCGCCCGAGGACCGCACCGACGAGTACGGCTACCTGCTCGCCGGCTACGCCGCCGTCAGCCACTGCTACCGCCGACCGACCTACCCCGACTGGCCCTACGCCCTGTTCGGGATGATCCACGGCACCTCCAAAGAGCGCGTCGAGGAGGCCGTCAGCTCGATCCGCGAGCGCAGCGGCCTCCACGACTACCGGATCCTCTACTCGACCAAGGAGTACAAGAAGATCCGCGTCCGCTACTTCGACCCCGCCTACGCCAACTGGGCCACCGCCAACATCCTCCCCCAAGACCGCCCAACCTGAGTACGTGCTTGAGAAGCCGCCGAGGCGCGCGCCCGGACACGGTTGGGACCCCAACCACCGCGGGCGCTGCTCACCAGGGTGTGCCGGCCGTTGGCGACCGAGGCGACCCCGGGAGCGCACTACCGCCACTGGCGGCTGACGGCCGTCGACGGCCGCCGTGTGCCGACGTCGCCGACACGCCGGAAAACGACGCGGCGTCCGCCCGTCCCGGCAGCGGCCGTGGAGAGAAAAGGGCGCGTTCGGGCAGGTCCGCATGGTCGGGCTGGGCGGATGCGGCACCCATGCGATCACCGACGCGGTCATGGACGGCGCCAAGACGTCCGAGGTCGCCTTGACCCACAAGCCGCTCGACGGGCTGGGCCCTGACCGCCTGGGGCCGGGTGTGCCGCTGTTGGCCGACCGGGGCGTTCTACAGCTTCGATATGTGGCGGAAAGCCGCCGCGACCGGCGCCGACCTGGGGTGGCGCGTCAAGTCCAACCTGAGACTTCCCGTGCTGGAGGTCTTCGACGACGGCTCCTGGCGCAGCCGGGTGTTCGCCTCCTCTGACCGTCGTCGCGTCAACCCGATCAGCGTGCGGGTCATCGAGTACACGATCAAAGAGCCTGGCGGCAAGACGGTC
>JBOGEA010000110.1:0-15682 GCA_050743205.1 Egibacteraceae bacterium | reverse complement strand
GGCGGCGCGTCGCCAGCGCCCAGGGCAGGCTCGCCAGACCTGGCGGCGGCGACCCCCATCCTCCGCTCCCCGGGCGGAGGGCCCACCGCCGCCGCCCTGACGCCGGGGCCCCGAGTCCACCGGGGCCCCGCGCGTCCCCACCCCGGTTGACAGCGAAAACGTCACAAACCTACATCATGGACACCAGCCGAAAGGGGAGCTGGCATGGGCAGAAAACGCAGCCGAGGCGACGGCTCAAGCTGGAAACGCGCCAGCGACGGCCGCTAGGTCGCCGATTGGTACGACCACCAAGCCGACACCGTTACGTCGCCCGCGTCACCGAAAAGAAGCCCACGCCAAGCCGCCCGCAAAGCCGGCCGGTCCAGCAAGAAAGAGCAGCCTCTCGCTGACTGCCTTGAGCGGCGCCTCGAATGGCTCGCTGGCGGGTCGCCGCTGGCGACCGGTCAGGCAGCACCCTCGCGAACGTCCGCAACCACATCCGCAACCACATCACCCACGCGATCGGCCACGTCGCGCTGCGCGAGATCAACGGCGACGTCATCCGCGACTATCGCCGACCTGCGCCGCAAACGCATCCACAAGGCCGACACCGACCCCAAAGGCCGGCTGGTGATCAGATCCTCAGTTTCGAGGCGTCCGCCGCCGGGCCGGCGTGGGCGGACTGGGGCCGGTCTGGCCAACCCTCGACGGCCGGCCGATGTGGGGTCGAGTCGCCGCGCGGCCATCTGCGCCAAACGCCAGGCTGCCCAAGCTCACCCCGCATCACCTGTCCACCCCCTGCGCCTCAACGCCGCTCAAGGCGCAGGGGTGGACGCGAAGACGCGCGCGCTGATGTCAATCAGGCCATACGAAAGCCGCGACGACCGATGACGTGTACACCGACGTGCTGGACGCCGGACCTGGGCGCCGCCGCCGAGGCGCTCGGCAGGCTCCTGGAGCATTGATGCTGTCGGGGCGCTGCCGGCGGCAGCCGGAAAATGGCCTTGGCTTGCGGAAAACGGTCAGGTTTGGCAGTTCGGGCAGAAGTGGGAGGGGATGGGAGGGTCGTCGATGCGGGCGAAGGCGACGGTGCGGCGGCAGCGGGCGCATCGTTGGCCGGAGCGGCCGTAGACCTTCAGGTGCTGGTTGGCGAGCGGGTCGTCGAAGAGGTCGTCGCCCTCGTCGGCCGGATCAGCCGCGCCGCCGCCGTGCTTGACGGCCTCGTGGAGCACCTCCTGCATCGCCCGGTAGAGCCGGCGGACCTCCTGCGCTGAGAGCTTCGACGACAGCCGCATGCCCGACAGGCCAGCGGCCCACAGGATCTCGTCGGAGTAGACGTCGCCCAGCCCGACGACGAACGTCTCGTCACTCAGCAGCGCCCGCAGCCGGCAGTTGCGAATGACCAGCTAACGGCTCAGGAGGGCAAGCCCATGGCCCTCGCCCGGCTGCTCAGCGCACTGGATGCGTTCGGCTGGTCCGTGGACGACGACGCTCCATCCGCTGTGGACGCCCTCGTCGGTGTCGCCGACCTCGAGGGCCGCCAACTGGCCATCCACCGCGTCGTCGGGGACGGCATGCGAATCACCTGGCCACCATGCCACCGCCGCAACCCGATCAGGCTGAGCGGGCAGCAGGCAGCGGCGCCGCAGATCCAGACTCGCTGCCCGATCTGTGACCGGCGCTGGACCGTGACGTTCCCGCCGACTCCGCCGCTGGCCGGGCAGGAGCCCGGTGGTGGCAGACCCGCTGACGAACTCGGCTGTTTCATGCCCAGGTTCGCCACCCGTGTGAACCGGCTTTCGGCCTCGTCCAGCACAGTCTCCCAGTCCGACCGTCGAGGCCGCACGTCCAACTCAGCCAACAGCAACCGCAGAATAGCCTCGAGGCTGACCCGGCCAGTAGGCAGATGCCGCCCCGCCAACGGCCCCGCGTAAACGTGGAGATGCGGCTGCCGTTCGTGGCTGCGCCCGTCGGGATGCCAGTGCCAGCCCACCAGCTCGCGGCCTGACGAGTCCTGGAGCTGATAGCGGTAACCGCGTGTCGACACCTTTCCACGGACCACGCTCGCCCTCCGCCACGACCACGGTGTACTGCTGGTCCACGGTCAACAGCAGCGGCCCATTCGCCTGGCGGGACGGCCGCACCGGGTCTTGGGAGAGGATCAGGATCTCCAGCTCGCTCGGCGTGTTGGGCCGCCAGTACATAACCGCATCGCTTACGCAGGACAGCGCCTGCTGGAGCGGCTCTACGAAGTTCGCGCGCGCTTCGTGAGGAGTTCTACCGGCCAAGGGGGAGTAGCATCACAAGCCGGACGACCCGGTCGTCGTCGGCGTCGAGGTCGCCTGCCTCCCATGCGCGGCGGAACTCCTCGCCGCTCATGTCCACCAGGCGGCGTGCTCGCTCGTCGAACAGCGCACGCGCCTCTTCAGCCGTCAGCTCGCGAGGCTGAGGCACCAGTGGCTCATCGAGCACGTCCACAGATGCGCTCATCCTCTGCCCTTCCCCGACGTGTAGTGCCTATCACCGAGCACGCCCTCGACGCGCTCAGATGAGCGATGTCTCATCGCTCATCGTATCCAGGTGGAAACTGGGTTTCCACCTGGCGAGCGTTGGCCGAGTAGGCCGACCCATTGACCCGTAAGGGCCCCGGCTAGTGTCCGGTCACACGGAGTGGACCTTGCGGCCGACGAGTGGGCTTACCGTCAACGCTGTGAGCCAAGATCAGGCGCCGACCGGCTGGCGTGACCGCCCCGCCTGCCTCGACACCGATCCCGAGCTGAGTTCCTGCCCATCGAGACCACCGGCTCCGCCCTCGACCAGACCGAACGCGCCAAACAGGTCTGCGCCGTCTGCCCCGCCGAGGCGATCTGCCTCGAATGGACGCTGCTAACCCGCGAACCCCAGGGCGTGTGGGGCGGCCTGGCCGAAGACGAGCGGCGTGACCTGAGTCGCGCCCGCGCCCGCCGGCGGAGAGCCTCCAGCGATCAAGCCGGCAGCGGGGCGGGACAACAATCAGGACCGGCCTGCCGGACATGTCCGCCGCCCGGATACTCGGCCTGGACCTCGGGATCCTTGCCGACCGCGTCGAAATACGGGTCTTCTCACATATCCATGGGTGGCTGGTCCCTGTCGTGCAAGCAGCCGCAGGCCTGGTGATGAGCACATCGTGACAGATATGGCTGGAACTGCTCATTCGCCCGGAAGCGCACACCGCCGCGGAGGCGCTCGGCAGGCTCCTGGAGGATTGATGCTGTCGGGGCGCTGTCGGCCGTTGACAGAAAACGGCGCTGACCTGCGGGAACTGGTCAGGTTTGGCAGTTCGGGCAGAAGTGGGAGGGGATGGGAGGGTCGTCGATGCGGGCGAGGACGATGGTGCGGCGGCAGCGGGCGCATCGTTGGCCGGAGCGGCCGTAGACCTTCAGGTGCTGGTTGGCGAGCGGGTCGTCGAAGAGGTCGTCGCCCTCGTCGGCCGGATCAGCCGCGCCGCCGCCGTGCTTGACGGCCTCGTGGAGCACCTCCTGCATCGCCCGGTAGAGCCGGCGGACCTCCTGCGCTGACAGCTTCGACGACAGCCGCATGCCCGACAGGCCAGCGGCCCACAGGATCTCGTCGGAGTACACGTCGCCCAGCCCGACGACGAACGTCTCGTCACTCAGCAGCGCCCGCAGCCGGCAGTTGCGAATGACCAGCTGACGGCTCAGCTCGAGCCACGTTGAGCTGTGCGTCAACGGGTCCATGCCCAGCGGCACGAACTCTGGCGACGTGTCCAGCTCCTCGGTCGTGACCAGGCGCAGCGAGCCGTTCGGCTCGGCGTGCAGACAGTGCAGCATGCCGCCGCCGTCGAACTCCAACACCTCCCGCACCATGCCGGCGCGCTCGTCGACCCCAGCGTCGGCGGGGTTACGGGTCAGGGCGACGACCGAGCCGGGGCGCACCACAAGGGCGCCGCCGCCGCCCAGCCGCAGCGCCAGGCTGGTGCCGCGCCGGACCACCGCCTCGACGCGCTGGCCCTCCACAGCCGCGAGCCCACCTGAGGCGTGACCGGCCGGCAGGACGGCTGACGAACGCACGGACACCCCCGTGATCCGCCGGCCGACGACCTCCTTCTCCAACTGTTTGCGCAGCACCTCCGTCTCCGGCAGCAGCGTCACCGGCGCTCTCCCTCCGCTGCGCCCACGCCACCGGCTTGGGTGGCCAGCCGGCCCTGCAGCACCACGTAGGCCTGCGCGGCCGCGCCCTGCTCCGCCTCTTTCTTGCTGCGCCCAGATCCGTGGCCCAGGACCTCGCCCGCCAACGCCACCGCCGCGGTGAACCGCTTCTCGTGGTCCGGGCCCTCCTCGGACAGCTCGTAGGTCGGAAGCTGCGACAGCACCGCGGCTCCCAACTCCTGCAGCGACGTCTTGTAATCCAGCGACTCGCGACGCGTCACGATGTCGTCGAGCAGGCCGTCGAACAGCCCGCCGACGATCTCCACCGCGACGGTGATGCCCTTGTCGAGATACACCGCGCCCAACACCGCCTCCATGGTGTCCGCGAGGATCGAATCCTTATCGCGACCGCCCGACTGCTCCTCCCCACGCCCAAGCCGCACGGCCGCGCCCAGCCCCAGGCCGCGCGCGACCTCGGCCAGGCTGTGCGTATTGACCGCGGCAGCCCGCACTTTTGCGAGCCGCCCCTCGGGGGCATCGGGCAGCGTCCGGTAGATCGTGTCGGTGACGACCAGCCCGAGGACCGCGTCACCCAGGAACTCCAGCCGCTCGTTATGCGGCAACCCACCGGACTCGAACGCGTAGCTGCGGTGGGTCAGCGCCTGCTCCAAAAGCTGCTCGTCCGAGACCGTGACCCCGAGCTGCCGCTGCAGCCGCGCGATCGGATCGCTCATGTCAGGGTCAATCATGATCAGTTCGTCCGCCCTCGCAGCGTTTCCTGTTGCTCCAACTGTGCTGCCACCCTGCCCCACAGACCGGCGAGGGCAGCCTTCGCCGCCATCCGCACAGCCTCCGCGACTTCTTCCGCGGTGGCGGCGCCGTGCGCGACCAAGACCTCGCCGGCCACGCCGAGCACCACCGCGGCACTGTCACCGTAGCCGCCTGAGGCGGCCTCCACGGTCTTCAGGAAGATGTTCCCCGTGAAGCCGTCAGTCACCACGACATCGACGGCTCCGTCCAGCACGTCACGCGGCTCCACGTTGCCGACGAAGCCCGGCGTGGAGCCGAGCAGCGCACGCGCCGCTTTCGCCAGCGCATTGCCTTTCCCCGTTTCGACCCCCACGTTGAGCAGGCCGACCCGTGGGGCCTGCGAGCCCAGGACCCCGGCATAGGCCATGCCCATCCGCGCGTAACCGACCAGCGCCTCAGGCTGGGCCTCCGCGCTGCCGCCCGCATCGACGAGCACCGCACGGCCCGCCCGCCGCGTCGGGATCAGCGCCCCGACCACCGGGCGGCGCACCCCGGGCACGCGCCCGATCACCAGCAGCGCGGCAGCGAGCGTCGCTCCCGTCGACCCGGCTGACACCAGGGCATCGACCTTGCCCGAGGCCACGAGCCGCGCGGCGACCCGGATGCTCGTGTCACGCTTGGTCCGCAGCGCGAGCGCCGGATCTTCGTCCATGCGCACGACGTCCGTGGCCACGACGACCGTGAACTCGTCGGATGCCCCGGCCTCGGCGAGCGCGGCATGCAGCAACGCGGGCTGGCCGACCAGAACCACCTCAAGGCCAGCGGCCCGGGCGCGCAAGGCGCCTTCCACGGTCACCGCGGGGGCGTGATCTCCACCCATCGCGTCGAGCGCGACCCGCACCGTTCCTCGGACCGCGGATCCTCCGGAGCGCTGTCCGGAGACGGGCGGGGCGCTCATCCGCTACTCAGCGACCTCGATGACCAGTTGATCCGCGTAATACCCGCAGGCCCCGCACACGGTGTGCGGGCGCACCGCAGCCCGGCAGCGCTTGCAGCTGACGACAGTGGGCGCGCTCGTCCGCAGCCATACCGACTTGCGATGCCGGGTGCGGGAGCGTGACTTCTTACGCTTCGGGACAGCCATTGTGATTCCTTTACGGGCGGGCGGGTGAGAGAGACGGTCTGGCTAGGAGGACCCCTCCGAGGGTAAGCGCAGTCCCTCCAGCGCTTCCCAACGTGAGTCAGGCTGCTCCTGCGCGCACGCGCAGTCCGCGTCGTTGCGGTTGGACCCGCACATCGGGCACAGTCCACGGCAGGCGGTGTCGCACAACGGCTGGTACGGCACGGCGGGCAGCAGCGCGTCACGCAGCAGCGTGTCCAGGTCGATCCTGCCGTCGCTGATCTCGTAACCCGCCTCCACGGGATCGCCCGGGGCGTGCGCGGGCGGCCATCGATCCGCGCGCGTTGGGTCGACGAACAGCTCGACGACCTCGCTGGCGGTCTCGCTCGCAAGATCGGTCAGGCAGCGGGCGCACTGCAGGCGCAGCGCCACCCGCAGCACTCCGCGGACGAGCATGCCCTCGACGACGCTCGCGACCTCGCCCGTCAGCCGGAGCGGCTCGACCACCTCGACGAGCGGGAGCGCCAGTCCCCGCGGAACCGGCAGCGCGAGATCCACCCGGCGTGAGACGCCGGGCTGGCCGATCAGCTCCGAGACCGGGAGCACCGTGTCGTGCAGGCGAGAAGTCATGAGCAGTGTTCTGGTGTGAGCGCACGCAAGCGGTGCGCTCCGCGTGAGGGATGATGCCCCAGCGTAGCAGCGTGCCGCGGCGGTCACTGGACTGTCTCGTGATCGTAGAACTGCGCGGGCACCCGGGAGTCGGGCAGGTTTCCCGCCTGCAGGATCAGCTCGCGCTCGGTCGCCGCCAGCTGGAGGGACAACTCTTCGCTCGCGAGCCGCCCGCGGAGGGTCTCACGGCCCCTCGCCACGATCCGCATCGTCTTCTCCAAGACGATCTCGAAGCCGGCGAGCTTGCTGTCGATGTAGTCCTCGGCCTCCATGCGCAGGCCGCGAGCCTCGAGCCGGGCCTCGGTGACGATGCGATCGGCCTCTTTGCGCGCCTGGAGCGCGATCTCGGTCTCCGACACGATCCGGCGACACTTGTCGCGCGCCTCGGCCAGGATCTGGTCGGCCTCACGGGTGGCCTGGGCGAGCAGCTCGTCCTGTTTCTTCAGCACCCATCGCGACTGGCGGATCTCCTCAGGCAGCGCTGCGCGGAGCTGGGCGACCGCCTCGTCGATGTCCGCCTTGTTGATGATGATCGACGCCGACAGCGGTACTGGGCGAGCCTCCGTGACCAGCTGCTCCAGCTGTCCGATCGCTGCCTCAACGTCCACGACAGACTCCTTTCACCGCAGCTTCTTTGCCAAGCGCCCAACGACGACAGCGGGGACGAAACTTGAGACGTCCCCGCCGAACCGCGCGACTTCCTTCACCAACGAGGACGAGAGAAAGGAGTATAGGGGGCTGCTGGGGAGGAAAAGGGTCTCGATCCCGCCGATCTGGGCATTCATCTGGGCCATCTGCAGCTCGTACTCGAAGTCACTGACGGCCCGCAGCCCCTTGATGATCAGCCCCACGCTCCGTTTGCGGCAGAAGTCCACGAGCAGGCCGTCGAACGTCGCCACCTCCAGGTTGGCCAGGTGCGCCGTCACCTCCTCGAGCAGCTCGACCCGCTCGCCGATATCGAACAGCGGGCGCTTGCCTACGTTGGTCGAGCAGGCCACGATCACCTCATCGAAGCGCGCCGCGGCGCGCTCGAGCACGTCGAGGTGCCCGTTCGTCACCGGGTCGAAGCTGCCAGGGCAGACCGCCCTCACCGTCACGGCCTCGCGTCCCCTCCGCTGGCATCGAGGTAGCACAGCACCGTGTCACCGTAGGTCGCCACGCGCCTCGACGCCAAGCCGGCTGGCAGCGGGGGCAGCGCCCCGTGGTCGTGGCGGTCCCGCTCAAGGACCACGATCGCGCCCGGCGCCAGGCCCCCCGCCGCCTGCAGGTCACCCAGCAGCGCAGAGATCCCGCCGGTCGGCTCCGCATACGGGGGATCGACGAGCACGACGTCGAACCGCTCGCCCGGCGCCCGGCAGAAGCGCGCGGCGTCCATGCGCACGAGCTGGGCCCGCCCGCCAAGGTTGGTGCGCTCGAGGTTCTCCGCGATGACCGCCGCCGCCTTGAGGTCGCGCTCCACGAGCACCGCCCGCGCAGCCCCGCGTGACAGCGCCTCGATGCCCAACGCCCCCGTGCCCGCGAACAGATCGAGCACCACCGCCCCCTCCACGCGCTCGCCCAGCGACGCGAACAGCGCCTCCCGCACCCGGTCAGACGTGGGCCTGACATCCCGCCCCTTCGGCGCCTTGAGCACCCGCCCCTTCGCGCTGCCCGCGATCACCCGCACGCACGCGCTCCAAGCCTTCTCGACATGGTTCTACCGCCCGGCTATGCTCTCGACAGAGCTGGATGTGGTGCCGGATGGCGCTGCGCCTGGCTCTGGTTTTTTTGGCCAAGTTCTGCGCCCATCGCCCCCCTCTCGGCCAGAACCGACGGCAGGCATCCACAGGAGCTGGCGATGTTGGTGTTCGTCGATGAGTCTGGCCACCCCAACCCTGGTGATCCCTGCAGCCGCCCGGTCCTCATGGCCGTGTGCGTACAGGAGTCGGACGCTGGACGGCTTATCCGGCGACTGTACGCCCTACGACGCGATCTCCAGGGCGCCATGAGACTGCTGGGCTTCATGAAGCTCAGCAAGGCCGAAGAGGAACTCAAGGCTGTTGAAATCCTGACTCGCCGTGCGCTTTTGAAGAACGCGGCAAAGAAGGAGTTGTTTATGGCGAGGACTACCATCGGACGGTCCATGTCATATATCCTTCCAAGCCCTCTGTTCGCGGATTCCTCCCTGACGCCTGGTTTGCAGATTGCAGATCTGTTTGCCTATGCGCTGCGGGTGAACTATGAGAACAACTTAAGACTCCAGAGAAATCTCATGGACCCTTACCTCTCGTGTATGGCGCGATACGGCCGCATCATCCATGAAAAGACGATCAACTACAGCCGTGCCGAAGGCGGGTCGTGGTACGGCATTGGGACGATGAGCGCTGACAAGTTCATCTACGACATAGCGGAAGTCATACCACAGTTAGCAGGCACTGAGGAGCCAGAATAGCTCACACAGTTGGGTCAGCCGGTCTCAAGGGCGGCGAGGCGGGCGTCGCCGTAGCGGCGGCGGACCTCTTCACGCAGGTCGGGGTGGGCGTCGAGGTCGGGATCGGCGTCGACGAGTTCGCGGGCGTCGGCGCGGCTGGCCACGACCCAGTCGTAGTCGCGGAGCAGTTGGGCGAGCTTGAGGTCGGGCAGGCCGGACTGGCGGGTGTCGAACAGGCTGCCCTCGCCGCGCAGCCCCAGGTCCGCCTCGGCCAGGCGGAAGCCGTCGTGGGTTGCCGCTACGGCCTGCAGCCGGGGGTTGCGCTCGGGGTCGCGTGAGAACAGGACGCACCAGCTCTTGCGGTCGCCGCGCCCGATCCGCCCGCGCAGCTGGTGGAGCTGGCTGATGCCGAACCGGTCGGCGTCCTCGATCACCATGACCGTGGCCTCGGGCACGTCGACGCCGACCTCGATCACCGTCGTCGCGACCAGGATCGGGGCCTCGCCGCGGCGGAACGCGTCCATGCGGGCGTCGCGCTCCGCGGCCGGCAGCCGGCCGTGGACGAGGCCGACGTCCAGATCGCTGAACACGTCCCGCGAGAGCCGGGCGTGGACCGCCTCCGCGGCCGCCACGTCCTCCAGCGCCTCGCTCTCCTCCACCAGCGGGCACACGACGTACGCGCGCTCGCCCTCAGCGACGCGCTCGCGGATGAAGTCGTACAGCCGCGCCCGGCGGGGCGAGTCGGCCTCGATGACCTGGGTGGTGACCTCCTGGCGGCCCGGCGGCAGCTCGTCGAGGAGCGTCACGTCCAGGTCGCCGTACAGCGTGAGGGCCAGCGAGCGCGGGATCGGCGTCGCGGTCATCACGAGCACGTCGGGTGTGGAGTGGCCGGCACGCTTGTCGCGCAGCCGGGTGCGGTGCTCGACCCCGAACCGGTGCTGCTCATCGACGACGACGAGACCGAGGTCGAAGAACATCACCTGCTCCTCGAGCAGCGCGTGCGTGCCGACCAGCAGCGTGATGTCGCCCGCGGCCAGCTCGGCGAGCAGCCCGCGCCGCCGCTTGGCGGTCGTCGACCCGGTGAGCAGCCCGATCCGCAGCCCGCCGGGGGCGTTCACACCGAGCGGGGCGAGCAGGTTGGTGAACGTGCGCAGGTGCTGCTCGGCCAGCACCGACGTCGGCGCCATCAGCACCGCCTGGCGGCCCGCGTCAGCCGCGACCAGCATCGCCCACGCCGCCACCAGCGTCTTGCCGGCGCCGACGTCGCCCTGCAGCAGCCGGTGCATCGGCTTGGGCCGGGCCAGGTCGTCGCCGATCTCCGCGAAGGCACGGCGCTGCGCGCTGGTCGGCTGGAACGGCAGGGCCTCCAGCAGCCGCTCGGCCAGGCCGCCCGCGCGCGGCGCCTGCACCAGCCCGGCCGCCTCGGACACCAGCCGGTGCCGCCTGCGCTGGAGCCCGACCTGCAGGCACAGCAGCTCGTCGTAGACGAGGCGGGCGCGGGCGGGTCCGACCGCCACCGCCGTCTCCGGCTGGTGAATGGTCCGCAGCGCCTCGTCCAACCCGAGCAGCCTGTGCCGGGTCCGGAGCTCCTCGGGGAGGAAGTCCGGCACTGGGCCGAGCTGCTCCAACGCCGCTCGCACACAGCCGGCGATGCGGTGGCTCGGCATGGCCTCGGTCGCCGGATACGTGGGCTGGATGCGGTCGATCCCGCCCTCCGGATCGCCGCCGGCCTCCAAGACCACCAGCTTCGGGTTCTTCAGCTGCACCTCGTCGCGGAACCGCTCCAGCAGCCCGCTGACCGCGACGCGGGTCCCGGGCGGCTGCTGCTTGGCGCGCCACTCCTGGTTGAAGAACGGCGCCTCGACCCGTCCCCCGCCGTCGGCGGCGATCCTCGCCTTCGCGATCACCAGGCCCCTGCGGCGGGGGCGGATCACGTTCCAGCGATCGATCGTGCCAGTGATCGTGACCGGCTCGCCCTGCGCGGCGGCGCGGAGCGGCAACCGGGCGCCCACGTCCCGATACTTGTCCTGGTGTGGGTAATGCTCCAGCAGGTCTCGCACTGTGCGGACGCCGAAGACCTCGTCGAAAATGCGCGCCGCCTTCGACGTCACGCCGGGGACCTCGGCGACGTCGGTGTCGAGCCACTCGCTGGCGTCCATCGCCCGTCGAGTTTAATGAAGGAGTGCGACGATGACGGCCACGATCACCATCCGGCGAATCGCCGGCGGGCGTGTGGAGGTTCTCGAGCTTGCTGCCCTGGACACCGCGCTGGCCGAAAGCGACGGGTTCGTGTGGATCGACCTGGTCGGTCGTGACGGCCAAGGCGAGGCGGTCCTGCGCCTGCTCGGGATGAGGGATCCGCAGATCGAGGACCTGCTCGAGGAGGCGATTCATCCCAAAGCGGAGGTCGGGGACGGCCACCTGCTCACGGTGGTCCACGGCCTGGACCTGGATTACGCCCAAGAGCAGGCCGAGTTCGAGATCGAGACCATCGAGTTGGACGGTGTCGTCGGGCCCAATTGGGTCCTCACGCACGCCGACCGGGCGCTGCAGGTCACCCGCCAGGTGGCGGCGCTGGTCGAGCGCGACCCGTCCGCCGTTCCCACACCGTGCGCGCTGCTGCACCGGATGCTCGACACCATCGTCGACGAGTACGAGCCGTTCCTGGAGCAGTTCATCCCCGAGCGCATCGACGCGATCGAGGAGGAGCTGTTCGACGACCGCCCGTCGGCGATCGTCCGGCGTGAGATCTACCTGCGACGCCACGACGTGATGCGCATCCAGCGTGTGGCGATCCCCCAGGCCAGCGCGATGCGGGAGCTGGTCCGGCTGGCGAAGACGTGCGAGTTCGCCTGTGATGACGCGCCTCTGTTCCGGGACATCGCCGACCGGCTCGACCGTGTCGCGAGCCTGACCGCGACGCTGCGCGCCGAGCTGGACAGCGCGTTCGAGCACTACTTCTCCGCGGTGGCGACCAATCAGAACGAGGTGATGAAGATCCTCACGATGGTGGCGGCGATCCTCCTGCCGCTCACGGTCGTCACGGGCATCTACGGGATGAACTTCGAGTACATGCCCGAGTTGGACGAGCGCTGGGCCTACCCCGCGGTGCTGGCCCTCAACGCGGCGATCGTCGTGATCGTGCTGCTGTTCTTCCGCGCCCGCGGGTGGATCGGGCGGCGCCGGGCCGAGCCGACCCGTAAACCGCTGGAGATCCCCGTGCTCGGCCAAGTCCTGCGGCTGCCGGCGCTGGGGGGCCGGGCGGTGGGCGAAGTGACTCGTCGGGCGGCGCGCTTGGCGCTGCGCGGCCGGGCTCGGTACCATCACGCCGAGCGCCGCTGACGGTGGCGCGTTGTGTCCTGCCTTCACATCGACTTCGAGGATGCCTGCGATGGCTGCCGTCTGCGAGATCTGCGACAAGAGGCCCCATTTCAACTACCAAGTCAGCTTCTCGCACAAACGCAGCAAGCGACGCTGGAACCCCAACGTCCAGCGCATCCGCATCTTCTCAGGTGGCGGGGTACGCCGCGCGACCGTCTGCACCTCGTGCATGAAGGCGGGCAAGGTCGTCCGCCCGCCCCAGCGCAACGCCTAGCGCCTCTTTGTGCTGGATCCCGGCGGTATACCGCCGGGATCCAGCACAAAACCACCGTCTAGCGACGGCGCCAGCCGTGATCCACGGGGCCGATGCCTCTGCCCATGCGGAGGCCGTGGCGGATCGCCCCAGTGACGTATTCCTTGGCGGCGCGGACGGCGGCGGGAACGTCCAGGCCGCGGGCGCGGTACGCGGCGATCGCCGAGGCCAGGGTGCAGCCAGTGCCGTGGGTGTCACGCGTGTCCAGCCGCTCGCTTGCGATCTCCAGGGTCTGATCGCCGTCTGAGAGCAGGTCGATCGCGTCGGTGTTGCCGGGCAGGTGCCCGCCCTTGATCAGCACCCAGCGCGGCCCCAGCGCCTTCACGGCCTCAGCGGCGCGGCGCAGGTCGCCCGTGCCCTCGACCACGACCCCGGTGAGGATCGCAACCTCGCCCAGGTTGGGCGTGACGACCTCGGCGAGCGGAAGCAGCCGGGTGCGCAGCGCGTCGACCGCGTCCGGGCGCAGCAGCGGGTCGCCGTGCTTGGACGCGCACACCGGGTCGACGATCAGCGGCGCCAGCGCGTGCCGCTCGACGCCCTCGGCGACCGCCTGGATGACCTGGGCGTTCGCGAGCATCCCGGTCTTGGTGGCCCCGATCTCCAGGTCGCTGGCCACAGCATCGAGCTGGGCCGTGACGAAGGCGGCGGGCACCATGTGGATGCTGTGCACCCCGACGGTGTTCTGGGCGGTGAGCGCGACGAGTACGCTCATCCCGAACACGTCCAGCTCCTGGAACGTCTTGAGGTCCGCCTGGATCCCGGCCCCGCCGCCGGAGTCCGAGCCCGCGATCGTCAACGCGGTGGGCAGGCTCATCTCTGGTCCACCGCCATCCAGCTCATCGTCTCCGGCCCACCGCCATCCAGCTCATCGTCGCGCTTTCGAGAAATGGTCGTAGCCCATGCGGTCGAGCGCCAGCATGCCCCCGTCGGGCAGCTCCAGCACTGCGCCCGCGCCCGGCTCCACGATCTCGCCGACGACCGCTGCGGGCACGCCCTCGGCCGCGCCGGCCCGCAGGGCGGCCGCCTCGGCCCGCTTGGGCGGCAGGGCGGCCACCAGCGCGAAGTCCTCTCCCCCACCGCAGACCAACTCCCAGCCGCCCACCTTCAGCGCGCCGGGCGCGACGGGCAGGGCGGCTGCGCTGACCCGGGCGCCGACGCCTGAGGCCTCACAGACATGGCCGAGGTCGGCGCCGAGTCCGTCCGACACGTCGATCATCGCCCGGGCGCCGTGGGCGGCCAGCACCCGACCCGCCTGTGGCAGCGCCACGGGCCTGCGGTGCGCGGCGAGGAGGGCGGGATCAGGCTCGATCCCCCCGTTCACCTGCGCAAGCGCCGCCGAGGCCGCGCCCAGGGCCCCGACCACGACAAGCCGGTCACCCAGCCGGGCGCCAGCGCGCGTCACCGCCGCATCGGGCTCGACTCCGCCGAGCACGGTCACCGACACGACCAGGGCCGGCCCGCTGACCGTGTCGCCGCCCACGAGCCGCAGTCCCCAGCGGTCACACGCGGCCCGCAGGCCCTGATAGAGGGCCACAACGTCGCCCTCAGCGATGTCGGATGGAAGGCACAGCCCGACGACGGCGGCGATGGGGTCGGCCCCCATGGCGGCCAGGTCGCTCACGTTCACGGCGACGGCCTTCCAGCCGACGTCGTCCCACGAGGACAGGCCCCGCCTGAAGTGGACGCCCTCGACGACCACATCGACCGCGATCACCGCCTGCAGCCCGCCGACCCGGATGACCGCCGCGTCGTCTCCATGACCGATCACGACGTCGCCCCCCGAGGTGTCCAGCAGCGGCGCGATCCGCGCGATCAGCCCGAACTCCCCCACAGCCGTGAGGCTGGCTAGCCGGAGAACTCGCGCAGCACGTCCATGCTCGCCTCGTCGTCGAGTTGGTCGAACTCCTTGTACGCCTGGCCGACAGCGATGAACTCGGCGGGCTCGCTGAGCACCACGACCCGGTCAGCCGCCTCGGCGAACTCGTCCGCCACCCGCGGGGGCGCGACGGGGACCGCCAACACGACCCAGGCCGCGCCCAAGCGGCGGGCGAGGTGGCAGGCCTGCCGGGCCGTCCCACCGGTTGCGATGCCATCATCGACGACGATCACAGCGGCATCGCGCAGGTCGACGGCCGGCACGACGCTGCGGAACAGCGCCAATCGGCTGGCGATCACGCGCTGGCGGTCCTCGATCTCGACCTGGATCTCCTCCTCTGAGAGCCCGAGCCGGGAGACCATAGCCTCGTCGATCTCGACGTACCCGTCCGAGTCCACGGCGCCGAACCCCAGCTCAGGATTCTGCGGGGTGCGGAGCTTGCGGACGACGGCGACGTCGAACGCGGCGCCGAGCACCCGTGCCACCTCCACGCCCACCGGCAGCCCGCCGCGTGGGATCGCAAGCACGACCAGGCGCCTGCCGTGCGCAAGCGCCTCATCCTGAGCCAGCAGGGCGGCGAGCTGCCGCCCAGCCTCACGCCGATCCTCGAAAATTTTCATCACGTACTAGGATGCCCGTGCGAGCAGCCGAAAACATTCAAGGGGCGCGAACAATGGTCTCCGCGTACATCCTCATCCTCACCGAGGTCGGCAAGGCCGCGCAAGTGGCCGAGGCCGTCGCCAAAATCGAGGGGGTCAAAGCCGCCGAGGACGTCACCGGCCCCTACGACGTGATCGTGCGTGCCGAGGCGAGCGACATCGACACGCTCGGCCGCCTCGTGGTTGCGAAAATTCAGGCGATTGACGGAATTGACCGGACGCTGACCTGTCCTGTTGTGCATCTTTGAGGATTCCGGCTCCTGGCCCGGGGTCGCGTTGCCGCAACTGGCCCGGGGTTGCGCCTCAATCGCGCGGGGTCGCGTTGCGCCGGCTTCCGCTTCGGAACACCCTTTTAGGTCGCTCCAGCCGGCGCAACGCGACCCCCTTCGGTGACCTCACTTGTCTTGTTTGTTTAAGCTGAGCGGTTTGGGCGGCAT
>JBOGEA010000109.1:0-15761 GCA_050743205.1 Egibacteraceae bacterium | reverse complement strand
CATATATGTCGCGGATGCTCCACACAATGCTCTGTCCCTCATGTCGGGGACTCCTCCACGCGCATCGTGGCCTGAGCGGGCAGCCAAACAGGCGCCCCCAACACGGCGAAGCCGCTGCTGCGCAGCCGCAGGGTCGCGGTGACGAGGTCACCGGGCGCGCGCGCACCCGACGGTGGCGCGAGCGAGACCCGGACTTCCCGCGACCCGGCGGCCCGCTCGGCCGCCGCGCGCGCGCCGGCATCGTCGCCGACCGCGGCGACACGGGCGGTTTCGCGGGCGATGCCCGCGGCGGCGACGAGATCCGCCGCCACGACGCCGGCCTGCACGACGAGCAGGATCAAGAGGAGCACCACGGGCATGACGAGCGCGAACTCGACCGCTTGGCTCCCGCGCTCGTCGCTGGCGGCGACTGTGGCGGCCGGGCCGCGGGGGACGGCGTCGCCGCCCCCCAAGACACTCACGCGAACCATGTCTGGACCCACTGGACAAGCCCGTTCGTGATCGACTCCATGAGCGTCTGCAGCAGCCCGCCCCTGATGAGCGCGAGAAGCGCGCCGCAGGTGGCGGCGGCGACCGCCCCGAGCATCGCGTACTCGACGACTTGGGCGCCGGCCTCATCGGCGGTGCGCAGTTCGCGCAGCCGGCCGCGAAGTCCGAGCCTGGCCGGGGAGTTGCGGAGTGGCGTGGGTTGGACGAGATCGCGTCCAGAGCTGACGGTTGGTGCGGAAGGGCGGGTATGGCGGTGCATGATGCCTCCTCATTAGGATGGGCTGGCGCCACCGGCCGCAGTCAGGGCCGTCCACAACAGCGGCGGGACGATCCCGAGCACGAACGCCGGCAGCGTCAGCAGGGTCGTGGGGAAGACGAGGTGCAGCTCAACGCGCTCGCCGGCCTCTTCGGCGGCAGCGCGGACCTCGGCGCGAAGATCAGCGGCGAGCCGGCTGAGGACAGGACCGGAGGGCGCGCCCCAGCGCTCGACGGTGGCGAGCACTTCACCGAGCGCTGCCAAGCCGGTGCCCGAGAAGGCCTCGTCGGGTGTCGAGCCGGCGGACAGGCGGCGGCTCGCGCGGGCGAGGACCTGCCTGGTCGGGAGCGGAGCGAGCGCGGCCACGGTCTGGAGGGCCGCGGGAGGGGACAACCCGCCCGCCATCGCAACGGCCACAAGGTCGATCGTCTCGGCCGCTGCCCCATCGCACGGATCCGCCGCGGCTGCCGCCCTGCCGGCGGCGGCGACGATCCGGCGCGACCAGGCATGTCCCGCCGCGATCAGGGCGAGCGCGAGCAGCCCGGTGACGGCGCCTGGCGCGGTTCGGTAAAAGCCGATGGCCCGCCGGTCGATCAGGACGAGCAGCGCCCACAGCAGCACCGGCAGCGCGGTGAGCACTCGCGCGGCGCCACGAGCCGCCGCGGTACGGACGCGCAGGAGCCGCCGCAGGGCGGCCTCGTCCCGCACGCTGTCGAGCGCCTGCTCGACAGCGCTGACCGCGCCAGCGCCTGCGTGATCGGCGACCCCGAGTGCCCGGACAAGCAGGTCAGCGGCTGGATCTCCGGTATCGACCGCAGCCGCGGCGCGGGCGAGCGGCTGACCGACCCGCACTGCCCGGACGACCGGGGAGAGCACGCCCTCACCTCCGCACTGCTCGAGCGCTGTGGCCGGCGAGGCACCCGCCGACAGCGCGGCGCGCAGCCCCGCGAGCACCTTGACGTCCAACGCGCCGGTCACGACCAGCCTCCCCGGCGCCAGATCTCGCGCGTGCGGAGCGGGCCGTCCCCGCCGCGCGATGCGACCTCCGCGATCTGCACGACCCCACGCTGGCCATCGGCACCCCGGGAGAGCACGACAATGAGGTCCAAGCCCACCTCGAGCTGGGCCCGGGCGGCGGGCAGCGGCAAGCCGGCGAGCAGCGCCATGCCCTCCAACCGGACGAGCGCCTCGCCGGCCGCGCGGGCATGCACCGTCGTCATGCAGCCCTCGTGGCCTGTGGCCAAGGCAGCCAGCACGTCGACCACCTCGACGCCACGGACCTCGCCGACGACGATCCGGTCCGGCCGCATCCGCAGTGACTGACGGACAAGGTCACGAATCGTGATCTCACCGGCCACCTCGGCGTTGGGCGGCCGGGTCTCCAACCGAACGACGTGAGCGCACCGGGGGCGCAGCTCAGGGGCATCCTCGATCACCACGACGCGCTCGCCGGCACCGACCTCGCTCAGCAGGAGGCCGAGCAGCGTCGTCTTGCCCGTGCCGGTCCTCCCCGCGACGACGATGGCGCGGCGGTCGGCCACCGCGGACCGCAGCACCGCCCCGATCTCGGCAGGAACGGCACCCGTGGCGGCCAGCGCGTCCCAGCTCGGCTGGACAGCGGCGAACTTCCGCACCGTCACGACCGGCCCGGCCGGCGCGAGCGGCGGGAGCAGCGCGTGCAGCCGGCTGCCGTCCGGGAGCCGGGCGTCGACGAACGGGCGCGCTCGGTCGAACCGCAGGCCGAGCGGCCCGACGATCCGCAGCACCGCGGCGCGGACCGCTTCAGCGTCCTCGAACCGGACCGCCGTGCGCTCCAGGCGGCCCGCGCGCTCGACCCAGACCTCGCCTGGCCCGTTCACCATCACGTCCGTGACGGCCGGATCGCGGAGGAGCGCCTGCACCGGCCCGAGGCCAGCCAGCGCGTCGGCGACCTCGCGGACGGCGGCGGCGAGCGCGTCGGGGGCGAGGAGCACTCCCTCGTCCCGGACGGCCTGCGCGACCGCCGACCGGATCGCGGCGACCCTGGCGGCGCCGTCCGTGGCCTCGACCACAGCCGGGTCATCGGCCACCCGACGCCTGACCCGATCGATCAGCACAGAACTCATCGCTGGCCTCCCGGCTGCCGCTGGATCCGGCCGAGCCCTGCCCGCAGCGCCTTCAGCCAACTGCCGGGCAACGCGCTCGGCACCGTGCCGGACAGGCCGGCGCGCGCGACGCGGGCGGACCGCGGCAGCCAGGCGACAGGAGGCCGCCCGAGACGCCGACGGACCGCGGCCTGGTCGAGCGGCCCGTCGCCGACGACGAGCACGGGCAGGTTGCCGGGCTGGTCCTCGAGGACGGCGAGGCCCGAGTCAGGTCTCGCGCAGACGACATCGGCTCTGGCAAGGTGACGTGGAGCGCGCAGGTCGATGACCACGGCCTCAACCGGCCAGCCCGCCGTCGACTCCACGGCGCATCCTCCACCGCCCAGAATGGAGAGCCGGTCCACACCCGGGAGCGGGCGGGCGAGTGCGGTGACCTCGGGGTCACCCGGCCGGAGCGACATATGCTCCGGCACGGTCGGGCCCGGCCAGGGGCCGAGTCCGCACAGGCGCAGAAGGTCCTCGTCGCCGACCACGACCGTCTTCCGCCCGCTCCAGGCCAGCAGCCCGCCGAGCGCCAGCGCGATGGTCGACGTGCCCACTCCCCCACCGCAGCCAGCGACCCGGAGCACCGCCGGACCGGGGCGATGGCCGCGTGCGCCGTTGATCCGCAGTGGCGCCTCGAGCAGGCGTGCCCGGTCCTCGGGCCAGGCGATGACGTCGAGGGCGCCGCCGAGCAGCGCGGCGCGGACGTCCTCGGCCTGGATCGGGCCCTCCCGCACCACGACGCAGGGCAGCCCGGCCCGCGGCGCGGCGGTCAGCTCAAGGGCCGGCACCAGCGCACCGCCCGGGCCGACCACCTGCCATCCAGCCTCAACCTCGACGTAGGCGCTGACCTCCTCGCCCAGCCGCCCAGGCAAGTCGACCACCACCGGCAAATCCTGCAGACGCATCCCGTCCTCCTTTTGTGCTTGTCACAGCCGGGACGGTAGGCGCCGATGTGAGAGAGGACGAGAGGGGGGCGGAAGTCTGTGAGTAAGCGCCTGGGTGGATGTGCAGTAACGCGCGAATATGCCTCCGACCGCACATCCGCCCGTGATTGCACATCGTTTGTGTTAAGCCAGGGGGGCGCTTTGCCATTGGCCACGGGGTCGCGTAGCGCCGGGTTACGCTCGCGCACACCCTTTTAGGTCGCTTCACCCGACGCCACGCGACCCTTCAGTCACTCCCGTCACAGGTTTCCTTAGGGCACTGTGCGGGTTTGGGCGGCAAGGGCCACCCAAACCCGCGCTCGCGCTGCGCGGCTGGCCATTGCGTTTCAGTCTCCTTCGGCGCTGCACGGCTGGCCATCGCGCTACAGATCCCTTGGGCGCTGCGGGACTGGCGATCGCGTTTCTTATGCAGGTGCTAATAGCGTTTGCGGACGTTGAGGATGAGATCGACGTAGTGCTCGGTGGCCTCGTCCATGCCTCGCTGCTCGATTGAGGCGAGGCCCTGGAAGTAGCCGCCCAGGGTGAGTTCGACGTCGCCTCCGGTGAGTCGGTAGAGGTAGTCGAGGAAGGCGACGCCTGCCTCGACATTGTCGGCCGGCTCGCGCAGGTCCAATGGGCGCCCGACCAGGTGCTTCGACACGAACCCGCCGGTCTCTGGCATGACCTGCATGATCCCGAGCGCGCCCGCGTAGGAGACCACGGCGTTGTTCCAGCCGGACTCCACCATCGCGACCGCCTTGACCGTGGCGGGATTCCAGCCGTAGCGAGCCGCCGACTGCTCCAGCAGCCCGCGGATCTCGTCGCGGGAGGAGGCCGGGCGCGGCGCCCAGTCGCCGGGAAGGACCAGCCGCTGGCCCGCGTCCAGCTGATTCGGGTCGGAGAGGTCGTTGGCCTTCACGATGTCCGCGACGCTGATGCCGAAGCGTCGCGCGATGATGGATACGGTCTCGCCGGAGCGGACGACGTAGCGGGCGCCTCCGGAGCGAGCCGCGGTGGAGGGAATGATCAGGCGGTCGCCCACCACGATGAGATCGGCGTCGTCGAGGTCGTTGGCCGCCCTCAGACTCGAAACCGTGATGCCGAACTGGCGGGCGATGGTCGAAAGCGTGTCGCCGGGCCGGATCGTGTACTCGGCGAGGCCAACCCCGATCAGGGTCAGGATGACAGTGATGGTGGTGAGCTTTTGCCGCAGGGGAAGAAAAGTCACAATAGCAAACTACAGCAACACATAGTGTGATACTACCCCCTAAAAGGGACTAGTACCTTTCGGGTGTATTGCCCCGTGATCACACAGGGCTGACTGCATCGCGAGGAGCTTGAGGCGGGTCTCCTCCAGCTCTGCCTCAGGCAGCGAGGCAGCGACCAGCCCAGCGCCGGCGAACAAACGGGCGCGGGGGCCGTCGACCTCCGCGCAGCGCAGCGCGATACCCCACTCGCCGTCACCGCGCGCGTCGGTCCAGCCCACCGGACCCGCGTACCGACCCCGGTCCATCCCCTCCAACGCCCGGATGCAGTCCAACGCCATCGCGGTGGGAGCACCGCAGACCGCCGCGGTCGGGTGCAGAGCGCCGGCAAGGTCCAGCGAGCCCAGCGGGCGGGCCAGCCGGCCCCGCAACGCCGTCGCGAGATGCTGCACGTTGCCCAGACGCAGCAGCCACGGCTGCGGATCGACGTCCAAACAGACGCACAACGGTCCCAGCACGCGCTTGACCGAGTCGACCGCCAACTGATGCTCGCCGCGGTTCTTCTCCGAGGCCATCAAGGCCTCACCCAGGCGGGCGTCCTCCGCACGGTTGGGCCCACGGGCGGCCGAGCCGGCCAGCGGCACTGACTCGACCAGGTCGCCGAGCCGGCGCACGAGCAGCTCCGGCGTCGCCCCGACCAGCCCCGCGCAGGCGAACGCGAAGCACTGCGGGAAGCGCTCGGCCAGCCGGTGGACCAGGGCACGGGGATCCAACCGCTGCTCCGACCACACCCGCACGTCCCGCGCGAGCACGACCTTGGCCAGCTCACCCCGGCGGATCGCACGGACGGCGGCATCGACCGCCTCCATCCACCGCACCTCAGAGAACGACGCGCCCGCATACCGGATCCGCCCGGGCGCGGGCAGCGCCTGGACCGGGCCGACCTCATCTCGACCTCCACCACCCACCGTCGTCAGCCACGCCCGACCGCCGCGCCGACCGAGCACCATACGCGGCACGACCAGCACCGATCCCTCACAGTCCGGGTCGAACGTGAAGCTGCCGAACGCCACCGGCCCAGTCCCGGGCAGCCCCACCGCGTCATCGACCTCCGCGCGGTCGAGGAGTCCCGTCAACGCCGAGGCCGCGCGCGCGAACCGGTCCTCACCGGCACCGACCTCGACCCGCGCGGCCTCGCCCCAGGCGACCAGCCCCTGTCCCCGCCGCACCCACGCGAACCCTGCCGTGTCAGGCAGGCGCGTGACGAGATCACCCGGGTCGCCCACCTCGACCGTGCGCACCGCAAGCGTCCAGGTCTTCACCGCGAGTCCCGCTCGATCCGGGCGCGGGCGGCGGCGAGCAGACGGCGGCGGAAGTGATGCGCGACGACCGCGCCGGCGGCGGGCAGCATCGCATGCAGCGCCTCGACCATCCGACGCGACGCCTCCTCATCGCAGGCCGACGAGCCCCGGATCGGGTCACGCACATACCGGGCGAACAGGTCGACGGCGTGCTCGGCGACATCACGCATCGCCTCATCCTGACGACGCGCGAGCGCGAGCAGCTCGCTCAGCGGCACGCCCGCCTCCAGCAGGGCCAAGCCAGCGCGGACAGCCTCCACGTCAGCGGTCGTGTAGGGCTGGTCACCGTCGCTGCGGGGCACGAGCAGGCCCTCACGCTCGGCCGCCTCCAGGACCGTCAGCGACATCCCCGTCCGCTCGGCGAGATCGGCCAAGCTGAGCGTCCCGCTGTGCACAACATCCTCGCCGGGCAGCGGACCGGCCAGCGCGCCGGCCAGCGCCTCCTCCCCCGAGTCCAGCTCGCCTGCCAGCAGCCGGGCGATCATCGCGAGGCTGAAGCCGCGGCCCTTCAGGTCGCGGATGCGCTCGAGCCGCTCGACATGCGCATCGTCATACCAGGCGAACCGCCCCTGACGGCCCGGACGGGGCAGCAGCCCCTTGGCCTGATAGAAGCGCAGCGTGTCCACGCTGACGCCGCAGCGGGACGCCAACTCGTCAACCCGGTATCGCACGACCGCCCACTCTAGTAGCCCCTGCTCGCACGGCACCGGTCGGGCTATCGGTGTCCTGCTCTACGGAAGGCGCACCGCAACGATCATGAGCCACCTCATGTTCTCGCCGATCTACGGGGGGCATAAATCGTTCGAGCAGTCAGTGACGCCTTGATCAAATGGGATCTCAGCGTCATCCATTCGCGTCCTGGCCCGGTCATCTGATGCCGCGGAGAATTGACTCTGGACTCGAATATAAAAACATCATGTGAGGGTGGTGGGAGGAGGATTCGAACCTCCGTAGGCTGAGCCGGTGCGTTTACAGCGCACTCCCTTTGGCCACTCGGGCATCCCACCGAGTGGCGCAATGGTAGACGGCGGCCTGACCATAGGCAACTGGGCCGACGGCGCATGAGGAGGGCGGGACCGGCGGGCTCCGGTCCCGCCCTCGGGGTGACTGCGGGGTTGGCGATTACGCGATCTGGCCCATCCTGCGGGCGATCGACTGGAGGTTGGCGACGCGGACGGCGGTCTGGGGGTGTGTGCGGAAGAGGCTGCCCAGGCCGCGGGCGGCGGCGCCGCCGAACGGGGCGCTGATGTAGAGGGACTGGAACGCGGACGAGGTCTCGGCGGGGGTGCCGCCCATGCGGATCCGCCGGCGCCCTTCGCCCTCCAACTTCTGCAGCGCGCTCGCGAGCGCGAGCGGTTTGCCGCACAGATAGGCGCCGGACGTGTCGGCTTGGGTCTCACGGCTGCGGGTGACGGCGAACTGCAGGACCATCGCCGCGATCGGCGCCAGGAAGAGCATCGCGATCTGGGCGACCGGGTTGCGGTCCTCGTCTCCGCCGAAGAAGAACGCGATCCGGGCGAGGAACGTGATCGCGGTCGCGATCGTCGCCGCGACCGTGCCGACCAGGATGTCGCGGTTGTAGACGTGCGACAGCTCGTGGGCGAGCACGCCCTCCATCTCGTCCGGGTCAAGGATTTCGATCAGGCCCTTATTCACACATACCGCGGCGTGCTGGGGATTGCGGCCGGTCGCGAACGCGTTCGGCTGCGGTGAGGGCGAGATGTACAGCCGTGGCATCGGCTGCTGCGCTCGCAGCGACAGGTCCCGCACCATCGAGTGATACCAGGGGTACTCACTCGGCAAGGCCTCTCGGCCGCGCGCCATCCTGATCGCGAGCTTGTCGGAGAACCAGTACGTCCCGACGTTCATGGCAAGCGCGATGACGAGCGCAATGGTGAGACCAGACCCACCCGCCAACCATTGCCCGATGAGCAGCAGGATGCCGGACAGCCCAGCCAGCAGCACCCAGGTCTTGAGCGACTTGAACATCGCGGTGAGTCTCAACTCCTTATCTTGCTGGGAATGGCTCCCAGGTCGCGGCCCACGATACCGACGCCGCAGCCACGCCCCCGTAAAGGTCTGGTCAACCCCGCGGGAGGACCCGACTCGGACGCCTGATGTGCCCACAATCAATCCGCGGTACCGCGAGCCACCACCCACCGCATCGGCTGGGCGGTCACCTCAGCGATGGTGTCGAAGTCACTGTCGTAATGGAGCACGCTGAGCCAGCGCCGCTCAGCCGTAGCGGCGATCAGCAGGTCAGAATCGGAACGGAACGGCGCATTCCAACTCGAGCCAGCTCACCCCGCACCTCGATCGCCCGCTCACCGACCTCGTCGGGCATCGCCAACCATTCCAAACGAGTGCAGCTCTCCTGAAGGGACTTCAAATCCGACCCTGCACTGTGCAGGATTCGCCCAATATGGTGTATAACTGGTAATAGTTGCATACTCCGCCCACGCGACATGGGTCAGGGCGCCGGTCCGGGCGCCGCGTCAGGGACAGGGCGGCGGGCCGTCGAGGTCGGGGGTGATCTGCTCCCACTCGTCAGCCTGCGCGCCCCGGCCGATCACGCCACACAGCCGCCGCCGCGCCGTCTCGGGGTCGACGTTCCACAGGATCGCGACGGCGTCGGCCCCGGCGCTGGCCAGCAGCGTGCCGTCTGGGCTGAGCGCCACCCGGTTCACCTGGTCGAGGTGCCAGTCTAGGTTGGCCCATACCTGCAGGGTGGCGACATCGACGAGCCGGACGACGAGATCCTGAGTCGCTGTCGCCAGCAGCCGGCCGTGGGGGCTGAACACCACGTCCCGGACGGCGGCCGTGGAGGGCAGCGAGCCGAGCCTTCGCCAGGTCGCGGTGTCCCACAGCAGCAGGGTTCGGTCCGAGCCACCCGAGGCGAGCATGCGGCCGTCCGGGCTGAACGCGACGGTGTAGATGCTCTCGCGGTGGGCGGGCACGTCCGCGCGGAACGACCGGTCGGCCGGGTCCCACAGCCGGATCCGCCCGTCGGAGAGCCCGCCGGCCACCGTGCCTCCGTCCGGCGAGAACACCACCGATACTACCGCCTGGCTGTCCGTGGGTAGCCGGCCCAGCTCACGCCCGGTGGCGACCTCCCACACGACAGGCTCTCGTTCCTCAGGGGAGGGCGAGACAAGACTGGGATCCGGTTGCCGGGTGGCGACGAGCAGCTTCCCGTCCAGGCTGAATGTCACCTGCTGGAACGGCACCGCCTCCGCAGTCCGGAGGACAGCGAGCGCTCCCCCAGTCTCTGGATTCCACAGCCGTACGGTCGCGTCGCTGCCGGCCGAGGCGAGGAGCGTACCGTCCTGGCTGAACGCGATGCCCCGCACCCCGCCGGTGTGACCGGTGAGCACAAGCAGCGGGTCGCGGCGGGCGACGTCCCACAGCCGGATCGTGGCGTCCGAGCTTGCTGTGGCCACGGTGTGGCCCTCGGGATGGAACACGACATCGGTCACACTGTTGGTGTGGTCGCTCAGCCCCGCCTGGCGGATCCGCAATAGCCACAGTGTGCCGTCGTGGTTCGCGGTGACCAAGCGGTGGCCGGTCCGGTCGAAGGCCACCTCGTAGGGCGCGCTGACCTGAGTTGTCAGCGGCCCGACCACTTCGCCTTTGGTGAGATCGTAGACCGCGATCAGGCGGGCAGTGCCACCCATCAACAGCAGTGTGCCGTCCGGGCTGATCGCAACACCACCTGGAGCGGCTCCATTGAACGGGATGGTGTCCTTCGTAGTCCGGCTCGGCGCGTCCCAGATCCGGACTGTCCGGTCCTCGAAGCCGGAACTGGCGACGATCTTACCGTCCGGGCTGATGGCCACGAACTGGATCAACCCCGTGTGCCCGGTCAGCACGGCGACCTCCCGTGAGTCGGTCATATCCCACACCCGCACCGTGCCGTCCACGCTGCCGCTGACGAGGCTTCGGCCGTCGGCGCTGAACTCGAGGTCCAAGATACGGTCGGTGTGGCCGGCCAGCAGCGCTCGGGGGGTGCGGGTAGCGACATCCCACAGTCGCACGCCAAAGTCGGGATGCCCGGTGGCCAGGATCGTGCCGTCGGGGCTGAAGGCGACGGCGGAGGCGGGCTCGGGCAGGACGGCGAGCAACTTGCGAGTGGCGACGCCCCACAGCCGCAGTCCGTCCAGGCTGGTCGCGGCGCTGGCCAGCAGCGTGCCGTCCGGGCTGAAGGCAACCTTGGTGATGGGCAGCTTGCCGTCCAACCCGTCTGGCGGTGTGCCTCCAGGCAACTCGGCCAACTGACGGCCGGTCGTGGCGTCCCACAGCCGCACCGTGCCGTCCTCCGCGCCGCCGCTGGCGACCAGCGTCCCGTCTGGGCTGAACGCGGCGGACCGCACCGGTCCCCGATGGCCGCGCAGTTCGCCATCGTAGCTCTCCATCTGGGTCGTGAGCAGGCTGCTGCGGGCCTCGGTGGTCTGCGCGGTCTGCCATGCCTTCAGCGCCAGCAGCATCGCCTGGCGAGGGTTGCGGGACCGGGCGATATCGGCCTGCGCGGCGAGCTGGCGGGACAGCGCCAGCAGCCGTTGCCCCTCGGCGATGCCCTGCTGCCGCACCGCCACGCCCGTCGCGACCAAGGACAGCACGAGCAGCACGGCGAGGCCGGTCACGAGCTGGCGCAGCCGGCGTGCCCGCCGGAGGCCGGCATCGGCTTCGTCTTCCTCGGCCGCGGTACTGGCTCGCAGGAACGCACGCTCCAGCTCGTTGAGGTCGGGGTCGCGCTCGGCCGCCCACTCACGGGCCACCGCCAGCCGGGCGCCCCGGTACAGGCTGCCGGCATCCCGGTCCAAGGCCTCCCACTCGCCGGCCGCCGCGGTCAGCCGCCGGTGCGTCCGCAACGTCTCCCGGTCCTCGGCGATCCAGGCCCGAAGCCGGGGCCACCCACGGATCAGTGCCTCGTGGGCCACGTCGACCACGGGTGCCCCGCTGACCTCGTCTTGGCTGGTGGTCAACAGCCGGGCGTCGGCCAACGTCGTGACCACTTCCCGCAGGTCCGGCTCCTCGTCACGGGTCAGCAGCTCGCTGATCTTGGCGCGGCGGCGAGTGTCCTCGCCGCCCTCGCCAGGCTGGACCAGGCGCAACAGGGCGCGGCGGGCGATCTGCTGCTGTGCGGGAGCCAAGTTCTCATAGATCGTGTCGGCCCGCCGAGCCAACGCGCCCTCCACGCCGCCAGCGGCCCGATAGGCCTCCACTGTGAGCTTCCGCCCTGCCCGGCGCTGCCATATCTCCCACAGCACGTGCTCCAGCAGCGGCAGGCTGCCCGGCCGGTCGGCCACGTCGGTCAGGATGGTCGGGACCAGCCCCGCCTCGAGCTCCAGGCCCGCCTGCCACGCCGGCCGCTCGATGGCCTCGCGCAGCGCGTCGGGGCCGAGCGGGCTGACCAGGAACTGCTGCGCGGCCATCAACGCCGCCAGCTGAGGGTACAGCGCGCAACGGTGATAGAAGTCGGCCCGCATCGCCACGATCACCACCACCCGGCCTCCGGGGATGCTGGCCGCGTAGCACAAGTTGGCCAGGAACGCCGCCCGTTCCCGCTCGTCGGCGCACAGCGTGAAGACCTCTTCGAACTGGTCGACGACGAGCATGACCCGCCGGTCGGCCGGCTGCTCGGCCAACGCCAGCGAGACGGCCAGGTCGAGGCTGCGCTCGTCGGCTCGAAGCCCGTCGAGGGTGCGCTGCATCGACTGGCCAGGGAAGAGGCTGGCCAGCTTGGCGGCGAGCACGCTCGTGGGGCGAACGCCGGGCCGCAGCACTCGAACGATCCGGATACCGGGACCAGCAAGGCGCTCGAGGGCGTGAACCACCCCGGCACGCACGAGCGAGCTCTTCCCGCATCCCGACGGCCCGAGCACCGCCAAAAAGCGGCTGTCCCCAAGCTTTTCGAGTATCCGCGCGGTGTCGTGGTCACGGCCGAAGAAGAACCGTGCGTGTTGCTCTTCGAAGACCTCGAGTCCCCGATAGGGGCACACCTCCTCCCCATGGCTGACGACAGGGCGAGACGGGCTCCCGTTGACAGCGCGGACAAGCTCGTGAACCCCGTCGTCCATGCCCGCTCGCAGGTCCACCCACGTGCGGGTGGCCAAAAGCGCCAGGCTAGGGTGATTAGGTGTGGGAGCGCCGGGGAGCAGCACCATGAACAGGCGGAAGGCGGGGTCTTTGGCCGCCCGGTCTTGGGCCACGGCCAGCTCTTGGCGAGCCCAGTCACCCAGCCCATGGACGCCGACGAACACCGCACAGGCTCTGGCGGCGCCAAGGCCCGCCATGATCTCTTGCTGCCAATCGTCGCCAGGGGTGAGGCACCATTTGTCCAGCCACGGCTTTATCCCCTCCCCGTGCAGCCGCTCGGCGATCTGCTCCACGAGCGCATCGTCGGCACCGTTGTGGGAGAGGAAGACGTCGAAACGCGTTCCCCGCACAGCAAGAAGAGTACGGCTCTCATACGTGTGAGACTGCACCCATGCCGGATGTGATCGTGGTGGGGCGGGGCACAACGGCCTCGTCGCAGCCTGTTACTTCGCGCGGGCGGCCTCGACGTGCTGGTCCTCGAGCAGAGCGAGAAGCCCGGTGGGGGCGCGCAGACCGACGAGACCGTGCCCGGCTACCGGTTCGACACGCACTCGGTCGCGCACAACATCATCAACATGACGAACATCCCGTCCGAGTTGAAGCTCCACGAGGTCGGGCTGGAGTACCTGGAGATGGACCCGTTCGCGACCGCCATCTTCGAGGACGGGCAGATCGTCCGGTTCCACCTCGACATTGAAAATGGTGGGGCTCTCCTGGAGTGACGTCGCAGCGTCCTCCCCTCGCGCTGAGCCGCTGAATAGATCAGCGGCGCCTCACGGCCGCAGTCGGGGACTGAAGAGCGCCGCCAACGTGTGAACGACGCCACATCGAACCACGTCCGGAGGACGGGAACGCCGCCACCGGGCCCCAGCACGCAAAGCGGCGTTACCCCCTCCGAGGCAGACCGTGCCCGCTTGGAAACAGGCCGGTCAGCCGTCCAACGCGACGCCGACAACCTCATCCCCCAAGCAGCATGAAGTCCTTTCAGAACAGCCGCACCCAATCCAGACCGCGGCGCTGGAGCCGAACCTCGACATGCTGCTGCCCGCTCCTGGCGCTGTACAGCACCTCCAGATCAACCATCCAGCAGGTCGCGAGCAGCCCACGTTCGACCAGAGGCACGACCGCCTCGCACACCGAAGCTTGGTGCATCCGCGCCCGTACGCTCTTGTCGACCAGGTACTCGGCTACCGCCATGCACCGGCCATGACGTCCGGGTCGGCGAGGTCGGACAGCTCGCCGGCCGCGAGGTAGTCCACGTGCCGACGTCGGAGTTCAGCCTTGACCACCTCGGACAGCGCGGAGTTCACCGTGTCTTCTTCGTCGTCGTCCCCAGGATCTCGGCGGCCAGGGCGAGCAGCTCGTCATCGACATCGATCAGCGTCTTGGTCATGCGACCTCACGGCTATATCCACATCACCGGCTCTTGAACATACCCTCCGCCAAAGTCCACTCTCGACATGGCGGTCGCGAAAGCCTGGGTGATCAGGAACGTCCTTGGACTCGGCGGGCCTCGGCTCGCGGGCGCCGGTCCAGTCCGTTCCTTCGGCGGGTCCCGGTACATCCACCGCAGCCCTCGCAAGAGTGACCCCACCACCGAGGTGACGTCATGACCTCTGCCCTGCTCGACGAGCTGACCCGTCACCGGCTGCTCAGCGGCGGGGCCGACACACGGGATCCCGTATCTTCTGGGCTCGCCGCCATCCGACACGACGGCAGGCCAGCTGCTCCCCCAGGACAAGGACATCGAACAACGCGACCCGGGCGGCCGAAATCGCCTCCGCCCTGCCCAGGGGGCCGGTGGAGGAACGGTTCTACCGATCGATTAAAGCATCCGCCATAGAAAGTATCCAATGGTACGCCGAACTGGACGAAGAGTTGCCGTTTGGCATCTTTCGTCAGAAATGGCGAGGTCACGACCCTTCAAGAGGGACATCCACTCCGCGTCAGTCATTCCGACCGAGACGGGAAAGTCGTCGGTCAGCCCGGAGTAGACATCGTCAGTTGTCGACCGTCGCGCCGCCTTCAGGACGTGGTACAGCCCCAGGATGTCCGCATCGACGAACCAACCAGCAGGAGGCATATCCCTCAGGCAGCGGTGGATTCGCGAAGTTCCTTCTCGAACGCGATGGCCTCCTCTACCCGGCGCACGTCGAGACCGAAACTCTCTGCGATTGCCCCCAGGTTATCCCCGGCTTCGTGGAGTGACCAGAGCGCCTCCGTTGGCACCCCCTCGACATGAGGGGTGCCGAAGCGGACCCGCGGGTCGACGACGACCTCCGCGTGGCGCGAGCGAGGCCGATAGCGAACCGGGATGTCACCCTCGAACGTGATGGGTTCAAGGAAATCCCGGAGTGCTTCACCCAGGAGCAACCGTTGGCCGGCGCTGTACCGCTCCCTGCCCGCAACCAGGAACAGCGGCGCCTGGTCGTCTAAGCCCCCGATACGCTGTGCCTCATAGATCATCTTGCGTGAGGGGCCCGAGTAGATGTCGTGTCTGGCCAGCGGGTAGTCCCAGCCGAGGGCGAGGTGAGCTGCGCGCGAGAAGCGGCGGATGTCATCAAGCTTGACCTTCCGATCGCGGAGTTGCTTGATGAGACTGGCTTCGATGAACTCCCCCAGGTCAGGGTGCCCTCGCCATTGAGCGACTCGCGGAGGACCGGATCATAGACGCGGCCGGACCGCTCACTCCCGTGGAGCCAGTACGACAGCGTCGACGGAGAGAGAGGCAGGAGGCGAGCGGCCTCGGAGACTGTGAACAGTCGCAGCTCAAGCAAGCGTGTTGAACCGTCACCCATCCTCATGCCTCCTTCGGCGGTCTGCTTTGAGTATGCCAGTCTCCGTCGATCCCGACTGATGACCGTCGCCGGTTCGGCGTGGGCAGGGTTATGGCGCGGCGATGAGGGTTGAGGGTTGAGACGTTGACGGGGAGGCCGAAGGCGTCGGGGAGGATGCCCGTGACGAGGGCGGCGGCTAAGACGCCGATCGCGGTGTTGAGTGCCAGGCCCGAGGCGGATCGGGTCGGAGCGAACTTCGCCCACAGCCCCCAGACCTCCTGACCCAGCGTCATGTAATGCCAGTTCAGCGCCATATGCTGTTGCGGACTGGTGCGATGATTCGTGCGCCCTGACAGGCTGCGGGCAGCCTAGGCGGCTTGGTTCCTGACCGGCGGTCTCCTCCACACATTTGTGGACGTTCACCGGACATAATGTCCGGTTCGCGGTAGGGACCGTCCTTGCGGACGGCCCCCCGCACAGATCCCAGCGTGCGCTGCTAACGCACTGGGCTCCTGCCTTGGGTAC
>JBOGEA010000108.1:0-15899 GCA_050743205.1 Egibacteraceae bacterium | reverse complement strand
CGGTTGAGCAGCCCCTCCAGCTCGGTCTCGAACAGCGCTGAGTACCGGCGCTTCGCGACTCTGTGCACGCGTAGCAGGCCGAGGTAGACGGCCAGCTCGTCGACCAGGTCGGCCTCGGCGGTCCCCCGCACGCAGTGGACGGGGAAGATCTCGAACTCACGGTCGTCGGGCTCGTGGGTGTCGGCGGTGAAGATCACGTGATCGCCCCGCGCGAGCGCCGCCTGGACCTCGCCGATGACTGCGGGCAGCACCGCGAGGCAGTGGTCGCTGGCCAGCGCTCCCTGCCGCAGGAACCCGTTCTGCATGTCGACGACGATCAGGGCCTGCCCGGACATGCCCTTAACTGTAGGTGAGTGGGCGAAAGAAATCGGGGTCTCCCAGGCCTGGTGATGAGCACATCGTGACAGATGTGGCTGGAACTGCTCATTCGCCATCCTGTGAGCTATTCGCCCACCCTCTTGATGTCGGCGTCACGCGCCCCGGAAGTGGCACGCCTGCCTCGCGTCGATGACGCACTGTTGGCGCAGGACGCGGCGGTATACCTCGCGGGTGGCTGCGGCGGTGCGCTCCCACGTGAAGTTCGCGGCGTGGCGGCGGCCTGCCTGCCCAGCGGCGGCGCGAGCGCGGGCGTCGCACAGATAGGGGAGCAGGGCAGCCGCGTACGCGTCAGGGTCGTGACCCTCGACGAGCGCGCCCCCGCCTCCGCTCATGACGTGGCGGAGGCCACCGACGTCGGCGGCGACCACTGGGGTGCCGCATGCCTGAGCCTCCAATGCGACCAGGCCGAAGCTCTCGGAGCGGCTCGGCATGACCACGGCGTCGGCCGCCCGGTAAAGGGCGGCCAATTCGCGCTGGGGACGCGGGCTGAGCAGGGCGACACGGTCGGCGACTCCCAACTGCGCGGCGAGGCGGCGCAGACCGGCGGGGTCCGTGCCGGTGGCCTTGCCCGCGCCGCTCGCGCCGCCCACGATCACCAGGCGGGTCGGGACGCCGTCGTCGGGCAGCAGCCGGTCGAGCGCCGCGAGCGTGCGGACCGCGACGTCGGGTCCTTTGAGCGGTTGGAGCCGGCCAGCGAACAGCAGGATGCGACCGCCGCCCAGCGCCTGCCGGGCGGCGTGACGGTCGGAGGAGGGCCGGAACACCGACAAGTCGACGCCGGGCTCGACGACGTGCACCTGGCCGGGCCGGGCCGTGTAGCGTTCGCGCAGCAGCGTGGCCTCCAGCGGCGTCGGCGCGATGATCGCGGCGGCGGCGGCGACGACGCGGTCCTCGACCACCAGCCGCAGCGGTGGCTCCGGCACGTCGCCCGGAGCCAGCGCCGCGTTCTTCGCCCTGGCCAGCGTGTGGAATGTCTGGACCAGCGGCAGGCCCAGCCGGCGGCTCGCCTGCCGGCCGACCCAGCCGCTCATCCAGTAATGCCCGTGGAGTAGCTGCAGGTCGCGGACCGCCGGATGGGCGGCGAGCCCCAGGTAGAACGCGCACAGATGCGACGCGAGGTCGTCCTTGCGGACGGCCGGTGGCCCCGCCTCCACATGGTGGACCCGAACCCCGTCGTCCAGGGTCATCGTGGGCGGCAGGTCTCCACCCGACGCGCGGGTGAAGATGTCGACCTTGGTCCCCGCCTCGACGAGGCGGCGGGCGACCTGGACGAGGTAGACGTTCATCCCCCCGCTGTCGCCGGTGCCCGGCTGCTCAAGCGGAGATGTGTGCACTGACAGCAGCCCAATGCTGAACGGCCCCGCCCGGTCGGACGGGCGCTGATCCTCTGAGTGTGCTGGGGAACTCCCCCCCGGCCCCTGCGTCGGCTCCACGCGCGGTCCTTTCCTGCGGCTCTGGCGACCTCCAATGACCTTCCCCGACTCCGGACGGGTCAATGCTACTGGCCGCCCGTGACCCATCCGGTTCTGACACCCGGGCCTTTGCCGACATCCTGATTCTCGGCCAGGTCGGGGAGCGACCCGCGCGCCGTCCCTGCCGGATCTTCCCATCGCGGCGGTCCCGCCGATCTGACGGTGCCGCATATGGACAAGGACTTCGAGATCATCGCCGGGATCACTGGCCAGAGAAGTCGAACGGCTGAACGCGTGACGGGGCGGGCACGTGGACCATCCTCAGGTGACTGCTTCTGGTCGGTCACGGAAAAGCTGCGCGGATCGCCGTCATGATCGCGGGATCGGGCTCGAGGGCCCCGTGCGGACGACCGCCGCCGAGCACCAGCGGCCGGACAAGGATCTCGCTGACCTGGCCTCCGAGCGCCCGCAGCGCCGTCGCCAAGACCGGCCCGGTCGCCCGCGAGGATCCGTCCTCGATCTTGGTGGCCAGTCCCAGCGGCCCGTGCCGTTGGCTGTGAAAGCCCACGGCGAGCACCGCCTCTGCGCCGCTCTTCGCGACGACGCGGTGGTCGCCGAGCATGAGCACCGTGTCCTGTTCGCCCGGCCCGTCGACCAGATGTGGCCTGCGCGTCATCGCGTCCCGGACCCGCCGGTACGACCCGTCGCCGGTCGCCAGCCGAGCGAACGCTGTCGCCAGACCAGCCAGCCGCACGATCCACGCGGGGGCCCCGCACCCGTCCACCCCGGGACCGCGCGGCTCGCTCGACGTCGCCTCGGCCAGGCGGGCGCGGACGGCGCGCTGGACAGGGGACTCCTGGTCCAGGTAGGCCGCCGGATCCGCGCCGGCCGCCCGCGTCGCGAGCAGGAACCCCGCGTGCTTGCCGGAGCAGTTGTGCGCGAGCGTGGTAGGAACCCGCTGGTCGAGCAGCGTGCCCACATCCCACGGCAGGGCGGGCGGGCAGCGCAGCGCGTGCTCGTCCAGATCCGCGAGCGCGAGGAGCCGGGCCACCTCGACCTGGTGGAGCGTGCTGCCGGTGTGCGAGGCGCAGGCGATCGCGACGCCGTCCGTGTCCAAGGCCAGCCCCGCCCGGTCGAGCAGATCCAGGCTGCCCATCGCCTGGAACGGCTTGACCGCTGACCGGGCGTAGACCTCGCGCTCGGGATCGCCGAGTGACACCGCCACCGTCCCCTCTGCATCGGCGACGACGACGTGGCCCCGGTGCGCCGACTCCACGACCCCGTCGCGTATGACCCGGACGACCACCGGCGCGGGCATGCCGGTCATGCGGTGCGCTCGCCTCGATCGCGAGCACGCCGAGGGCCTCCCTCTCCGGCGGGTGGAGCGCGCGGATCGACCGCAGCACCTCCTCGCGGCTGTCGGCGGGCGGGATCCTCACGGTCGAGCATCGCCTCGAACGAGGGACACTCGGTCACGCATGCCACCACCGTACTTCGTCAGCGCCGCACGACCGATGGCCTGGCGAAGCGCCGCGGCTCCCTGCTCGCTCCTCACTCACCCCCCAGCTTCTCACAAATTGCTTTAAACCTCTTTTACTCTCTCTGTGTCTCAACTCGTAGCGCAGCCCGTAGATGGATCGCTTTCTGCCGACAGGGCAGCGCAAGCGCTCAAGAAGAAAACGAGGTATGCCCAATGAGCTGGAGAGCCGAAGCCGCCTGCTTGGACGAAGATCCCGAGCTGTTCTTCCCCGTAGGAACCACCGGCCCGGCGCTGGAGCAGGCCGAGCGCGCCAAGGCGGTCTGCCGAGACTGCCCGGTCGCCACGCAGTGTCTCGCCTGGGCGTTGCAGACCCGCCAAGACGCCGGCGTCTGGGGTGGCCTGACCGAGGACGAGCGCCGCGCCCTCCGCCGCACCCGCCGCACCCGCCGCACCACGTCGTAACGCGCGGGCTGAGATGCCGTGTGGCGGATCGCGGCGGTATACCGCCGCGATCCGCCACACTGGAGGCATGACTCATCCGCCGAACTGGTTCTGCCAGGCCCTGGCCGCGCCGTACGAGCAGCGGGCCGTCGATGTCGACGGTTGCGAGATCCGCTACCTGACCTGGGGCGAGGCGGGCAGGCCGGGGCTCGTGCTCGTGCACGGTGGGGCTGCGCACGCGCGCTGGTGGAGCTTTCTGGCCCCGCTGCTCGCCAAGGGTCACTACGTGGCCGCGCTGGATTTGAGCGGCCACGGCGACAGTGGCCGGCGACCGGTGTATGCGGTGGAGCAGTGGGCGGCCGAGGTGATGGCGGTGGCGGAGCACGCCGGGATGCGTGACTGCCCCGTGCTCGTCGGCCACAGCATGGGCGGGTTCGTGTCGATCGTCGCCGCCTCTGTGTACGGGGGACAGCTAGCCGGCGCGGTCATCGTCGACGCGCCCGTCAAACGCCCAGACCCCGAGCGTGAGGAGGGCGCCCGCGGCCGGGCGTTCAAGAATCCCAAGACCTACCCGGATCTGGAGACGGCGCTGCAGCACTTCTATCTCGTGCCCCGGCAGCCGGTCACCCATGACTACATCGTCGACTACGTCGCCCGCCACTCGCTGAAGCCGGTGCCCGAGGGCTGGACATGGAAGTTCGACCCGGGGATCTTCGTGCGGCTCTCGCAGCGCGTGCTGCACGAGTACCTCGCCGACACGCGCTGCCGGGTCGCGATCTTCCGCGGCGAGTTCAGCGACCTCATCACGCCGGAGGTCAGCGAGTACATGAGCGAGCTGCTCGGCCGCAACGCCCCATTCGTGGAGATTCCGCAGGCCTATCATCACCTGCTGCTCGACCAGCCGCTCGCGTTCGTCGCCGCCCTGCGGGCGATACTGGCCGACTGGGAGCACTCCGTGCCCCGCGCCCCCCGAGGGCTGATTGGAGGAGGAGCGCAGTGATGCGTGTTGCGATCACGGGATCGTCGGGGCTGATCGGTACGGCGCTCGTCGAGCTGCTTCGATCCGGTGGCCACGAGGTCGTCCGCCTCGTGCGCCGCGCGGCGGCTTCGGCCGATGAGGTGGCGTGGGATCCGGACGCTGGCACCGTCGACGTCGCCGGTCTGCGGGGCGTCGATGCCGTGGTGCACCTGGCCGGTGAGTCGATCGGCGGTGGCCGTTGGACCCAGGAGCGCAAGCGGCGCATCCGCGACAGCCGTGTGGACGGGACCCGCCTGCTGGCAACGACGTTGGCTGGGATGGCGGACGGGCCGCGGGCGCTCATCTGCGGGTCCGCGATCGGCTATTACGGCAGCGACCGGGGCGATGAGCTGCTGACCGAGGAGTCTGGCTCGGGTGATGGGTTCCTCGCCGGGGTCGTGCGGGACTGGGAGGCGGCGGCCGAGCCGGCCCGGGCGGCGGGGCTGCGGGTGGTCTGCGTGCGCACGGGGATCGTGGCGTCGCCGAAGGGCGGGGCGTTGGCGCTGCAGCTGCCGCTGTTCAAGGTCGGGCTGGGCGGGCGGTTGGGGTCGGGCCGCCAGTGGATGAGCTGGATCACGCTCGACGACATCGCGGGGGTCTTCGCCCACGCCCTGGACACGGCCGATGTGGAGGGGATCCTCAACGGGACTGCCCCCGAGCCGGTCCGCAACGCCGAGTTCGCGCGGGTGCTGGGGCGGGTGCTCGGCCGCCCCGCCCTCATCCCGGTGCCCAAGCTCGGTCCGGCGGTGCTGCTCGGCCCGGAGGGCGCCGCAGAGACCGCCTTCGCCAGCCAGCGTGTGGTCCCTGCCCGCACCGAGGCGACCGGCTACGTCTTCCGCCACCGCACCCTGGAGGCCGCCCTCCGCCACGTCCTGGCCCGCTGACCCGCCGTCTGGGGGAGGGAGGGAGGGAGGGAGGGAGGGGAGCCACTGCAGTGGCTCCCTGACGCAATCGGGTGGGCGCTCGGCAAAGACCCGAGTGGAGACGGCGATTGCCGACCGAATGGCAGCGGACAGAGCACGTGGTCCCGTGAAAAGCGCGAAGCCCGACCCCCCACCGTCCGGAGAGAGACCGGGCTCACTTCCTCAGGCTAATGCCCGAGGCTGACGCGATCATACGCTCTCGACCGCTAATGGCCAGCGGGGGCTGCGCCGCCGTCCCATCCGCCCATGGCTCGTCCTCGTCAGGCCGGGGCGGCGCCCCGTTAGCCGTTAGCCGTTAGTCGGTGGTCGGGGGGAGGGTGAGGGTTTCGACGGCGGCGGAGGATTCGGCGTGGGTGGGGCGGGTGGCGCCGTTGAGGGCGTAGAGCTGGGTGCCGATCGCGGCCAGGCCGAGGCCGTGGCGGGGGATGCGCAGGGGCGCGAGGGTCGACCAGGCGCCGGTCTCCAGGTTGTAGGCCTCGACGGTCTCGAACACCCCTGTGGGGTTCTCGCCGCCGGCGGTGATGAGCCAGCCGGCGGCGATGGCGGCGGCCAGGCCGCCGCGCGGTGTGGGCATGCGCTTCAGCGTCTCCCAGGTGCCGGTGACCGGGTCGTAGCGGTCCAGCGCCGAGAAGTTGTTGTCCGCCGACAGGTCGCGCCCGCCGACCGCGTAGACGTAGCGGCCGTCTGACGCTCCCGCCAGGTGCTCGCGTGGGGTGGGGATCGGGTCCGCGTCGGTCCAGCGGGTGCCGTCGAACACCTCGGTGGCCGTGACCAGCCGGCCGTCATTCTGGCCGCCGAAGACGACGATCTTGTTGCCCACGACTGCGGCGGCGCCCGCGGCGCGGGGCCGCCTCATGTTGGGCAGCTCCTTCCAGACGCCGCCGCGCAGCGTGAACACCCGGTCCGACGTGACCGCGTTGAGGGCGCTGCCCTCGGGGATCCATCCGCCCATCACGATGAGCTGCCCTTGGTAGCTCACCGCCATCGCGTGGTGCAGCGGCAGCGGCAGGTCGACGCCGGGCTGCCAGCGGTCGGTGAGCGGGTCGTAGCCCTCGGTCCGGGGGGTTGCGTGCTGGGCCTCCAAGCCGCCCAGCACCCACAGGATTCCGCCGGACGGTGCGACCGCGACCTGCTGCCGAGCGGTGAACGACGAGGTCAGGGTGCGCCATTCGGTCGAGGCCTGCGCGGCGGCCGACTGCACGGTGAGGACCTCGACAGTGTCGGAGGACTCGGCGTGGGTGGGGCGGGTGGCGCCGTTGATCGCGTACAGCGACCCGCCGACGGCGGCGACGCCCAGCCCGTGGCGGGGGGTGCCCAGCGAGGGCAGGCTGGTCCACACGCCGGTGTCCAGGTCGTAGGACTCGACAGTGCCGTAGACGTCGGTCGGCTCCTCGCCGCCCACCGTCACGAGCCGGCCTTTGACCACGCTGGCGCCCAGGCCGCCGCGGGGGGTGGGCATCCCGGTCAGGGTCTCCCAGCGGTCGGCCGACGCGTCGTAGCGCTCGAGTGCGGCCACGTTGTTGTCCGCTGACAGGTCGCGTCCGCCGACCGCGTAGACGTAGCGGCCGTCTGACGCCGCCGCGAGGTGCTCGCGTGGGGTGGGGATCGGGTCCGCGTCGGTCCAGCGGGTGCCGTCGAACACCTCGGTCGCCGAGATCAGCGCGCCATCGCTTTGGCCGCCGGTCACGACGATGCGGTCGCCGACGACGGCGGCCGCGCCCGCGGCGCGGGGCTGGTTGAGCCGCTCCAGCTCCTGCCATTCGCCGTCGCGCAGCACGAAGACGCGGTTGGAGGTTCGGGCGGTCAGGTCGGGGCCGTTGGGGATCCACCCGCCGATGACGACCAGCTCGCCCTGGTAGGTGACCGCCATCGCGTGGTGCAGCGGGACGGGCAGGTCGGGACCGGTCTTCCACGTGTCGATGGCCGGGTCGTAGCCCTCCGCCTTGGCCGTGGCCCGGTCGCCCTCCAGGCCTCCGAAGACCCAGACGGTGCCGTCCGCCACCGCCACCGCCACCTGCTGGCGCGCGACCGGCGCGTCGCGCAGCGCCCGCCATTGGGAGACGACCGCGGGGTCGACAGGCGCGCTGCCGTCCGCCGCGGCGGGGGGCGCCGCTGGCGCGACCTGAGGTCGGGAGGGCTGCCCGCCTGAGCGGGTGAGCAACACCCCGCCGACGACCGCGGCCACCGCCACCGGCGCGAGCAGGCCGGCGATCAGCCGGCGCCGGCGACCCGGTCTGCCCCCGCGCTCTGAGAATGAGCTGACTGGCACGAGACCGGCGGGTGTGCCGTCGCGTTGGTCGCGGCTGGGGCTGGGCAGCGCGGGCGGCGGGTCGAGGGCCACGTGCTCGCCCGAGGCCGCGGAGACGATCGAGCTGCTCGACACGACCAGACCTGCTTCGCTGAGCCAGCCCACGCCCCACACCTCACAGGCCGCGCCAGCGAGCGCCACGCCGAACGCCTCGGCGCTCTCGTAGCGGTCGGCGGGGTCTGTGGACAGCGCGATCATGGTCACGTTGGCCACCGGATCGGGGACCCACGGTGCGATATCGCGCAGCGGCAGCGGCTGCTCATGAACGTGGCGGTGCAGGGTCGCGAGCGGCTTGCTGTCCTTCGGGAACGGCAGGCGGCCCGAAAGCAGCTCGTAGAGCACGGTGGCCGCGGCGTAGATATCGGTGCCGGGCCCCAGCCGGCGCCCGCTCGCCTGCTCAGGCGCCATGTACGCCGGGGTGCCGAGCACCTGGCCCTCGGGACTGGCCAGGGTGATCGACCCACCGACGACCTTCGCCATCCCGAAGTCGGTCACCTTCAGGACGCCTTCGGCGGAGAACATCAGGTTCGCCGGCTTGATGTCGCGGTGCAGCGTGCCGCGCTGGTGCGCGTGGTGCAGGCCGGCACAGGTGGCCAGGACCGCCGCGCACGAGGCTTGAATGCCCAGCTCACCGGCGACGAAGCGGTCCCACAGGGTCCCGCCGGTCAGCCGCTCCATGATGAGCAGGCACAGGCCCTCGCGCTCGACGAAATCGTAGACGGGGACGATGTGGTGGTGGTCCAGCCCCGCGAGCACGCGGGCCTCGGCGACGAACCGCTCGCGCACGGCCGGGTCCGCCGCCGCGATCGGGGGCAGCTGCTTGATGGCGACGTCGCGATCCAGCTGCCGGTGCCGCCCGGCGCGCACCACGCCCCAGGCGCCACGCCCCAGCTCCTCGCCGATCTCATACGCCGGAAGCGCAGCAACCACCCAATCGTCGTCAAGGTTGACACTCATCGGCTATCCCACCCAATCCATCCCGCGACGACACCGCCGTCGATGAACTTTCCGCGCAAGTGCGCCGAGCCGGGACTCTACGCGACCACCGCACGACGGCCCAATCACGCAAGCGGCCCGTGGGGCGCGATCGTTGAGGCCTTGCCCGCCCACGCCCGCCGCGGATCGGCTGCTGTCCTGCTCACGGCTCACCGCAGCGGAGGCAGCTCGAAATCGCACCGCAACGAACGCGGCAACTGATCGACTTTCCAGTGTCTTTGGTTGTCTACGCTGTCCGTGCGTTCACCGCGCGCCGGCGATTGCCCGAGAGCGATCAGCTCGGCGATCTGGACATTCCGGCGGAGTCAGGCACAACGGAGGGCCGGTGTCCGCCGTTGTTGGGGCTGCGCAGCCAGCAGTGCTCGACCGCCATTGCGGCGGCCTCGAGCCGTGAGTGGGCTCCCAACTTGCGCACGACGTTCTGAATGTGCGTGCGAGCGGTCTGTGGCGAGATCACAAGGATTTCGGCGATCATGCGGTTACCGCATCCCTCTGCCAGCAGCTCCAGCACCTGCTTCTCGCGTGCTGTCAGGCGCCTGAACCGCTCGTACGCCGCGTCAGTTTGGCGGGCGCTGGCGGTCAGGGCTCGAAGCAGGCCACCGAGCATCGCCTGCGGCACCACCGCCTCCCCCGCATACACCCGCCGGACCGCGTCCACGAGCGTGGCCAGAGGCGTCTCCTTCGTCGTGTACCCCTCGACCCCGGCGCGGATCGCGGCGAGCAGCACTGCGGGATTCGCGACATCGTCGATCACGAGCACACGCTGGTCCGGACGCTCGGCTTTGAGCTGTTCGCACAGCAGGTCGAGGCCCGCGCGGCCCGGCACCACAGCGCCGACGCAGACGACGTCAGGCTCCAGCCGCTGCGCGCGCTCGACTGCTTCCACGTCGTCACTCGCCTGCGCCACGACCTCCAAACCGTCCTCGGCGTCGAGGCCAGCGCTGAGCGCCGCCCGGTGCAGCGCCCGGCTCTCGGCGACCAGCAGTCGTATCGGTCGGGTGGTCACTGAGCCGGTGACCTCGCGGTCGGGTTGTCCGGCAGGGGATGGAGCCCGTGGCGGAATCCCAGCGTGACCGCCTCCAGGCGGGTCCGGGCGTTCAACTTGCCGAGGATGTTCTGCACGTGGGTCCGAACCGTGTTCGGCGAGATGCGCAGCAGTTCGGCGACCTGCGTATTGGATGCGCCGCACATGAGCGTCCGCAGGATCTGCATCTCTCGGGTTGTCAGGCGCCCTGTCAACCCGGGGCCGCGCGACTGCTCGACGGGGCGCTGCGTCTCCGGGATGGTCGGTGTGACGCCGTTGACCGCGGCGAGAAGCTCCTGCGGCGTCGACCATGCCGAGAGCACACCGTCTGCTCCCAACTCGTGCGGGTCCGCCACCGCACCGGCTGTGGCGCTCTCTGGAGCCAGCACGAGCAGCCGCACCTGCGGACAGTGCCAGCGTGCCAGGGCCACGCACTCGGCGAACCGCTGGGGCGCGACCTGGCCGTCCAGCAGCAGCGTCTGCGGGCGGCACCGATCGAGGGCGACCGCGATCTCCTCGACCCGCGCGTGGACGGCATGCACCTGGGCGGCGAGCAGCAGGTGCGTGAGCGCCTCCATCAGGATCCCATCACCGCCCACTACAAGCACGTGCACAGGCTCCTGGATGTCCCGTTCTTCACACCGAGCTTCTGACGTCGCAACGCCCACGCCCTCGACCTCCCCCGTACTGCCAATACCCGGCTGCCCCCATAGCGCCGGCCTCCGTTCCCGCTGCGTCGTCGATACTCGCAATCACGGCCACAGGCTCCCCGTACTCATGAGGATCGACTCCTCGAAGTATGCCATTGACCGGCGAGTACGTGAAGGCTCGTTCCACAATGAGGGCGTACATTTGTGCGGATGTGCATGTTCGGGCGTATAAGCCCGCAAACGCACAGGCACCGGTGGATCTGGCATCGATTTCGTCGGCTGGGTAGAGGGGGGATGTGGCAGACCTCCTCCTCACCTCTGGACCCGGATCACCGCCCCTACCTGATCCCATCCCGATTCCTGATCCGGCGAACCCACCCCAGTCCCCGACCCCGTCGCCTGATCGCTACCAGCCAAGCTGGTCGAGGCGGTCGACAACCCCTGCCAGGTAGGTGGGGCCGAACAGGCGGACGTGGATCAGCAGGTGCGGCAGCTGCAGGGCGGGGCGGCGTCGCCGCCATCCGTCCCCCACGCCTGCTCATAGGCCGTCCACAGCGCATCGGGAATCCCGCCGAACAGGGCCATGAACGCCAGCTCGTACTCCCGGTCGCAGTAGGCGACGGCTGGATCGATCAGGCAACGGCCCCCGGCCACGTTGCCGGACCACAGGTCGCCATGAACCAGGCTGGCCGGGGGATGGGCGGGGAGCAGTTCGCCCAGCGGCCCGTCCAGCGCCCGCTCCACGCGGCGGCGCACGTCCGCTGGCAGTGCGTGGAGATGAGGGCGGATCCGGCACTGTGCGAAGAACGTCGGCCAGTCGTCGTGCCAGCGGTTCGGCTGCTCCAACGGCCCGATCCAGTTGTCCCGGTGCCAGCCGTAGCGCTCGGTCGTGACGCCGTGCACGCCAGCCAGCGCCATGCCAAGCGCCGCCCAGGCCGGCGGGCCGCTCACATACTCCAGCACGAGCATGTTGTCCGCCACCGCGAACACCTCGGGCACCGGCGCCCCGGCCGCGCCGAGCGCCCGCAGCCCCTCAGCCTCGGCCTCGGCGGGGTAGGAAGTGCGTTTCACCACGGCCTCCCGGCCGTCAGGCAGCCGAGTGCGCGTCACCTGGGCCCATCCGCTCAGGCCGGCAGCTCCTGCTGTTGGAGGTACCGCACCACACCTCGGGCAGCGGCGCGCGTGATCCCGACGACGCGGGTGAAGCCGTCGGCGCCGCCGTAGTAGGGGTCGGGAACCTCGTCGTGATCGGCGTCGGGATCGAAGGCGCGGAACAGGCGCACCTTCTCGCGCCCCTGTGGCGTAGGAGCGAGCGCAAGGACGTCCTCAAGGTTCGAGCGGTCCATCACCAGGATGAGATCGAATGCCTCGAAATCGTCGGCGCGGATGATGCGGGCTCTCCCGTCGAGCCGCAGCCCAGCCGCGGCGGCCGCAGCGGCCATCCGCCTGTCGGGAGGTTGACCGATGTGCCAGTCGCCGGTTCCGGCGGAGTCGACCGTTACCTGCCCATCCATTCCGGCCCCAGCCAGCGCCTCGCGCAGCGCGGCCTCCGCCGTGGGGGAGCGGCAGATGTTGCCCAAGCAGACGAGAAGGATGCGCATCACAGCAAGGCTACCGTCGGCGTCTGCGCAGAACTCCGAAGGTGTTGGGGGAGACTTTGCCCACCATGTGGGCAAAGTCTCCCCCAACACTGCCGTCGCGCTTTAGGCGTGTTGTTGGTCGCAGACGGCGGGCAGCAGTGACGGCAGGCAGGCCTTGCTGTCAGATGGCCCCACCGAATGGGCATACAGACGCAGCGCGGTGTCTGGACCCAGATTGATGATCGCGCCTGTCGACCTGCCCCATGACAGTGCCGCGAGATGGACCTCACGCAGCCGCGCGTCTTCGGTGAGGCGCCGCGCGTTCGCCTGTTGGTGTGAGGGGATGCGCTCGGCGTGCCGGTCGGCTTGGGCCGCCATCCAGGCGAGGGCATGCTCAGGGGTCATGGCGACCGCGTCGGGGGCGCGGTCGTAGCTGATCTCCGCTCGGGGTGGCGTCTGGTCGGCGTAGAGGTGCCAGTGTCGCTGCCGTCCCACGCCCTCGCCATACAGAATCTCCATGCTGGGCAGCCTAACGGATTACCGAGTAGATCCCGCTTTTGGAGCATTTGATGGGTGTGCCGTCGCCCACCGACACCCAGTCATGGTTGCCGCCACCCCGGGCACTCTTCGCGGCGTGGCTTCCCGGGTTTCGCCATGACGTCCCTTTGAGGAGCGGCTCATCCGATCGGCCACCATAGCGCGACGTGACTGGTTCCTATAGCCGCCGCGCTTGCCGCGACCAGGCGACCTGCTCGGCCAGCGGCGGCCGGACCGGGAAGGCGACGGAGCCGACCGTTACCTGCCCATCGATTCCGGCCCCAGCCAGCGCCTCGCGCGGCGCTGGGGGAGCGGCAGATGTTGCCCGAGCAGACGAGAAGGATGCGCATCACGGCACGGCTACCGTCGGTGTCTGCGCGGAACTCACGCCGGCATCCCAGCCGGCGCCTACGTTGAGGAGGCTTCGATGAGCGTGCGGGTCGGCGACATCGCCCCTGACTTCACTCTGACGGACCAGCACGGCAAGGAGTGGTCGCTGGCCGAGCAGCGCGGCCACCCGGTCGTGCTGTATTTCTACCCGAAAGACAGCACGCCGGGCTGCACGGCCCAGGCATGCGACGTGCGCGACCATTGGGCCGATTTCGAGGCCGTCGGAGCTGCCGTGGCCGGCATCTCGCCGGACGGCGTCGGCAGCCACGCCGGCTTCGCGTCCGCCCACGGGCTGCCCCACACCCTGCTCGCCGACCCGGACCGCGAAGCGATCTCGGCCTACGACGCCTGGGGCACCAAATCGATGTACGGGCGCGCGTACGAGGGAGTGATCCGCTCGTCGGTCGTGATCGACGAAGACGGCCGAGTCCTGGCCGTTTTCGACAAGATCCAACCGAAGCAGCAGTCGGCGAAGGCGTTGAAGGCGCTGCGTGACCGGTAGCCGGTAGGGCGTGCTTGAGGACTGTCGTGAAGGTCGCCTCCGCCGCCACCGCCGTAGAGTCCAGATCTCCTGACACGGTGCGATGATCGGTGCGGTGTCGCCGGCCGGCGGCTCGGCTGCGGCTTACCGTCGGATCTGACGGTAAACCCGCGGGTCAGCTCGGCGAGGCGTCGGCTCGACCACAGGTTTCCGCCGGATCTGACGGAAACCTGTGGTCGAGGCGGGCAGCGCAGGCATACGGCCCTCGCCAAACCTGGGCCTGTGGCGGGTAGCGGTTTTCCTTCGGATGTGGAGGAAAACCGCGGGTCAGGCGCGCGCTGTCGGGCTTGAGGCGCAGCTTTCCCTCATATTCGCCAGGATTACTGCATCTTTGGCCTGTTTTCATCCCAGCCGCAGGGGTGAGCTTGTGGCCACCCGCCGAAGTCGGCAACGGAAATACAAGTGGGCCGATGTCTCCTGCCATAACCGATTAAATTCTGAATATCCTTGCACAGAAGCACCACTCATGCCATACTCGTACTCATGTACGATGCGATGGCAGGACAGAGCGAGACGGCACGCGGCATCGTCGATGCGCTCACGCCGCTGCTCGACATCCTCGCCGGTCCCGACGGGGACACGGCCCCTGGCCGCCCGAGCCGCGTTCCGTTGGGATTTCCCCGCGACTCAAAGCGCGGCGATCCTCGACATGTTCGTGGGATACCGGTGATGCGGTCAGGCCCCCGGCTGGGGAAGGCCCTCGTTCACCCGGTGGCGGAGGCGGGCTGGAGTGCCGTTCACGTCCAGGCCGCCGCTGCCCAGGATCTCGCCGTCACGGTTCAGTGGGATGAGCGCGAGCCCGACCCACACCGGACCGGCCTCCGCGGCGCTTGTCACCTCACCGGCCTTGTCCCCGGCCGCGACGGGGTCGCCGGGGGCGATGGGGCCGGACGCTTCGATCACCGCGAGCGCCCGGCGGGGGCGGCCCAGGTTGTAGATCTTCGCGATCGACTCCTGGCCCGGATAGCAGCCTTTCTTGAGGTGGACGTGTGTCGGCAGCAGCCCCAGCTCCTGAGCCCGCCGGCCGGGCGTGATCTCCGTGCCCCAGCCGGGCACGCCCGCGCTGATGCGGTACGCCTCCCACTGCCGCGGCGAGGCCTCAGGCAGGCCGGCGATCTGCGCCTGAACCCAGTCGCGCGGGCCGAGCACGTCCACGCCGCCGGACCGGTCCCGGATCAGCACGCCGTCATCGTGTGCGGCGGCATGCATGCTCTCGATGGGAGCCCCAGGCAGGTCACCAGGGCCGCGAACGCTGGCCAGCGCCCACTGGCCGCTGCAGTCCACGGCCTCGACCTGCATCAGGAACTTGAACTTCTCCAGCGCGGCGGCCAGGTCGGCGGCCACCTGGACTGGCGTGGAGAGGAGCACCTGCTCGGCTTGCACGATCGCCCTGCCCGCCGCCAGCGCGTTGCCCTTGGGATCGAGGTGCAGGAAGTCGGCGGCGGTGCCGACCTCGGCGTGCTCGAGGTGCTGGCTGAGCATCACGTGCAGGTAGGCGAGCCGCTCCGGCCCGCTCACCCGCACTACGCCGTCAGGACGGATGAACACTGCGGTCTCGTCAAGCAGAAGCGTCATGCCGCCCAGTATCGGGCACGCGCGGTCGGGCGCACGATTGCTGCCCTGGCCGTGCTGATCTCCGGCTGCGTCCCCGTTCAGCGGACTGGAGAGCCCGCGCTCAGCGGCCTCCCGCCCGAGGCGCAGCCTGCGGTCGTCACACGCGTCATCGACGGGGACACGATCTGGGTCCGGCCCCAGCTCGGCGGCGAGGAGCTGCGTGTCCGGCTGCTGGAGATCGACGCCCCCGAGACCAGCCGCGACCACGGCGGTCCGGAGTGCTACGGCGCCCAGGCGACCACCTACGCCGAGGAGCAGCTGGCGGTGGGCTCCGTCGTCCTCCTGGCCGCTGACCAGGAGGACACCGATCGGTTCGGCCGTGCCCTGCGCTATGTCTGGACGGACGACGGGACCTTCTTCAACCAGGAGGCAGTCCGCCAGGGCTACGCCCGTACTGTCCTGTACGAGCCGAATAACCGCTTTATCCATTTACTGCGCGCCGCCGAGGCCGAAGCCCGCTTCGCCCGTCGCGGCCTGTGGTCCTGCTGATGCGCAGCCGGCGGGTCCAGCCCGGCCCATCTAACGGAGCTGCGCCCCAGCCCGACGAGGCGTGGGTTGTGAGGGCGGCGGCGGGCTGGCTGTGTGCTGGATACCCGCAGCATGCTGC
>JBOGEA010000107.1:0-16004 GCA_050743205.1 Egibacteraceae bacterium | reverse complement strand
CGCTTGCGCGGGTCGGTGCGATGGTCGACGACCCAGGCTTTCACGGTCATCTCACCGGCCGTGAGAACCTGTGGATTGCGGCTGCGGCTCGTCAGCCCGCGGCCCATCGCCGCATCGACGGAGTGCTGCGCCGGGTCGGTTTGACAGAGCGAGCGGACGATCGCGTCTCCACCTACTCACAGGGTGGACGCCGCCGTCTGGGGGTCGCTCGCTGCCTGCTGACCGACCCGGCGCTGCTCATCCTGGACGAGCCCACCAACGGGCTCGATCCCGCCGGTGTCCTCGAGCTGCGGCGGATGATCCGTCAGCTCGTCGCCGAGGGCCGGACCGTGCTGCTTTCGAGCCATGTGCTGGACGAGGTGGAGAAGACCTGCGATGCGGTGGCGATCGTCGACTGCGGACGGATCGTCGTCCAAGGGCCGATCGCCGAGCTGGGCGCCGGCCTCCCGCAGACGATCAGGCTGCTCTGCATCGACGAGATGCTCGCGCTCGGGGTGCTGGCCACCCACCCGGCGGTCGAGTCGGCAGTGGGGACGCCCGATGGCATCCTGATCACGCCACGCCCTGATATGAAGGTGACCGAGGCGGCCGCCGACGTGAACCGGCGCCTTCTGGAGGCCGGCGTTGCCGTGCAGGGGCTGGAGGTGCAGCGAGCCTCGCTGGAGGAGCGCTTCCTGCAGCTGACGTCGCGGCACAGGGCAGCGGCATGAGCGCCATCACGGCGCGCTCGGTGCTTTACACCCCGCGATCGTCAGGCGGTCGTCTGATTCGCGCCGAGCTGTTGAAGCTTCGCAAGCGGCGAGGCCTCGTCGCTTGGACGCTCGTGCTGACCTCGGGCGCCATCGTGCTCCAATACGGCGTCTGGGCTGCTCTTCATGCGATCGATCCGGCGGGCATAGAGCCGGCTGGGGGAGCGGGAAGCCTGGTGATCAGCACGGGCGTGCTTGCAAACTTCGGGCTGCTGCTCTCGGTGATCATCGGCGCGACGGTCGGGACCGCGGACGTCGATGCGGGGGTCTTCGGCGATCTGGTCGCCACGGGACAGTCGAGGCTGGCGCTCTTCACGGCGCGAGTGCCGGGGACGTTGGCGTTCATCCTGCCGGCCATTGCCGTGGCGTATGCGATCGCCGCCGTGGCGTCTGTCAACCTCGCTGAGCCAGGGTTCGCGCCAACGCGTACGTTCATGCTGCAAGGGGCGGCCTGGGTGCTGCTGCCCACGGCGGTCTGGTGCAGCGTGGCGCTTGGGATCGCCTCACTCGTCGGCTCTCGGGCCGTGGCGGTGGGGATCCTGCTCGGTTGGCAGTTCGTCGCCGAGCCGGCGCTGGCGTTGTTCGGTCCGTTCATCGGCCCGTGGCGCCACGTCGCCCTTGGGGCGGCCCTTACCAGGGTCCTGCCCCCTCTCTCCGCTGCCAGCACGGCCGCGCAGGCCACCGGGCCGCCAGCGGCGGTGGCCGCGGGCGTGATTCTGCTGTGGATCGTGGTGACGCTTGCGGCGGGCGCGTGGCGGACCTGTACCAGAGATGCTTGACCAGAACGTATGACGAAGACCTCAGGGAGAGGGAAAGAGGGGAGGCCGGTTCGCTGGCCTCCCCTCGGCCTTGCCCGACAGTGGGGTCGTGCGCTGGTTCGACGTCCCCTGTTGGCTGACTCCCTGCTGGCCGTGGCGCTCGCCGTGTCCACGCTGGCCAGTGAGGCGGGAGCCTGGCCGCTCATTCTGCTCGACACGCTGCCTCTCGCGCTGCGCCGCCGCTGGCCGGTTCCGGTGCTGGTGGTCGTGCTGGCGGTGGAGATCACGTTGAGCATCGAGTTCGGGAACGCCTTCGTGCTGCCCGGCACGGTGATCGGGCTGTACACGGTCGCGGCATACCGCTCCCGGCCCATGGCGATCCGGGTGGGGCTGGCAACGGTGGTCGCGCTCGTCATGGCGTACCCTTTGGTCCACGACCTCCGGTCGTGGTTCAGCTTGAGTGAGGTCTGGTTCGCGTTCGCGGGTCGCACCGCCGCATGGATGGCCGGCGCCCACATCGGCCAACTGCGGGCCAGACCGGCCCGTCTGGCTCGTGAGAAAGAGCTTGAGACCCGGCGGGCGGTCGCGGAGGAGCAGGCGCGGATCGCGCGGGAGTTGCACGACGTGATCGCCCACAATGTGAGCGTCATGGTGGTGCAGGCCGCTGCTGCCCGGGACGTCTTCGACCTGGATCCCACCAAGGCCCGTGAGGCGCTCGCGGCGATTGAGGCGACCGGCCGCGAAGCGATGACGGAGCTTCGACGGCTGCTGGCCAGGGTGCGGCCGGAAGACGGTGAGGCCAGGGTGCCGCAGCCGGGCCTCGGCCGCCTCGACGGGCTGATCGAGCAGGTCCGCGCTGCCGGCCTGCCCGTCCAGCTGCGGATCGACGGCCAGCCTTCCACGCTGTCGCCCGCGATGGAGCTGTCGGCGTACCGCATCATCCAGGAGGCGCTGACGAACACGCTGCGACATGCTCACGCGTCCTATGCGGCGGTCACAGTGCGGTACCGTGCCGATGACCTGCTCGTGGAGGTCGACGACGACGGGCTCGGCGGCTCCGCTCCAGGCGCCGACTCGGGCCGCGGCCTCATCGGGATGCGTGAGCGAGCCGCGCTGTTCGGCGGTTCGCTCGATGCCGGCCCGCGCAGCGGTGGCGGCTTTGTGGTGCGTGCCCGCCTTCCGCTTCGCCAGAAAGGCTGATCGTGCAGATAGGTGAGAGCGGCGGCCGAGCCGTCGGTGGGGGGAGGGGATCAATGCGTGCGGGTGGCGGAGCTATCGGGGTGCTGCTCTGTGATGACCAGGCGCTGGTTCGGACGGGTTTCCGGATGATCCTTGATGCCAGGGACGACCTTGAGGTGGTCGGTGAGGCCAAGGACGGTCGCGAAGCGGTCGAGTTCGGCAGGAAGCTGCGGCCTGACGTCATCTTGATGGACGTTCGCATGCCGTATCTCGACGGCGTGCAGGCCACCGAGCGGCTGGTCGCCGAGGGCTCGTCCGCCCGGATCATCATCCTCACGACCTACGACTTGGACGAGTACGTTTACGAGGCCATCCGGGTCGGCGCCAGCGGATTCCTGCTCAAAGACGTCCAGCCGGCCCAGCTCGTCGAGGCCATCCGCGTCGTCGCCTCAGGTGAGGCGCTGCTCGCGCCCTCGATCACCCGCCGGCTGCTCGATCGCTTCGCGGCGGTCCTGCCCCCGCCAGCCGGCAGCGCGCCGTCAGCGATGACCGAGTTGACCGAGCGTGAGCGGGAGGTCTTGAAGCTGCTCGCGGGCGGGCTGTCGAACGCAGAGCTGGCCGAGCGGCTGTTCCTCAGCGAAGCGACGGTCAAGAGCCACATCTCGAGCCTGCTGCGTAAGCTCGGGCTGCGCGACCGCGTCCAGGCGGTGATCCTGGCGTACGAAACCGGCCTCGTGCGACCAGGCATGGCGTAGATGCCCGAGTTCTCTGAGGTGGTGCGGGCCCGTCGGATGGTCCGCGCGTACCGCCCCACGCCGGTCGATCCGGCGGCGGTGGAGCGCATCCTCGACACCGCCCGGCGCGGACCGAGCGCGGGATACGCGCAGGGGCTGTCGCTCGTTGTCGTGACCGACCCCGAGCAGAGGCGACATGTCGCCGAGGCGTGCGACGAGCCGGAGTACATCGCGAAGGGCTTCGCCCCATGGGTCTCGCGGGCGCCCGTCCACGTGATTCCGTGCGCCCGCAGGGCCGACTATGAGCAGCGGTACGCCGAGCCCGACAAAGCAGACTCGCTGCCCCCCGACTACTGGCCGGCGCCGTTCTGGTGGGTCGACGCTGGGGCGGCACTCATGCTGCTGCTGCTCGCCGCCGTTGATGAGGGGTTAGCCGCCGGGTTCCTGGGCGCTGATCCCGGAAGCCTCCGCACTGTGCTCGGCATCCCCAGCGACGTCGCGCCGCTGGGTGTCGTCACGATCGGCCACCCCGCGCCTGACCGCCGTTCGGGCTCCCTGGCGCGCGGACGCAAGCCGATCGACGAAGTCGTACATCGTGAACGCTGGTAGCCGCCCTTCGGCTCTTCATGCCGGACGGGTGCTGGAGGGGAATGGCTCGTAGGGGCGACCGCCTGCGATTTCGGCGTTCAACGTCTTCAGGCGGGGGATCACCTCGTAGGGGTCCTCGGTGCTGTCCGCTGGCCAGCCATAAGCTGCGCCGACCGCGGCGTCGAGCTGACGGTGAGCGGTGGCGAGCGGGACGAACGCGCCGTCCTCGATCAGGTTGTAGACCTCGGTCAGGCCGCGCCCTCTCCCGCATGCCCGCGCTCGCTCCGCCACGACCTGCTTGGCCGCCGCCGCGACCTGCTCCCGCAGCGCGGGGTTGGGCTGGGGCCAGGGGAACGTCTCGAAGATCGTGGTGTTGGTGTAGCGCCGGTCGCCCTTCAGGGTGGAACCGCGATACCGCGCCCACAACGCATGCGGACGGGACGACAGCACGCCGAAGGCGTAGTCGTCGGCGAGAGCCACCACGACAACGAGGTCGCTGGGACACCACGCGGGCTCACACCACGAAAAGAGTGTCCGCTTGGCGATCCGGCCGACGGCCAGGTAGCGGTCGAGGCCGGTGAGCGCCGCGCGCATGCCCTTGGCTACTTCCCCGAACCGCCACCAGCGTGTGCGCCGTGCTGCTCGTTGGTTGGTGTCACGCTCAGGCTTGACCCGTTTCCGCACGATCGCGAGGGCGGCGGGAAACCTGGCGGCCTCCTCCAGCGGCATGAGGCCGAAGTCGATGATCCAGCGACGGGGATGTTGCGCGGGGTCCTCTACGATGTCGTCGCCGATCAGGTACGGCCGGACGACCTGTGCGTAGTCGGCGTCCGTGCGCTTGAGCAGCGACCGTGCCTCGGCTTCGTCGAGTATGAAGCCGTCGCCGACCGGGATGGGACCTTGGAAGCACACGCCCTTGTTGGCGGCCAGCGGCTGCGCGCCCAGCGTCGACAGCGGCAGTGGGACGAGGTCGGCCGAGATCCCATCCGGCACCGGACGGCCGTCGAGCGTGAACCGTTCCGGCCGCTTGCGCGGCTCCTGCACCCAGTTCACGATCGAGACGTGCACCTTGGCCTCGCCCGGCCACTTCTGGCTCGACACCGCGTCGGTGATCACACCGCCTTTTTCCACGACGTAGTCCAGGGCGACTTCTCGACCGCGGCCCTGTGCCACGGAGTTCGTGCCGACCAACCCTGCGCGGGCACCGGCTGCCAAGTGGTCGGCGGCGCGGCGGAAGAAGTAGGTGCAGTAGTCACGGATCCCGCAGCCGAAGGCGCGCTCCAGTCGAGCGAGGTAGTCCTCCCCGAGGTCGCTGCGCAGGTGCTGGGAGCCGTTGAACGGGGGGTTGCCGATGATCGCGTCGACCTCAGGCCAGGGTCGATACAGCGAGTCGTCCTTGACGATGTTCGCTTTGAGGCTGGGGAGGGGCAGCGGCGGCTCCGGTGTGCCGTGCCGGTCGGCGGCCAGCTTGTGCCCCATCCACAGGACCAGGCGGGCGACTTGGACCGCGAACGGGTCGATCTCGATGCCGTAGAGGTTCGTCAGCGGGTACTGCGGCAACGACGCCGGGCTCGGGGCGGCGACCCCGGTGCGGGCCGCCGCCCGCGCGATGCGCTCCCGAGCTAGCTGCTCCAACGCGCGCAGCTCACGGTAGGCGACGAACAGGAAGTTGCCCGACCCGCATGCGGGATCGAGCACGCGGAACCGGCACATGTCCTCTAGGGCGGCAATGGTTTGGCTGACGGTCTGGGTGTCCTCGATCCGTGCCTTCCACGGCTCCACGATCGTGGGGCTGACGATGCGCATGATGTCCGACTCGTGGGTGTAGTGGATGCCGAACTGCGTCCGCGCGTCCCTGGTCGCAACCGCCCGGTCGCGCGGGAGGAACCCCTCGAGCAGTGAGCCGAAGATCGTCGGGGAGACTTCACTCCAGTCGTAGCCGGCGACCTGCTCCAGCAGCTCCAGCTCCTCGTGCAGCAGATGGACACGGGAGGAGGACTCGAACAGCCCGCCGTTCACATACAGGGTGTCGGCGTAGATGCCACCTCGCCCGCGCTGCTCCTCGTCGGCGAGCAGTGTGAACAGATAACCCAGCTCAGCGGCGCTCGAGCGCCAGCCCTCTCGATCGCGGAGCAGGCTTCGCACGATCCGCTGAACCGGCCGGCCCGGGAGCACACCCAGGCTGGAGGCGAACAGGCACCACACGAGCTGCATGACGAAGGACTGCAGCACCTCAGGCACCTCCGGCCCGCGCTTGAGGAGCGCGCGGTACAGGGCCACCGTGCTTTCGACGGCCTCCGTCGTCAGCCGCCGGTTCCCCTGGACGAACAGCGGGTCCCGCCCCGCGAGGAACAGCAGCGTGTCGTACCGGTCGGGCAGCTCCCCCAAGATGAAAGCGGCGCGGGGACGTAAGGGAAAGCGCCCCGGCTGCCAGACCTCGAAGGCGCCGAACGCGCACAGCACCACGTAGTCGACCGCCGGGACGTCCGACTCCTGGTCGGCTGAGTGCGCCCAGTAGCCCAGCGCCTGCTGGCGGTGCGCGGAGAGGCGAGAGGCCTCGCTGGGCCGCTTCATCTCGATCAGGCAGGTGCCGGGCCAGAGCGCGTCCAGGAACCCCTGGCCGCCGCCGGGACGCGGCTGGTTCTCCTCGAACCGTACCCCGGCGGCGACCCGATCGGTCCCGTAGCAGGCGAACAGCTCATTGACGAACGTCTGCGCCTCGGCGCGCTCGCTGCCTCCGTAGGTCGCCCAGCGCCTCACGAAGCGCGTGAGGTTGCGCTGGATCTCCTGGCCCGAGAGGGTCACAGCAGCCGCTGCTGCGGCAGCGGGAGCAGGCCGTCCCGACGCAGCGCCCGAGCGACCTCGTGCATGCTGTCGAGCGCCCGGCGGGCGGCCACGACCTTGTTCGGCTCGGCGTCGAGCTTCACAAGCTTTCGCACCGCTTGGTCTCCTCTCCACACGACGGCGTCGATGTCGGCGGCCAGCGCGGCGATGATCTTGGCCTCCGCTTCTTCCTCACGTTGTCCCATGGCCGGGCAGCTTAGGGGACGAGTCTCCGATCATGTCGGGTGGGCCGAGCAGCCCCTCGCGGCGCAGGCGTTTCGAGGTCTCCGCGAGTGCGACAGCCGCGCGGCGGGTCGCGCCGATCAGCTTCTCGCCCGCGTCACCCGCCTCGAGTTTTCGCAGCTTGATGGCCGTGCGCGTGATCACCGCGTCGATGTCCATAGCCACACCGGCGAGGAGCATCGCGGCGTTTTCGGGATGGAGCGGTTCCTTCTGTGATTTGCGTGATTCAGTCATGGCAACAGGATCGCACAGGGGTGAGACAAAAAGCGCAGGGGTGACGTCAGGTGGCGGCGGAGACTGTCGAGCGGACCGCGGCAGCCAGGCCGGACAGGGCGTCGAGTGGCAGCTCGGCGAGGTGGCTGGCGGCGTGGGAGCGGCCGATGTCGGTGGCGGCGATCAGGCTGCGGGCCTCGTTCTTGGTCAGGTTTCGGTCGTGCACGCTCGCGGTGCGGATCAGGGCCTCACGCCAGGCGCTGCCAAGGGTCGCGTGGGGGTGGTCGATCACGTCGCGGAGGGTGGCTGACACTGGCTCGGCCGGTGGCAGCGCTCGTGTCGCGGTCACGATGGCCAGCCCGTCGCGGTTGCGTACCGTGACCTCGCACACGCTGTCGAGGAGGTCGGCCAGCCGTGTGAGCTGGTCGTCTTTCGCGGCGGTGACGAGCACGAGGCGGGCCGCGCCGGCCAGCAGCAGGATCCTCGCCAGGTAGCCGCCGTAGGAGGGGAGCAGGCTGACCGCCACCGTCTCCTCGTGGGGCCCCCGAGTGAACGGCGGCTTGCCGCGCCTCGTCTTGCGGTCGCGCAGGTAGGCGCTCAAGGGCAGGGCGTGGACGGTCGCGGGCCAGCCTTCGCCCACGATCGTCACGGCCTCGCCGAGATCCTTGCGCACGTCACGTGCCAGGCCGTCGGGCAGCTGCTGGGGCCGCGCCTCGACGGACTCGGGCCCGTGGGTGTAGATGCGAGGTCCCGTGATGGCGGCCGCGCGCTCGGCCGCGGCCCAACTCCCGCTCGTCGGCCGGCACACGTACAGCGCGCTGCGTGAGCCGATGGCCTCGGCCCCGTGATAGCGGTTGAACCCGGGGAGGATCGCCTCGGCGACCAGCCGCAGGCGGGTCAGCTCGTCCTGGATCTTCAGCCCCAAAGCGGGGTGGCGCTCGCCGAACCCGTAGCAGCACAGGATCCTCGACGTGTCCGCCTGCCTCAGGCTGGCCAGTCCCCGTGCCAGGAACAGCCGCGTCCCCTCGGGCGTGTAGGGCTGGTCAGTGAACACGAGATCGAAGCGGCCGGTCAGGCTGGTGGGGAGCTCGACGCGCAGGTCGGCGAACACCGTGCGCACTGTCCAGCCCCGCGCGCGGGCCACTCGCCCGACCTGGGCGAGGACGTCCTCGTCGACGTCGACCACCGTGACATCGAGGTCGGGGCGCAGGCGCAGCAGCGCCAGCGACGTGAGGTCGTGATCGCCGAGGCACAGCACGCTCGCCCCGGCGAGGTCGTAGCCGGTGGTCAGCAGCAGTGCCCGCTTCACGGCGGTTGCGGGCGTGACCGACACATGGTCCAGCCGCTGCACCGGTGGGGCCAGTCCGTCCAGCGCCTCGGCCATGAACGCGACCACGTCGGGGTGCTCAGCAGCGAGCGTCTCATAGGGGTCTGGCGGTGGGGCGGGCGCGTCGCAGCCGAAGACCTTCGCGGCCCCGGCCGGATCGGCCAGCCGCACCCGCTCACCGTCGCGCTCCAGCCACGGTTCCAGGCGGCGAAGCGCGTTCTGCGCCTCGCGCCGTGACACCCCGTGCGCCTCGACCAGATCCCGCACCGACTGCCAGTCCTGTCCAGCCAGACCGCGGGCCAGCGCCCGCACCCGCCGGGCATGGATGCCCCATTCGGCGGTGAGCCGGTCACGCGCCTCGCGAAGTCCGTCCTCGTACGCCATCACGACTCTCCCAGGGCAAAAGGTATCGACGGCCTGCGACAGGGGGCGCCTTCCAGGGGGCGCGGTCCCCGTAGCATGGTGTTGCGATGCGCAATCCTGCCCTGAGTTTCAAGCCTGAGCCTGGGACGATCCCGACTGAGTCGGGGTGTTACCTGTGGCGCGATCGACATGGGCGGGTGGTGTATGTCGGGAAGGCGAAGAACCTGCGGGCGCGGCTGTCGAGCTATTTCCAGTCGTGGTCGAACATTCACCAGCGGACCCGGGCGATGTTGGAGGTGGCGCGGAGCGTCGAATGGATCGTGACGGGCGGTGAGGTCGAGGCGCTGCACCTGGAGTACAACCTGATCAAGGAGCATCTGCCCCGGTACAACGTCCGCTACACCGACGACAAGAGCTATCCCTACCTCGCGGTCACCGTCCAGGACGACGTGCCGCGGGCGATGGTGCGGCGCAACCCGCGCAAGGACGGCACCCGCTACTTCGGCCCGTACGCTCACGCCTACGCGATCCGCGAGACGCTGGACCTGCTGCTGCGCGTCTACCCGGTCCGCACCTGCTCGCAGGGGGTCTTCGACCGGTGCCGGCGGTCTGGGCGGCCGTGCCTGCTCTACCACATCGGCCGGTGCGCGGCGCCGTGCACCGGCAAGGTGAGCGAGGCGCACCACCGCGAGCTGGTCGCGGGCCTGATCAGCTTCCTCGAGGGCGACACCGAGGTGGTCATGGCCGAGCTGGCCGACCGGATGGGAGAGGAGGCCGGCAAGCTCAACTACGAGGCCGCCGCCCGCATCCGCGACCAGCTGCAGGCGATGCGGACCGCGCTGTCCAAGCAGCAGATGGTCACCGGCCGGGCCGAGGACTTCGACGCGGTGCACCTGGCCGAGGACGACCTGGAGGCGGCGTTCCAGGCGTTCTTCGTGCGCAAGGGCCGGGTCGTCGGCCGCAAGGGCTGGACCGTGGACAGGGTCGAGGACCTCGACACCCCGGCGCTGCTCACGCGCTTCCTGATCGAGCTGGCGATGGAGCGTGAGGAGGACCTCCCACGCGAGATCCTCGTCCCCGTCGAGCCCGAGGACGTCGAGACCGTCGAGGAGCTGCTCACCGAGGTGCGCAGGGGCCCGGTCCATATCCGCGTCCCGCAGCGCGGCGAGAAGCGGGCGTTTTTGGACACGGTGCGTGAGAACGCGGTTGAGGCGTTCCACCAGCACCGGCTGAGGCGGGCGAAGGACTTCAACGCCCGCAGCCAGGCGCTGACCGAGCTGCAAGAGGCGCTCGGGCTGGCCGAGGCGCCGCTGCGGATCGAGTGCTACGACATCTCGACGCTGCAGGGCACGAGCTCGGTCGCGTCGATGGTCGTGATGGAGGACGCCCTTCCCCGGCGTGGTGAGTACCGCCGGTTCCGCATCAAGGGCGTCGAGGGCCAGGACGACTTCGCGATGATGCACGAGGTCATCACGCGCAGGTTCCGCCGCTTCCTGGACCAGTCGGCGCGCCCGGTCAGCGAGCGCCGCTTCGCCTATCCCCCCAACCTCGTGATCATCGACGGCGGCAAGGGGCAGCTGAGCGCGGCCCGCCGCGCGCTGGAGGAGCTGGGCGTCGAGGGCGTCGAGCTGTGCTCGCTGGCCAAGCGGCTCGAGGAGGTCTACCTGCCCGGCCAGCCCGACCCGGTGCTGCTGCCGCGCGCCAGCGAGGCGCTGTACCTGCTCCAGCGGATCCGCGACGAGGCCCACCGCTTCGCGGTCACCTACCATCGGACCCTGCGCGGCAAGGAGATGACCGCGTCGGCGTTCGACGAGATCCCTGGCGTGGGGCCGGCGCGGCGCAAAGCGCTGCTCGACCGGTTCGGGTCCCTCAAAAAGGTCCGTGCCGCAACCGTCGAGGAGCTGGCCGAGGCCGACGGAATCTCGACGAAGATGGCCCAGCGCATCCACGACCAGCTCCACCGCCCGAAAGCTGAGACACGGTGACTCCTGAGATCGTCATCATCACCGGGCTGTCCGGGGCGGGGCTCACGACCTCGGCGAAGGTCATGGAGGACATGGGGTACTTCGCGATCGACAACATCCCGCTGCAGCTCATCGAGCGGGTCGTCGACCTGGCGACCGCGCCGGGGTCCACCGTGGCGCGGATCGCGCTGGTGCTCGACGTCCGTGGCCGCCAGTTCTTCGGGGACCTGCGCAACACGATCAAGACCTTGGAGGAGCGCTCCCTGCCCGTGCGCGTGCTGTTCCTGGAGGCCGCCGACGAGACGCTGGTGAAGCGGTTCGAGGCTGGCCGCCGGACCCACCCGCTGGCCGGCGCGGACCGGGTGGTCGACGGCATCAGCCGTGAGCGGGCGCTGGTGGCGGACCTGCGGGGCGAGGCCGACCTGGTCATCGACACGACCGACATCAATATCCACGAGCTGCGCGAGCGGCTCGTGGACGCCTTCGCCGACCCCGCCGACCACGGCATGGTCACCACCGTCGTGAGCTTCGGGTTCAAGTACGGCGCGCCCCGGGACGCCGACGTCGTGCTGGACTGCCGATTCCTGCCGAACCCGCACTGGGTCGACGAGCTACGCCCGCTGACCGGGCTGGACGCGCCGGTGCGGGAGTACGTCCTCGGCGATCCGCTGGCGTGTGAGTACCTGCAAAGGATCACGGCGTTGCTCGAGCTGGTGGTGCCAGGCTCGACGAAGGAGGGCAAGCGGTATCTCACGATCGCGATCGGGTGCACCGGTGGCAAACACCGGTCTGTTGTGCTGGGAGAGGAGGTCGCCGCGCGCCTGCGCGCCCAGCACGTCGCCGTCCAGGTCGATCACCGGGACCGGCTGCGGGAGTAGCGGGATGGCGGGAAGCCCGTGATGAGCGACGGTGGCCCGACCATCGTCACGATCGGCGGAGGGACCGGCAGCTTCGTCCTGCTGTCGGGTCTGCGGCGCTATGTGCGGAATCTGAGCGCGATCGTGGCGATGTCCGACGACGGCGGCTCCACTGGCATCCTCCGCGACGAGCTGGGCGTGCTCCCGCCCGGAGACGTGCGGCAGTGCCTCGTCGCGCTGTCGCGCTCGCCACGCCTGCGCGACCTGTTCAACTACCGCTTCGACAAAGGCACCCTGCGGGGGCACAGCTTCGGCAACCTGTTCCTCACCGTGCTCGCGGACGTCACCGGGAGCTTTGAGGAGGCCGTGCGCGAGGCCGCGACGATCCTGGCGATCGAGGGCACCGTCATCCCGGTGACCACGCACGATGTGCGGCTGGTCGCGAGGTTCGACGACGGCTCGCGGATCGTGGGCGAGCACAATCTCACGTCGAGCAAACTCCGGCAGGGGGAGTTCTGCCTGTCGCTGGAGCCGCGGGCCGCGGTCAACCCGCAGGCCGCCGAAGCCATCCGCGGCGCCGACATGGTCGTCGTCTGCCCGGGCAACCTCTACGCGAGCGTCGTCCCGCACTTCTTGGTGGCGGGCGTGGGCGCTGCCCTGCGCCAGAGCCCAGCGCGCAAGGTCTTCGTGGCGCCCCTCATGAACAAGGCCGAGCACACCGGCGGGTTCAAGGTTCACGACTACGTCGAGGAGGTGGAGCGCTACGTCGGCGGGCCCGTGTTCGACTACGTCGTGTTCAACACGGCCCTCCCGCCAGCGCGGGTGCTCCAGCGCTACCAGGAGGAGGGCGAGCCGGTCGGCTACGACAGCCGGGCAATGGCGCAGGCGCACTACACCGCGGTCGGCGGGGACCTCCTGTCCCGCAGCCTCGCCGAGGTGACGAAGGGCGACCTGCTCCGTCGCACCCTCATCCGCCACGACCCCGAACGGATCGCCCGCCGCCTCATGCAGCTGTACTGGCAGTGACCGGACATGCGCCCCCTTCACGGTGAGGCGGGTAGGGTCGGCGACCCCCTCGCGAGGGGGTCGGCGGGACGGGCTGTTGGCGGTAGAGTGCCACTGCCCCCACAGGGTTGGACCGCCTTCGTCAATCACCACCGCACGCCACGACTGGGAGCGAGCACCATATGAGCATTCGCGTGGGCATCAACGGCTTCGGACGCATCGGGCGCAACTTCCTGCGCGCCAACAGAGCGCTTGGGTCGGACCTGGAGATCGTCGCCGTCAACGACCTCACCGACAACAAGACCCTTGCGCACCTGCTGCGCTACGACAGCGTGCACAGCCGGTTCCCCGGCACGGTCGAGCTGAACGACCAGGGCATCGTCGTCGACGGCAAGCAGATCGTCGTGTTCAGCGAGCGCAACCCCGCCGACCTGCCGTGGAAGGACCTCGGGGTCGACATCGTGATCGAGTCGACTGGCTTCTTCACCAAACGGGACAAGGCGGCGTTGCACCTGGGGGGCGGCGCGAGGAAGGTCATCATCTCCGCGCCCGCCACGGATGAGGACGTCACGATCGTGATGGGCGTCAACCAGGGCCAGTACGACCCGGGCAGCCACGACGTCATCAGCAACGCGAGCTGCACGACGAACAGCGTGGTGCCGATGTCGAAGGTGCTCGACGACGCCTTCGGGATCGAGCAGGGCTTCATGACCACGGTCCACGCGTACACCAACGACCAGGGCAGCCAAGACCAGCCGCACTCCGATCTGCGACGGGCGAGGGCCGCTGCGGTGTCGATCATCCCCACCTCCACCGGCGCCGCGAAGGCCGCGTCGCTCGCGCTGCCGCAGCTCGAAGGCCGGCTCGACGGGCTCGCGCTGCGCGTGCCGATACCGGACGGGTCGATCACCGACCTCGTCGTGAACCTGGGCCGCGAGGTCACGGCCGCCGACGTGAACGACGCCTTCCAGGCCGCCGCGGTGGGGCCTATGAAGGGCATCGTCGAGTATTCGACTGACCCGCTCGTGTCCGCCGACATCATCGGCAACCCGCACAGCTGCATCATCGACAGCCTCGCCACGATGGCGAGCGGGCGGATGGCGAAGGTGCTGGGCTGGTACGACAACGAGTGGGGCTACTCCTGCCGGCTGGTCGACCTCACTCAGTTCGTGGGGGCACAGCTGTCGTGACGGTGCCCGGCCTTGACGCGCTCGAGCCGGCCGGGCGGCGGGTTCTCGTGCGCGTGGACTTGAACGTGCCGCTCGATGGCGGGAAAGTCGCCGACGACCTGCGCATCGTCGAGTCGCTCCCGACCATCCGCCGCCTGCGCGAGGCGGGGGCCCGTGTCGTGCTGATGAGCCACCTCGGGCGGCCGAAAGGCAAGGTGGTCGACAGGCTGCGGTTGACTCCTGTCGCCGACCGCCTCGCGGAGCTCCTCGGTGCCCAGGTGGCCGCGCCGCGTGACGTCGTCGGCGCAGGGGCCCAGACGGCGGTCGCCGCGCTCAATGAGGGCGACGTGGCGCTGCTGGAGAACCTGCGCTTCGACCCGGGGGAGGAGGCGAACGACGCCGTCTTCGCCCGGGCGCTCGCCAGCCTCGGGGATGCGTACGTCGACGACGCCTTCGGCGCGGCGCACCGGGCCCACGCCAGCGTGGTCGGGGTGCCCCAAATGCTGGAGCACGCGGTCGCCGGTGAGCTGATGGCCAAGGAGCTCGTGGCGCTGTCCCGCCTGCTGGAGGCACCCGAGCGGCCCTTCACCGCGATCCTCGGCGGGGCGAAGGTGTCGGACAAGCTCGGCGTGATCGACCACCTGCTTAGCCGGGTCGATCGCCTGCTGATCGGTGGCGCGATGTGCTTCACGTTCCTTGCCGCCACTGGCGCACGCGTGGGGTCGAGCCGTGTGGAGTCCGACCAGTTCGACACGGTGGCCAGGCTCATGGCACAGGCTGAGAAGCTCGGCGTGGAGCTGCTCCTGCCGATCGACATCGTGGCGGCGGAGGCCTTCAAGGCCGATGCCCGCCACCGCCAGGTCTCGGCCGAGGCGATCGACGACGGGCTGATGGGACTGGACGTCGGCGAGGAGACGGTCAGCCGGTTCGCTCACGCGATCAGCGACTCGCGGACCGTGCTGTGGAACGGCCCGATGGGCGTGTTCGAGTGGGAGGCGTTCGCCGCCGGCACCGAGGGCGTCGCCCGCGCGGTCGCCGCCTGCGGAGGTTACACGGTGATCGGCGGCGGCGACAGCGCGGCTGCCATCCGCCGTCTCGGCCTGGCCGACCAGGTCAGCCACCTGTCCACCGGAGGAGGTGCCTCGCTGGAGTTCCTCGCCGGGCGGGACCTTCCCGGCGTCGCGGTGTTGAGGAGGTAGCCGGCATGGCACGCAAACCGCTGCTCGCGGGCAACTGGAAGATGCACTGCAACCATCTGGAGGCGATCAGCCTCGTCCAACGGCTCGCCCACCATCTCGACCCGCGCGACTACGCGGTCTCTGAGATCGCGGTGATCCCGCCGTTCACGGCGCTGCGGAGCATCCAGACCCTGATCCAGAACGACCGGCTCGAGCTGTCATTGGGCGCGCAGACCTGCCATTGGGAGAACGCCGGGGCGTTCACCGGTGAGATCAGCCCGGCGATGCTCGCCAAGCTCGACTGCCAGTACGTGATCTGCGGCCACTCGGAGCGTCGGACGCTGTTCGGCGAGACGGACGAGATCGTCAACCGCAAGGTCCGCGCCGTGCTCGCGCACGGGATGACGCCGATTCTGTGCGTGGGTGAGACCTTGGAGCAGCGTCAGGCCGGCGAGGCTGAGAAGATCGTCATGTCCCAGCTGGACGGCAGCCTCCGCGACGTCGGCGCGGACGCGGTCGCGGGGATGGTGGTCGCCTACGAGCCCATCTGGGCGATCGGCACCGGCCGGACCGCCACCGATGAGGACGCCAACGAGATGTGCGGCCTCGTCCGCGGCTGGACCGCCGCACAGCGCGACGACGCCGCCGCCCAGTCCGTACGCGTGCAGTACGGCGGCAGCGTCAAGCCTGGCAACGCGGCCGGCCTGATGCGCCAACCAGAGATTGATGGGGCCCTCATAGGGGGGGCGAGCCTTGACCCGGAGGACTTCGCGGTCATCTGCCGTTTTCATCGCCTCTGAGGCTCGCGCTTCGGGGGGTCGCGCTTCGGGGGGTCGCGCTTCGGGGGGTCGCGC
>JBOGEA010000106.1:0-16048 GCA_050743205.1 Egibacteraceae bacterium | reverse complement strand
GCCCAGCCCCGAGGCGCCCGCCCACCCGCCGCGCCGCGCCTCATATCCCCAACCCCTGCCGCGCGGCAGCCGCCACTGGAGCAGGCGAGGCGAGATGCTCGGCGAGCAGGGCCCAGCCCCGAGGCGCCCGCCCACCCGCCGCGCCGCGCCTCATATCCCCAACCCCTGCCGCGCGGCAGCTGTCACTGGAGCAGGCGAGGCGGCGAAGACGGCGCGATACTCGAGGTCGTTCCAGAGCGCCGCGTGGGGGCCGACCGCGCGGATCCGTCCCGAGTCGAGCCAGGCCACAAGGTCAGCGCGGGCGGCGGTGGTGGCTCGATGGGCCACCACGAGGCAGGTGCGGCCTTCCGGCAGCATGGCGAGCGCGGTCTGCACCTGCCGCTCAGTGGCGGTGTCCAGGCTTGAGGTCGCGTCGTCCAACACCAGAACCCGCCCGCCCTGCGCGATCGCCCGGGCAAGGCCGAGCCGCTGCGTCTCACCGCCTGAGAGCGGCGCCTGCGCGAGCGGTGTGTCGTAGCGCTGCGGCAGGCGCCCGATGAACACCTCGGCCTGCGCGGCGCGGGCCGCCCACTGGACGTCCGCTCGGCTCGACGACGGCCGGCCGTAAGCGATCGCGTCGTGGACGCTGGAGCCGAGGAGCGTGGGCCGCTCGAAGGCATAGGCGACGGCGTCGTGCAGCTGTCCAGGCGCTATCAGCTGGACCGGCGTGCCGTCGAGCAGCACCTGGCCCTCGTCGGGATCGATGAGGCGCCCGACCAGCGACGCGAGCGTGGTCTTGCCCGCGCCCGAGCGACCCACCAGCGCGATGGACGCGCCGGCTGGCACCTCGAGGTCCAGCTGGTCCAACAGCACCCGCTCGCCCACCCGGACGGTGACGCCCCGGAACGCAAGGGCGCCCGGGCCGTCGGGCAGCGGGCGAGTGGGCGGACGGGGCAGCGGTTGCGCAAGGAGCACCTCGGCGACCCGGGTGGCGCCTGTGCGTGCCTGCACGAATGCCACGAGCGTATCGATCTGGTCGAAGAGGCTGAGCGCGATGCGGACGTAACCGAAGGCGGCGAGCAACTGCCCAGGTGTGACCCGCCCAGCGGCCACACCGAAACCGGCAACGGCGATGACGATGACCTCGAGCAGCGGCACGAGCAGCCCGGCCTGCCAGGCCAGCTGACGCTGGGCGTGCCAGATCGCACGGCCAGTCCTCCCCAGCTCGGGGACGGGGACGAGGATGCGGTCGATCTCCTGGGCCGCCGTTCCGCTGGCGCGGATCGTGCGGATGCCCGCGAGCGCATCGACGAGCCTGGCGCCGATCGCGGCTTGGAGCCGCCGGTAGGCCACGAACAGGTCCGAGGACCGCATCACGAACACGCGCACGAGCGCAATCGTCGGCGGCAGCCCGAGCAGGAACGCCACCGCCACCCGCCAGTCGATCAGCCAGAGCGCCACCACGGCACCGGCCGCCGTGGCTATGGACACAACCGCGGCGAACAGGGCGGGCAGGACGTTCCCCGAGCCGGGCACGTCTCCGGTGAGCCGGGTCAGTACATCGCCAGCCGAGAAGCGGCGCTGGCCACCAACACCGAGCGTGAGGACGTGCCCCAGCAGCCGGTGGCGCAGCCAAGCGGTCACGGACGTCGAGTAGAACGCGCCCGCGAGGCCACCCAGCAGCTCGACGAGCGCGGCGGCGGCGAGCACCGCCGCCAGACGCGCGAGCGCCACGCCGGAGGGGCCACGGCCGAGCGCCGCGTCCACGGCACCGGCCATCACGGCGGGCAGCAGCAGCGCGGTGACCGCCCCGGCGAGCGTCGTGAGCGCGATGACAGCAGCCCACAACGGCGCCCGCCGCACCGCCTGCAGGAGCAGACGGTTGGCCGTGGGCGCCGTGCCGAGGATCCCCGGCGTGGTCGAGGATCGCTGGGGCCCACCGTCTTCGCTCGGCGGCGATGAGCGCGGCATGAGTGGACTCCTCGAAGAACGAATGATCGGTCATCGGCTGGCACGGCCACGCCAGCCCGCTGTGCGATAGTGATGGTCGAGGTACGGAGGACAGCCAGTCCGGACTCCCTCCGTACCCCTCCTAGAGGTATGGGGCGCGGGCCCGCTAAGGCCCGACTCCGTACCTCTTCCTTTCAGCAACCACCGTCATCGAGCGGCTACTCGGCCCAAAGGCCATCTACTTCTCCGGAGGCGCCGAAATAGCGCCACCGGTGCCAGCGATGAGGGCACAGCTGCCGAGCAGGCAGCCGCTGAGCAGCAGGCAGCTGGTGCCGCACAGACCACCTTCGACGAGGCTCGCCGCGAAGGGCTCCGTCTCCTCCAGCCGCTGCAGGGCAGCGACGTCGACCGTAAGGCTCTGGATCATGTAGGTATTCACCCCCTCTCCATGTCGTAGCGAACAGAATCTTGGGAAAGGCGCGCCTGAGTTCCTCGAACAGATCTTCATGCGGTCGCACAATCCCGGTGTGTGCGATACTGACGGCAAAGAGGCACGGAGGACGACCCCTCGCCGGAATCCCCTCCGTACCCCTCCGAGAGGTACGGACGACGAGCCGGTTATGGCCGTCTCCGTACCTCTACCCTTTCGGCAGCTGTCGCTGTAGAGCGCCTGCTAACCGAAATAGCCTATTTCTCCGGAGGCGCCGAAATAGCGCCACCGGTGCCAGCGATGAGGGCACAGCTGCCGAGCAGGCAGCCGCTGAGCAGCAGGCAGCTGGTGCCGCACAGACCACCCTCGACCAGGCTCGCCCCGAAGGGCTCCGTCTCCTCCAGCCGCTGCAGGGCAGCGACGTCGACCGTAAGGCTCTGGATCATTGAGATATCCACCTCCTTTCCCTTTCGTAGAGAGAAAGATCTTGGGAAGAGCGTGCTCCGCCGATGAGGAAATGCATGAGCCGCTCATGGAGCATCTGGGTGTAATCGCGCACGATCAGGTCATGCCCGCTGCCAGGGATCTCCAGGTACTCGAAGTCCAGCCCCTCGCGCCTGCCGAGGGCGAGCAGCCGCTGGCGGAGCGCGCGCGGCTGGCTGACCGGGATCAGCTCGTCACGCTCGCCGTGGACGATCAGCAGCTTGGTGCGGATCGCGGCGCACAACCGAAGCACGTCGCGCGGGCCCGTCTCGTCAGGCAGCTCCGGGAGACCGCCCAACCCGTCGATCAGGGTCCGGACCCCGGGCGAGGCCTCCTGATAAAGCCGCGAGACAGAGAGGAACGGCGCCAGCGCGACACAGCGCGACCAGAGGTCGGGCTCACGGCACGAAGCGAGCAGCGCCAGGAACGCCCCGTAGCTGACGCCCAACAGCATGAGCGCGGGCGCGCCCTCCTCGCGCCGCTGAGTGTCGAGGGTGCGAGCGATGCGGCAGACGTCGTCGGTGTCCGGGCCGCCCCAGGCGCCGCGGATCGCTTGCGCGTAGGCGGCGCCATAGCGACTGCTGCCGCGCTGATTGGGAGCGACGATCGCGATGCCGGCGGCAGCGAGACGCTGGAACAGCGGCTCGAAGGCAAAACGCCAGGCGTCCATGGGGCCGCCGTGCAGCGCCATCAGCAGGTGCCTGCTGGTGCGCCAGTCCTCGCCGCCATAGACGATCGCCTCGATGGGGCCGGCAGCGCCGTCGAGCGACTCGACGTGGGCGTCCACCCAACGCGTCCCAGAGGGCGCCGGCGCGCTGCCCGCCATGGACCAGCCAGGGACACGTCCCATGCGTATGGTTGCGACGCCGGGGGGCTGGCAAGGGGCGGAGAACAGGAAACGCACGCTCTCACCGACCCAACTGGCCCCGCCATGGATGACCCCCGCAGGGGTCTCGACCGGCGCCAGATGGTCCGTGGCCGGGGTGTAGACCGCCAGGCCCACGCGCGCCCCCTCGTCGAGGTGCAGCAGGACGATGCGCTGCCCCTCAGGGTCGAACGTCACCGGACACGCGACGGGATGGCCTGGCCGGTGCAGCGCCTCGGGAAAGCGCACGGGCTCGGGCCCGCCCAGCCTGCCCCAGCCGAGCCGCTCCTCACCCGTCGCATCCGTGCTGACCACCAGCAGGCCCGAGCGTGGGTCGCAGGCCAACAGCCGGTCGTTGCTCGTCTCCGATACGGTCAGCAACGGGGTCCACGAGCCGTCCCGCAGGTCCACGGCCACGGCCTTGATCGGCCCCTTGCCTTCCATATGGTCGAGGCCGAGGAATTCGCCCGCACGGTCCAGCCAGGCGCCGCCCAAGAGCATGCCGGGAATCTCGGCCAACCGCTGCAGGTGCGGCGGCTCGGCGGCCAGCCGCCAGATGGTCGAGCCACGGGCGTCGATGCTGACCGCGACCCCCAGATGGACCGTCTCCCCTGGTTGCCTCACGGGACATGGCAGCAGGCGCAGGGCGAACACGTCGCCCGGGATCGCCCCAAGCAGCCGCTCGGGACGATCCCCACCCGCGTCGAGCAGGACGATCTCGTACGCGGCATCGGGGGCGTCCCGGCTCCCCTCACGCCACAGCAGGACGCGGCCGTCGTCGAGAGGGATCGGCTGCAGGTGAGCCGTCACCGCTGTCGTCAATGGCAGCGGCCACCAGCGGGGCGACGGCCCCGCGAACGACCAGGCCTCCAGGTGCAGATCGCCCTGACCGTCGCTGGCGACGCAGGCAGCCATCCAGCCCCCGGGCGAGAAGCGGAAGCAGTCCCGCGTCAGCACCGGGGCAAGGCTGCGTGGGAGGGTCCGGGGGGACACCCTTGGGGGTTCTTCGGCAACCGTCACCGTGCGGCTCCCACCGCCACCAGTGACGACGTGGGCTCGGCCATCCACATCCGCGGGCCGCCGTGGCGCAGCCGCAGGAGGAACGCGACCGCTCCGGCGAGACCGACGCCATAGTCAGCCGAAAAGCCGACCCCCGTATCGTCAGGGACCACCATCCGGCCTTCACGCACGACATGCCGGACCCACAGAACGGCGGCGAACTCCTCGGCCCACACCTGATACCGCGATTCGTCCAAGGCGGCTGCCATGTCCAGCAGGAACTCGCCGTTGCCCGCCAGACCATGGCAGACAGCGGGTGAGGCTTGCCACTTGCCGCGCGCGGCCGTGACGGCCGCCATCTCAGCCAGCTCCCGGAACCGCTCATCGCCGCATGCCTGCCACAGCCGGATGAGGAACGTGCCGATTCCAGACGAGCCATGACACCAGTACACGAGGCGGCCCGCTTGGTCTGTGGGGCCCTCGCCCCAGGTGGCACCGCCGCCATCGTCGAGCCGCGCGGCAGCGCACAAGGTCTCGCCTGCCGCCCTGGCAAGCTCCAGGCAGTCGTCTCGATCCGTTGCCAGCCCCGCGGCCAGCAGGAACCATGCGATGCCGGCGCTGCCATGCGCGAACCCGTAGTACGTGGCGCCGGCGAACCGTGAGTCGAACGAGACGGGCACCGTCCAGACCACTCCAGCCGGCTGGCGCTCGACACTGGCGATGAGGTGGTCCGCGCAGCGCTCGACACGCTGGCGGAACTCGGTGTCACCAGTCGCCTGCCACAGGTGGAGTTGCGCTAGGCCCGCGCCAGCCACGCCATGGGTCACGTCCGGGTTCGGCCAGGCGATCGGGATCCGCTTCGCGAGCTCGATCGCCCGCTGCGTCATCCCTTCGTCGCCGAGTGCTCGGGCCGTGTCATACAGCGCCCAGGCAGTCCCGGCCCGGCCGAAGTAGAGGCCCGGCAGCAGCAGCGGGTCGGCCGGCAGCCGTCGCTCGATCCATGCACAGGCCACACGCAGCGCGTCGCGCACGCGCTCGCCGAGATCCAGCGTTCCGTCGCGGGGCTCCAACGCAAGCGCCGCGGTCAGCACCGCCACCACACCGGCAGCGCCGTGGTGCATATTGCAGGGATCGGTCGTGGACCCCAAACACGATGACGGCCACAGGCGATCGTAATTCTCGGGGGTCATCGAGACGAGGAGATGCTCCAACCCGTCGGTGATCAGGCGCTGCTGATCGGCCGGCCCCAGCCGCCGGCCGACCAGCCCTGCGCCGGACAGCGTCACAGGCGCGGGCTCCTGGACCTGCTCGTCGAGGAATGCCCGCACACGCACCAGATCCCAGCGCCGCTCGGGCGCCTCCTCCGTCAGTCCTATGATCAACGGCCTCAGGCGTGCGGCCGACTCGCTGCACTCGGCCATCGCGTCCAACCACCCCTGTAGACGCGCGTGCACTGAGCGGGCGAACGGCTCGTCATCGAGGAAGGCAGGACCGGCTCCCGTCGCCAGCACGAAGATCACAGCGCCCAGGCTGAACAGGTCCGCGTCCACGGTCGGGACCGCGCCCGCCAGCTGCTCGGGCGCCGCGAATCCCGCCGTGCCGCCGGTGAACCCGGCAGTCCTTGGCGGAGCGGCCATCTCCAGGTCGACGAGCCGCAGCCGGCCATCAGGAGCGATCAGCACGTTGTTGGGCGTGAAGTCCCGCAGCACCAACCCGGCCGTGTGCACAGCGGCGAGCAGCTCCACGAGCTGGCGTGTCAGCGTCGCCGCCAACGGCCAGGCCAGGCCCGGCACGCCGCTGTGATCCGCGGCCAACTGCTGGGAGGCCCAGCGGCCCAAGGGAATCCCGTCGACCAACTCCTCGGCCAGGAACACGTGCCCGTCCTGCTCGAACAGCGCAACCTTGCGCGGGGCCACGCCAAGCGGCGCGAGCGCGTCGAGCATCCTGGCCTCGTGCCGCAGCCAATCGCGGATGTCTGACCCGTCGCCACTGCTCTCCACGTGGGGTCGGGCCTGCTTGATGACGACCTCAGCCTCGGTCTGGGTGTCAGTGGCGTGGTACACACCGCCCTTGTTCGTGTGGCGGATGGCCTGGCGCACCACGAAGCGGCCTCCAAGCAGCACCGGCCCCGTTGCGGCGGTCTGCTCGGTGGGCTGGTCCGCCTCCAGCGGCGAGACCGCCCAAGCCGGTGGGTTGAACCAGGCGTCCCGGCGATCCTCGACCAGGCTGCCGTCGGGTCCGTGGAGCACCATCCGGTAGTCGCTGTCGTTGGTGAGCACCCTCTGGACGACGAAGGCGCCATAGCGGTAGTGCACGAGGCTGCCATGGCGGTAGGGATTGTCTGAGAGGATGACCGGCCCGGCCAGACCCGCCGTTGCGGCGTCCAACTCCTCGGCCAGGCGGCAGAACTGCTCGTCGCTGTCCGGATAGACCGTCATGAACTTGCCCGAGCCGCCGCGCGGGTACTGCCTGGAGTTCAACAGCGTGACGAGCTCCAGTGATCTGGCGACCTTGAAGGCGCAACCGTGTCGCACAAGCACGCCAAGCGTCCGCTCCAGCACCGCCGTCGCCGAGTAGCGGGTGGCTGACACATGCAGCTTCCAGCCCTGCTCACGCATACGGTGAGCCGGCGGGTGCACACCGCACCACATCCCGTCGAAGCGCACCCGCCAGTCGCCAGCGCCCTCCCGCTCGAGCCCAGCGCGGACCATGTCGGCCATCTCGGAGTTCTGCACATTGAAACTGTTTCGCTGCAGGGGCGTCAAGAAGCTCAAACCGTCCAAGAACCAACCTCCAAAGATGCCCCGTCATGGACAAACAGCCAGCCTCGGCTTGCTCCCACCACAAGGCCATGCTTGGTTTGTCCGTGCTTCTTTAGTTTGAAGCCGATCGTCACTCACGCGGCTTTCCCGCCTTTAGGAAGCCGTACTGCTGCCGAGCGACAGGCCTTATTAAAGTTCGTTTCCAGTCCCGAGTCAAGGGGCATGCTGAACTGGGAAAAGGCATGGAGCAAACGAACTAGAGGGCCCCAGGCATCGGGCATATCTCCCCAATGCGAAAACAGGGCGAGGATGCAAGCCCTTACGATCTTCTTAAATTGACGGCGGTTCAATTTTGCCTCTCCTAAGATAAGAAAACCCTGCTCCCCGCTTCCGCTTCCTCATGGAAGCCGCCAGGCTGACCGCCGACATTGGGAGCGGTCGCGCTCGCATGGCGATCTTGCGTCGGTACAGCCCCTGGCGTCCGACGGACCTTCAGACCATCGGCTCGCGAGGTTACAGTTCACAGAGTTGACGCAAGCCGGCCAGGAGAAGAATGGCCGGCTGTGACGTGCGGGAGCATGAGAGACATGGCGGAAAGTTCTGGTTATCTGCGGTATCCCAGCTTGTGCGAGGATGCGATTGTTTTTGTGGCTGAGGATGATCTGTGGTCAGTGCCGAGGACGGGTGGGGTGGCTAGGCGGTTGACGGCCAATCTGTCTGAGGCGAGCCATCCTGCTCTGTCGCCCGACGGGGCCTGGATCGCGTTCACTGGCCGGGACGCCCACCACCCCGAGGTGTACCGCATGCCCGCGGCGGGCGGGCCCGCACAGCGGCTGACCTGGCTGGGAACCAGGTCGATCGTGCGGGGATGGACCCCGGACGGCCGGATCCTGTTCGTGTCCAACGCCGGCCAGCCCTTTCGCCACCTTCTGCACGCGTATGCGGTGGCTCCTGAAGGTGGGCCAGTGGAGCGGCTCCCGTATGGGCCGGTTCGCGACGCGGCGTTCGGTCCCGCGGGAGCCGTCGTGCTGGGGCGCAACACCGAGGATCCGGCCCGCTGGAAGCGCTACCGCGGGGGAGCGGCCGGCGAGCTGTGGATCGACCGGTGGGACAGCGGCGACTTCCGCCCTCTCCTCGCTCTGGCTGGCAACCTCGCGTCGCCGATGTGGCTTGGGGACCGGGTGTGGTTCCTGTCCGACCATGAGGGCGTCGGCAACCTCTACTCCTGCCTGCCCGACGGCACCGACCTGCGCCGCCACACCGACCACGACGAGTACTACGCCCGGTGCGCGCAGACCGACGGCCGGCGCATCGTCTATCAGCACGCCGCCGAGATCTGGGGCTACGAGCCCGAACACGGGACGGGTGGCCCCGTTGCGGTCGACCTGCGCAGCCCACGAGTGCAGCGCGCCCGCCGGTTCGTGCCCGCCGACCGCTGCCTGTCCGGCTGGGCGCTGCACCCCGACGGGCACACGATCGCGCTGGAGACCCGCGGGAAGCTGTTCACGATGCCGTTGTGGGAGCCGCCGGTTCACCAGCACGGCACACCCGACGGGGTGCGGTACCGGCTGGCCCAGTGGGTAGGGGACGGCTCCGCGCTGGTGGCGGTCAGCGACGAGGGGGGCGAGGAGCACATCGAGGTTCACCGCCCCGACGAGCCCAAGCCCCACCGCCTCGACGGGCTCGACCTGGGCTGCATCACCGAGCTGGCCACCGCGCCCGAAGGCCCGCTGGTGGCGGTGGCCAACCAGCGTCAGGAGCTGTTCCTGGTCGATCTCGAGGCAGCCACGGCCCGGCTCCTCGACCGCTGCGCCGCCTCAGGTCTGGGTGATGTGGCGTGGTCACCGGACGGGCGCTGGCTCGCGTACAGCTTTGGCGTCACCGCGAACACCCGCTCGATCAAGCTGTGCGAGCTGGCCAGCGGCGCGACGCATCTCGTCACCCCGCCCACCTTCCGCGACGGCAATCCCTCGTGGGACCCCGAGGGCCGCTATCTCTACTTTCTGTCCTACCGCACGTTCGACCAGGTCTCCGACAGCCTGTTCGACCTGGGCTTCACCCTGGCGCGGCCGTACCTGGTCATCCTCAGCAACGAGGAGCCCTCGCCCTTCGCGCCTGAATCCCAGTGCCACCCGCCTGTCGAACCGTCGGAGCCAGCCGAGCCCATCCGCATCGACCTCGAGGGCATCGGCGGGCGGGTGCTGGCCATCCCGGTTCCCATGGCCGCCTACTCCCAAGTGGTGGGCATCAGGGGCAAGGCGCTGCTCTGCTCATGGTCCATCGAGGCGGGCCTCGGCCAGGCCGCGGCCGGCGGCGAGGGCGTGCCCATGGGATCGCTGGAGGCCTACGACCTGACCGAGCGGCGCCACGATGTGCTGGTAGGCGGCATCTCTGGGTTCACGGTGTCGGGAGACGGGCGCATGCTGTGCTACCGGTCGGGTCAGCGCCTGCGCGCCATCCCGGCGGGAGAGGCGCCACCTGGCGACGAAAGCCCAGGCCGCCACAGCGGCTGGCTTGACCTCGACCGGGTGCGGGTCTCGGTCGATCCCGGCGCCGAGTGGGCACAGATGTTGCAGGATGCCTGGCGCCTGCAGCGCGACCATTTCTGGGCAGAGGACATGTCAGGCGTCGACTGGGCCAGGGCGCTCGACCGCTACCTCCCGCTCGTCGAGCGGGTGGCCACCCGCGGGGAACTCAGCGACCTGATGTGGGAGCTGCAGGGGGAGCTGGGCACCTCCCACGCCTACGAGCAAGGCGGCGACTACCGCCCAGCGCCGGACTGCGCGCTGGGGCACCTGGCCGCCGACCTCACCTTCGACTCCCTCCGTGGCCGCTGGCGCTTCACTCACATCGTCACCGGCGACCCCTGGGATCCTCAGAGCGGCTCGCCGCTGCGCACCCCGGGTGTGGGAGTGACCCCGGGTGACGTGCTGTTGGCCGTGAACGGTCGCCCAGTGGACGTCGCCATCAGCCCTGCGTCTCTGCTGGTCAACCAGGCGGGGCTGGCGGTGGAGCTGACCGTGGCCGGCCCTGACGGACAGCGGCAGCGCGATGTCGTCGTCACCGCACTCCCAGACGAGCGGGGGACCCGCTACCGGGAGTGGGCGGCGACCAACCGGGCCAAGGTGCACGCGGCCACGAGCGGCCGGGTGGGCTACGTCCACGTGCCCGACACTGGGCTCAGCGGCTACGCCGAGTTCAACCGCGCCCATCTGTCTGAGGCGGAGCGGGACGCGCTCATCGTCGACGTCCGCTACAACGACGGCGGGCAGGACGCGCGGCTCATGCTGGAGAAGCTGACCCGCCGCCGTCTCGGCTGCACCGTGAGCCGCTCGCGCCCGCCCCAGCCGTACCCGGCCGGCTGTCCAGCGGGGCCGCTGGTGGCGGTCACCAACGAGTACACCGCCTCCGCTGGCGACGTCTTGGCCCACTGCTTCAAGCTGCTCGGCCTGGGCCCGGTCGTAGGCAGGCGCACCTGGGGCGGGACCATCCGATTCTGGCCTAAGCAGCTGGTGGACGGCAGCGTCACCACCCAGCCAGAATCCGCGTTCTGGTTCGCGGACGTCGGCTGGGGGGTGGAGAACCACGGGGTCGATCCCGACGTCGAGGTGGACATCCGGCCGCAGGACGCGCGGGCCGGTGAGGACCCCCAGCTCGACAAGGCCATCGAACTCGCCCTGGCCGCCCTGCGCAGCCACCAGCCGCTGGCGCCCGACCTCCTCCGCCGCCCCCACCTCGGCCTGCCCGTGCTGCCCGCCGAGGCAGACGTAGGCTGGCTGGATGAGCAGTGACGACGGACAGTCAGTGGAGCAGCGGTTGACGCCGCAGGACCGGGAAGCCGCTGAGCGACGGCTGAAGGATGCGTTCGGCGACGGGCTGATCGAGCTTGAGGAGTTCGACCAGCGCATCGGCACCGTGCTGCGGGCCCGAACCCTCGACGAGCTGGAGCCGGCGCTGGACGGCCTGCCGTCGCCGGCCGGCGAGGTCGCGCCCGCCCGCCGCCTGCCGACACGCAAGGTGATCACCGCGGTTCTGGGCGAGGACCGCATAGAGGGACGCTGGCGGCCGGCCGACGACACGATCACGGTGGCGGCCCTGGGCGAGACGCGGCTCGACTTCCGCGACGCCCAGCTCGACCGGGACGAGCTGGGCGTGACCGCGGTTGCATTCCTGGGCGAGGTCACCATCGTCGTGCCGCCGGAGGTCGAGGTCCACATGTCGGGGTTCTCGCTGCTCGGCGACCGCTCGAACAAGGCCCTCCCACCGGCCGACGACGAGGGCCCGCTCCTGCGGGTGCGGGCCTTCGCGCTGCTGGGAGAGGTCAAGGTCCGCACGAAGGAGCGCGACCGACCTGCCAGCGGCCTGCCCGCCACGAGCCCGCGGTCCAAGCTCCCGCACCGGCAGGAGTGGGTGCCTGAACAGCGCCGACGCCGGCGCGGCCGCCTCGCCGGGCTCCTCGCGGCGGGCGCGATCGTCCTCGGCGTGTTGGGGGCTGGCAGGTTCATCAGCGGCTACGACGCCACCGCCGTGTTCAGCAGCACGACGTACCGGGTACCGGCAGGCGTCGAGCAGGTCGACGCGCTGTCGCTGTTCGGCAGCGTCGACATCGTCGTCCCCTCAGACGTGGACGTGGAGCCGCAGGGGTTTACGCTCTTCGGCTCGCGGGACTGCCCGGCCTGCGACCGCCCCGCCCCCGAGGGCGGCAGGACGCTCGCCGTTCGCTCACTCACCCTCTTCGGCAGCCTCGACATCCGTTAGCTCCGTGCCAAACGGTCACCCGCGGCTTTCCCTCGGATCCGGAGGAAAGCCGTGGCTGACTGGCTGGGTGAGGATCGTCGAGTGCGGTTTTCCCTCAGATACGAAGGAAAGCTGCTGCTGGAAGGCGGACGAGAGGGTGGCGAGGCGGTGGGCGGCGCGGGCGCGGGCGCTGGTGACATCTGTGCCCAGGACTGGCTCGACGACCTCGGCGTACAGCTTGAGCAGCGGCTCGGTGCCGCTGGGGCGGATCTGGAGGCGGGAGCCGTCGGCCAGCGTCTGCCCGACCAGATCCGTCGCGGGCATGCCCAGCCGCTCGGCGGTCCCGTCCGCCAGGTGGCGCACCCCCTCGGCGTAATCGGCGAACGCGACGACGGCCACCCCGCCGACCTCGGCAGGCCGCACGGCGCGCAGGCGCGCGAGCGGCTCGCCGGCCAGCGGCACCGACCAGCCCGCCGTCGCGTGCACGCCGAAGCGGCGAGCCAGGCCGTCCAGCGCGTCGAGCAGCGTCTCACCCCGCTCCTTGCGCACGGCCGCCAACTCGGCGAGCACCAGCGCGGCGCTGATCCCATCTTTGTCGCGCACCGCGTCGCCGACCATGACGCCCAGCGCCTGCTCATAAGCCAGCGCGAGCCGCCTGCCCTGCTCACGCGCCCGGCCAGCGACCTGTGCCAGCCACTTGAACCCGGTGAGCGTCTCGGCATAACCGGCCCCGTGCGCCGCGGCGATGCGAGCGAGCAGCCGCGAGGACACGACGGTGGTGGCCACGACCGGGTCCACGCCGGCCGGGCGCTCCGCGAGCACATAGTCCGCCAGCAGACAGCCGACCTCGTCACCGGTCAGGGCCCGCCAGCCGCCCTCACCGGTGGGCACGGCCGCGGCGATGCGGTCGCCGTCCGGGTCGTTGGCGATCACGAGATCCGCGCCGGTCCGCCGCGCCAACGCCACAGCGAGATCGAGGGCCCCCGGCTGCTCAGGGTTGGGAAAGGCGACGGTCGGAAAGTCCGGGTCAGGCTCGGCCTGCTCGGGGACGACGCGGACGTCGTGGAACCCGGCGCGGGCCAGCAGCTCAGCGCACAGCTCGCCCGCGACGCCGTGCAGTGGGGTGTAGACGATCTTCAGATCCCGCCGTTCGGGGTGGCGCGCCAGGCCGAGCGCGGTGTCGAGGTAGGCCTGGCGCACCCAGGGCGGAACCGGTGAGATCAGCGGGCTGCCAGGGTCGTAGGGGATGTCGCCCAGCGTCCCGCCCCGCTCGACCGCGGCGGCGATCTGCGAGTCGACCGGCGGAGCGATCTGCGCCCCGTCAGAGCCGTAGACCTTGTAGCCGTTGTCGCTGGCCGGGTTGTGGCTGGCGGTGATCTGCACTCCCCCGCCCGCGGCCAGCGTACGCACGGCGAAGGCGACCAGCGGCGTGGGCACCGGCTCGCGGAACCGCCACACGCAGATCCCCGCACCGGCCAGCACAGCGGCCGTGTCCTGGGCGAACGCCGCCGAGCCGTGGCGGGCGTCCCGCCCGACGACCAGCCCGCGCGCCGCAGCGGCCGGGTCCGCGGCACGCAGTCGGGCCGCCAGCCCGGCGGTCACCCGCCGCACGACCACCCGGTTCATCCGGTTCGGCCCCGCCCCCAACCGTCCCCGGATACCGGCGGTGCCGAACGCCAGCCACCGCCCGAACCGGTCCGCCAGCCCCGCCTCGTCACCGCGCTCCAACAGCTCGGCAAGCTCAGCGCGGGTCACCTCATCAGGATCCTCCCCCAGCCAGCCCAGGGCGTGCGCGCGCAGGTCCACTCCAGCGATCCTTCCTCGCGGTTGTGCCGCCGATCGAGCCACGAGTTGTCGGGTGAGCGCGGCACCCGCAGCCGGTTCCGCTCACCAACTCCTCAGGGCACGGACTCGGCGCCGCGAACCTGGCGGCGCTGATCATCGAGCGCCACGAGCCACCGCGCTAATCTAGCGCTGTGTCGTGCATGCGAGATCGGGTCATCGACATGGCTCATCGGCGCACCAAAGCCGAGGTCACCCAAGAGCTGCGGGAGTCGCTGCGCCGCTTCGGTGGCGCGGGTGCGTCGCCGGAGGAGGTCGTCGCCGACGTCCAGGCCCGATCGGCGGTGACCGAGGGTCGTCGTCGACAGCTCTGCGCTGGTGTGGGCGACGACCGAGCGCACACCGGAGGCCGGTGCGCTGCTGCATCGCCTCAGCACGGCGGTCGTGCATGCCCCGCACCTCTTGGACGCACAGGTGGGCCAGGTGCTTCGGCGCAAGGTCAGCCGCGGTGAGATACCCCAGGCGCGGGCGCTGCGGGCGCTGCCCGCGCTGATCGACCAACGCCACGAGCACACCGGCCCGCTCGCCGAGATCGGTTGGCGGCTGCGGCACACCGTAACGTTCTACGACGCGATGTTCGTCGCGGTCGCGGCCTCGCTGTGCCTGCCGTTGGTCACCGGTGACCAACGCCTTGCGAGGGCCGTCGCGTCGGTGTGTGAGGTCGAGCCAATCGGCTGACCGGGCCCCGTTAGGATGTTGCTCGCCGTGACCGGGAACGAGTGGGACGCAGTGGGCTTGGAGCCCGGGGACCTCGACCCTGACCCGATTCTGGTGTTCAAGCTGTGGCTGGATGAGGCTGTCGCGGGGGGAATAGTCGAGCCGACCGCGATGACGCTGGCGACCGCCGACGCCACGGGCCGCCCGTCGGCCAGAACGGTGCTGCTCAAGGGCGTCGACGAGCGGGGGTTCACGTGGTTCACGAACACCCAGAGCCGTAAGGGCCGCCAGCTTGCCGCCAATCCACAGGCGGCGCTGGTCTTCCCGTGGTTGGCGCTGCGGCGGCAGGTCTGCGTGGTCGGCCCGGTGGAGCGGCTTGAGGAGGCCGAGTCTGACGCGTACTTCACGACCCGGCCCCTCGGCAGCCGGCTGGGGGCGTGGGCGTCACAGCAGTCGACGGTCATCCCGGACAGGGCCACGCTGGTCGCCCGTTTCCGCCGGTTCGCGGAGGCCTACCCGGACGGCGACGTCCCCCGCCCACCGCACTGGGGAGGGTTCCGGCTGCGCCCCGACGAGATCGAGTTCTGGCAGGGCCGCCCCAGCCGGCTCCACGACCGCATCCGCTACCGGCGCCGCGGGCAGGGCTGGGTCGTGGAGCGCCTCGCGCCATAGCGCGCTGGCGTCTTGACAGCCCAGAAGCGTCGGCGGCTCCTCACGAGGCCGCTTCAAGGGGCTTCGTCGAGCCGGACCCGGATCTGTCCGCCGAGGAGAAGCAGGTTCTCGTGGTTGCCGCGGTTTTGTGGAGCATCCGCGACGTATATGTCGCCGATGCTCCACAAAAGTCAGCCCGACGTGATCCGGGACGTGCGCAACCCGATCTGGGAAACTTGACTCACGCGCAACGGATTCGCGACCCGAAGGCCTCTCGCGCCAACGCCGTCGCGGAGGGCATTCCTGGCGCCATTGGTACCCTCGCCGAAGCGGATCATCTGGCCTCGCGGCTCGCTCACAACGTTGACGAGCATGACCTTGCTCTGCTGGCGCTGCCGACCGCGCGGCCACCCGTCGCGCTGCTCGCCCACGATCCAATGCTCATGGCCTTGGCACAGAGGGTTTGATTGGTGGATGTGGGAGTGGCTGGGCGGGGTGGTCAGTTCGTTGCTGGATGGCGAGTTGGGGCCGTCGCAAGACACAGGCATGGGCGGCTCGGCGATGTAGGTCCGCGATCCGGTGCTCTAAAAACTTCTCAAGCCAGCAATGATCAAGGCTGGTGAAGAAGTCGCGGATGTCCGCGTCGAGCACCCAGTTCACTCTCTTCCGATGAATCCCGACCGACAGCGCGTC
>JBOGEA010000105.1:0-16063 GCA_050743205.1 Egibacteraceae bacterium | reverse complement strand
CCCTCGAACATCTGCGACAGGTGCCGGCCGCGCTTGGGCGGGATCGCCGCGTCCCAGGTGCGCTCGAAGCGGGCGCGCTCGGCGTCGTTCTCCACGTCGTAGCCGCCCGGCAGCCGGTTGGGGATGGCGCCCATGTCGCCGCCGCCCTGCACGTTGTTCTGCCCGCGCAGCGGGCACAGGCCGGAGCCGTAGCGTCCGACGTGGCCGGTCAGCAGCGCCAGGTTGATCAGCGCGAACACGTTGTCGGCGGCGTTGTGGTGCTCGGTGATGCCCAGCGTCCAGCACAGCTGCGCCCGGTCCGCCCGCGCGTAGGTGTGCGCGAGGTCGCGGATCGCGTGGGCGGGCACCCCCGTCACGCGCTCGGCGTAGGCCAGCGTGTAGGGCTGCACCTGGCGGGCGTAGTCGTCGAAGCCTGCCGTCGCGCGCTGGATGAACGCGCGGTTGTGCAGGCCGGCGGCGATGATCTCACGGCCGACCGCGTTCGCGAGCGCGATGTCGGTGCCGACGTCGATGCCCAGCCACTGGTCTGCCCACTGCGCCGAGCTGGTGCGCCGCGGGTCAATTGCGTAGAGCTTCGCGCCGCCCCGGATGCCCTTGAGCACGTGGTGGAAGTAGATGGGATGGGTCTCGCGGGCGTTGGAGCCCCACAGAATGATGAGGTCGGTGTGCTCGGCCTCAACGTAGGAGCTGGTGCCGCCCCCGGCCCCGAAGACCGTCGTCAGACCGACGACGCTCGGCGCGTGTCAGGTGCGGTTGCAGCTATCGACGTTGTTGCTGCCCATCACCACCCGAGCGAACTTCTGGGCCATGTAGTTCATCTCGTTCGTGGCCTTGGAGCAGCTGAACATCGAGAACGCGTCGCCGCGCCGCGGCTGGAAGCCCTCGGCCGCCCGGTTCAGCGCTTCCGCCCACCCCGCCGGCCGCAGCTCACCTCCCTCACGGACCATCGGCTCGGTCAGCCTGGTGTGCCGAGGTGCGCGCATCTGGCGTCCCCTTGACTCGTGCGGCGCAGGATCCTGCCCAGAGAGCCTATCGTGGAGGGTTATGGTTCCCCTGCTCAGCGGTCCGAACGGCCTCTCGGCACACGCGCAGCAGGGAGCGGGCGCGGTCGATCTCGGTCTCGGTGAAGCGGTAGTCACGGCGCAGCACCAGCGCGTGGCCGGCGAAGGGGAGCACGAGCACGCGGTCGTTGCAGGCCGGCGCGTCGTCGGGGGCCTCAAAGGTCACGCGCGTGGCGCGGAGCAGGCCGCCGACCAGGGCCTCGACGCCGTGCTCGATGGTCATCGCGCCGGACAGGATCGCCTCCAGGCCGATCGCCGCTCGCGTGACCGCGTCGCCGGGATGGCCGCGGGACGGGCCGGCGTGGATCAGCTTGACGCCCTCGACCGCCCGCACGTTCTCCACGACAGCCCGCAGCCCCTCGGGGCCGCTGACCCGCACGAACAGGTCGTCGAGGGCCGTGCCGTCCTCCGATTCGACGACATCGACGGCCTCTATGTCGCCGCCCGCGCTCCCAATCGCGCCGGCCAGCGCCGCCAACGCCCCAGGCCGGTCGGGCACCGCGCACCGCAGCAGGATCTCCATGAGCCAGTCATGGTACGGCACTTCCGGAGACTCTGAGGAGATTGAGATGCCCGAGCGCATGGTTGCGGTGGTCGGAGCCGGGGAGCCCGACGAGGTGTTGTCCCAGGTCGCCGAGGCTGTCGGCGCTGCCCTTGCCCAGGTTGGCGTCACGGTGGTGTGCGGCGGGCTGGGCGGGGTCATGGCCGCAGTCTGCCGGGGCGCGAAGGCCCATGGGGGCCGCACGGTCGGAATCCTGCCCGGGCAGGACCCGGCGACCGCGAATCCGTGGGTCGACGTGGCGCTGCCCACAGGCTTCGGCGAGGCCCGCAACGCGCTGGTCGTGCGCGCCGCCCAGGCGGTCATCGCCGTCGGCGGCGGGTACGGGACGCTGTCGGAGATCGCGCTGGCGCTGAAGGCTGGCATCCCCGTGATCGGCCTGGGCACATGGGACATCCCGGGCGTCCAGCCCGCCGCTGATCCGCGCGAGGCGGTCGAAAGGTTGACGGGGGGGCTCTGAGGCCGTACACCTTTAGACGTGATGGACGTGACGCGCATTCCGCTGTGGCCGCCTTTGGCTGCCCGCCGCGCGCGTGCCCCATTGGCGGCCCTGCTCCTCATCCTTTGACGCCGCGGGGCGGTGACGTCGCACTCGAGCCCCCCGCGGAGACCCTGTCGCACAGGGTGCGCCCGTTTGACTCTAAGGATTTCGAGGAGTGACGCATGAGCACTGACCAGCGGGTACGCATTTTCGACACGACCCTGCGCGACGGCGAGCAGGCGCCCGGCATCTCCCTGGACGTCAAGGAGAAGCTGGAGATCGCCGAGCAGCTGGCCAGGCTGCGGGTCGACATCATCGAGGCTGGGTTCCCGATCACCTCGCAGGGCGATTTCGAGGGCGTCAAGGCGATCGCCGACAGCGTCGGCGCCGCCTCCGGCGCGCCCGTCATCGCCGCCCTGGCCCGCTGCCGCCCCGGCGACATCGACCGCGCGGCCGAGGCGCTGAAGGCGGCGCGCCGCTCGCGGATCCACGTGTTCCTGTCGACGTCGGAGCTGCATCGCGTGCACATGCTGGGCGGGGCGAGCGAGGACGAGATCGTCGCGCAGGCGGTCGAGGCGGTCCGTCACGCGCTGACCTACACGTCCGACGTCGAGTTCTCGCCTCAGGACGCCACGCGCACCGACGTCGATTTCCTCATGCGCATCGTCGACGCGGTCATCGAGGCGGGGGCGGCCACGGTGAACATCCCCGACACCGTCGGCTACGCCCTGCCGCACGATTTCGGCCAGCTGATCGGCCGGATCGTGCGCCGGGTCGGGCCTGACGTCGCCATCAGCGTCCACTGCCACAACGACTTGGGGCTGGCCGTCGCCAACTCCGTCGAGGCCGTCCGCAACGGCGCTCGGCAGGTCGAGGTCGCGGTCAACGGCATCGGCGAGCGGGCGGGGAACTGCTCGATGGAGGAGATCGTGATGGCGCTGGCCACGCGCGCCGACCTCATCGGCCGGCCCACGACTGTGAACACCCGTGAGATCGCCCGCACGTCTCGCCTGGTCAGCGCCCTGACCGGCTACCCCGTCCAGTACAACAAGGCGGTCGTGGGGCGCAACGCGTTCGCCCACGAGTCCGGCATCCACCAGTATGGGGTCATGGCGGACCGGCTGACCTACGAGATCATGCGCGCCGAGGACATCGGCCTCGTCGGCGCGCAGATCGTGCTGGGCAAGCACTCCGGCGGGCGGGCGTTCGCGCGCGCGCTCCAGGACCTGGGCTATCACCTGTCCAAAGAGGAGATCAGCCGGGCCTTCCTGCGCTTCAAGGAGCTGGCCGACCGCAAGGTGCAGATCGAGAGCCTGGACCTGGAGGCGATCGTCGCCGACGAGGCGTACACCGGCGAGCACGAGGCGTTCGAGCTGGCCGGCCTCCAAGTGGCCGGCGGCACCGCGCTGGCTCCCACGGCGACGGTGCGCATCCGCCGGACCGAGGACGGGGTCGAGATCGACGAGTCCTCCATGGGCGACGGCATGGTCGACGCGGCCTGCGGCGCGATCCGCCGCGCGGTCGGCATCGACGGCACGCTGGTCAGCTTCAACGTCGCCGCCGTCACCGAGGGGATCGACGCCCTCGGCGACGTCACCTGCCAGGTCGAGGTCGACGGCACGCGCTTCACCGGGCGCGGCGTCTCGACCGACATCGTCGAGGCCAGCGCCCGCGCGTTCCTGAACGCCCTGAACAAGTCCGTCCGGCTGCGCCACCGCATGCGCGAGGCGCACCGCCTGACTCCTTGAGCCGAGGTCCGGTATGACCACAATCAAACTCATCGTCCCATCCGACCAGACGCCGCAGGAGGAGGCCGCGCTCGTGGCCCGCGTGGCCGCCGCCGTCGCCGAGGACACCGGGGTCGACACCGTCCACTTCCACCTCGCGCGCAGCGAGCAGCTGAGGGTCGAGGGCGCCGTCGCCGACCGCATGCATGCGGGGGTGCGCTGGAATGCCTGAGACGCTCATCGAGAAGATCTGGGGTCGCCACGTCGTCCGATCGGCGGATGGCGAGCCGGACCTGCTCTACGTGGACCTGCACCTGGTCCACGAGGTCACGAGCCCGCAGGCGTTCGAGGGGCTGCGGCTGGCGGGCCGCACGGTCCGCCGCCCCGACCTGACGCTCGCGGTGATGGACCACAACGTGCCCACGACCGACCGGTCGCTGCCCGTCGAGGACCCGCTGTCGAAGGCGCAGATGGACGCGCTGGCGGCCAACTGCGCCGAGTTCGGCGTGCGGCTGTTCGACATGCGGTCGGCCAACCAGGGCATCGTGCACATGATCGGCCCTGAGCTGGGCCTGACCGAGCCGGGCATGACCGTGGTGTGCGGCGACAGCCACACCGCCACGCACGGCGCGTTCGGCGCGCTCGCGTTCGGCATCGGCACCAGCGAGGTCGAGCACGTGCTCGCCACGCAGTGCCTGCCCCAGTCCCGCCCCGCGACCATGGCGGTCGAGGTCAGCGGCGCGCTGCCGTTCGGCGTGACCGCCAAGGACCTGATCCTGTCCGTGATCGCGCGCATCGGCGTCGAGGGCGGCGTCGGCCATGTGATCGAATACCGCGGCGAGGCCGTCGAGTCGCTGTCGATGGAGGGCAGGATGACGGTCTGCAACATGTCGATCGAAGCCGGCGCCCGCGCCGGCCTGATCGCCCCGGACGAGACCACGTTCGCCTACCTCAAGGGCCGCCCCCACGCGCCGCGGGGCGACGACTGGGACGCGGCCCTGGCCGAGTGGCGTGACCTGCGCACCGACCCCGGCGCTCGGTTCGACACGGTCGTCTCGCTGGACGCGGCGGCCTTGGTGCCCACGGTGACGTGGGGGACCACGCCGGCGATGAGCGTGGCGGTCACCGGCCGTGTGCCGCTCGCGGGCGAGACGCGTGACCCCGAGCAGGCCGCGCGGGCCCTGGCGTACATGGGGCTGCGCGGTGGTGAGGCCATCACCGACCTGGCGGTGGACCGGGTGTTCATCGGCTCGTGCACGAACGGGCGGATCGAGGACCTGCGCGCCGCCGCGCGGGTTTTCCATGGTCGCCGCGTGGCGGCCGGCGTGCGCGTGCTCGTCGTGCCCGGGTCCTATTTCGTGAAGATGCAGGCCGAGGCGGAGGGCCTCGACCAGGTGTTCCTCGACGCCGGCTGCGAGTGGCGCGAGCCCGGCTGCTCGATGTGTCTGGGCATGAACCCCGACATCCTCGCGCCCGGCGAGCGCTGCGCCTCCACGTCGAACCGCAACTTCGAGGGGCGCCAGGGCAGGGGCGGTCGCACCCATCTCGTGTCGCCCGCGATGGCTGCGGCCGCGGCGGTCTGTGGCCGCTTCGTCGACATCCGGGAGGTGGCCTCGTGAGGCCGGTTGGGGTGATCGCCGGGCGGATGGTCCCGCTGGACCGCGCCGACGTCGACACCGACCAGATCATGCCCAAGCAGTTCCTCAAGCGCATCGAGCGCACCGGCTTCGGGGAGTTCGTGTTCTTCGACTGGCGCGCCGACCCTGGGTTCGTGCTGAACGATCCCCGCTACGAGGGCGCGAACGTGCTGGTGGCCGGTGCGAACTTCGGCTCGGGCTCGTCTCGTGAGCACGCCCCGTGGGGCCTGCAGCAGTACGGGTTCGACGCGGTGATCGCGCCCAGTTTCGCCGACATCTTCCGCAACAACTGCGCGAAGATCGGCCTGCTGACCGTGACGCTGCCGGCGGATGTGTGCAAGCGGCTGGCGGTGTTGGCGACCGGGGATCCCGAGGCGGATGTGCGCATCGACCTGCCCGCCCAGACCGTCACCTCCCCGGTGGGACAGTGGCCGTTCCCCATCGACCCGTTCACCAAGCACCTGCTGGTCGAGGGCCTCGACGACATCGGCCTGACCCTCCAGCACACCCCCGCCATCACCGCCTTCGAAACCCACCGCCCCTCCTGGCTCCCCCTCACCTCCGCACAGTGATCTGATCCGTGCCCTGCCGCCAGGCCGGGCTCCTCTGGGCGCGGTGGGTGGGTCGCTGGATCCGCGCCGCATGCTGCGCCGATCCAGCACAGAAGAGCTGTGCGAGGCCTTCGAGTCGGCCGGCATCCCGATGCGCCCAACCTCACGGCGATTGGCGACGCGCGGACCCTCGGCGCGGCGCGGGCACCCGCGCCGAGGGCCGGCGTCTGGAAGGCGGGGCCGGTGAGCCCGTTCGCCGCGCCGGGGACACGGGCGAAATGGGATGCCGACGCCGCCACGCCGTCGGGGAAGGCGGCCACGGCCAGCCCTCATCTCGCGGCGATCACGCCCGCCCGCCAGCGTCCTGCCCGGTCGCCAACGCCCACTCCAGGCACTGGGCGGCGGTGTCGCAGCGGGCGCGCACCGCCTTGGCCCGCTCGGCCTGCTCCAGCGCGGGACCTCGCGTCGCAGGGGAAGAACAACTCGGGGTCAGTGTCCAGACACGCGGCACGGTCTCGCCAGCAGCTCATCGCTCACGCTCCTCTTCGCTCGTTTTGCCGGCCGCCGCGGCGGTCCGCTGAACACGATCAGCGTCCCTCCAGCGCGGGCGTGAGAGTTCAGAGATGCGCGAAGGGCCCAACTAAGAACTATTGAAAAATGGACGAAACGGCAGCGCCTGGGATTGTTCTCGACGTCACGGCAGGCATGAACCTTCACGCTGGCATGTCGCGCTGGCAGACGTCTATGCTGCGTCGTCACCGGATTCGGGGGAAGTCGGCGGAAGGAGTGGGAATGGCCACACCGGGGGCAACGGCGCATGCCACCACAGAGCTGTGGCTGCGACGACTGGCCGACCGGCGGACCCGCCAGGAGTTCATCGCCTGGCTGCTGGACGGCTGCGACCAGCCGGCGGACCTGACCGGGGAGACCGTGTACGAATGGGAGACCCGCGCGCACGCCCCGTCGGAGTTCTACGCCCGGCTCCTGCGCGCAAGACTCGGGGTGGCCTCGATCGCCCAGCTCGGGTTGGGTCACGGCCCGGGCGCGGGGGCCCACTGGACGTGGGCCACCAAGCCGGAAAGGACACACGAAGTGGACCGACGCAGACTTTTGGGCCTCATCGGCGTGGCGATCGGCGCCCACGCCGGGGCGCTGCTCCCGGTCGGACCGCTGACGCAGGCGGCGCAGCTGCTCGCCGGACGCGGCCGGCTGGCGGTGGGCGACCTCGACCACGCCGAGTGGGTCGCCACCCATCTGGCCGCCGCCTACACGCACCGTCCCAGCGGGGAGGTGATCCGCGCGGCCGTGGCGCACGCCCGTACCCTCGCGGCCCTGCTGCGCCAGGCGTCGCTGACGCCCGACGCCCGCACCCGGCTGGCCGCGGTCGCCTCTGACGCCGCCAGCCTTGCCGGCTACAGCGCGCTCAACGCCGGCGGCGTCGCCCAAGCGGACATGTGGTTCGCCAGGGCCGTCAGCCTCGCGCGTGAGGCCGCCGATCCCCGTTTGGAGGCGGTTGCGCTGGTCTCCCAGGCGGTGCTGCCCGGCCTGTCCGCCTGCATCCCGATCCCCGGGGGCGGGCGGCGCCCGGATCCGCTGCCCGCGCTGGCGATCGCCACCTCGGTTGCGGGGAGGCTGCCGCCCGAGGCCCGGGCCTGGGTCCACGGCTACGCGAGCCGGGAGCTGGCCCGCGGCGGCGACGAGGCCGGCTCAGGGCGCGCGCTCGACGCCGCGGCCGCAGCGGTCGCAGCGGTCGCAGCGGTCGCTGTCGTCGACGACGACGGGCCCGGCTGGGGATGGTGGTCCGCCCACGGCCACTTGGGCGGCTGGGATGGTCCCCGGATCCAGGTGTTCACCGCTGCGCGCAGCCTGGTGCTGGGCCGTCACGCCGAGGCCGCGAGCCTGTTCGAGCAGGGTGTGGGCGGTCTGGTCGCGCCGGTTCGCCAGATGACCTCGCATAAGGAGCTGGCGGTGTGCTGGGCCGGTATCGGCGAGCCTGAGCGCGCCTGCGCCAGCAGCGCCACTGGGCTGGAGATCGCCGACGCCCACGGCCTGGGCGCTCAGGTTGACCAGCTCGAACATGTGCGCGCCACCTTCCCGCCGGCGTGGGACCACCTGGACTGTGTGGCCGGCCTGGACGAGCGGCTGCGTCAGGTCAGGGCGCGCGCCTCAGCGAGCGCGTGAGCGCCACGAGATCCAGCACGGCGTCAGCCATGGCCCTGGTCGCCGCCACGACGGGACAATCCCGACACCGAGTGGGCTGATAAGCCAGCTCGTGGTCACTTGCCGTGGTCGAAGACCGGCGTGCGCCGGGCCGTCCGGGTTGAGCAGGACCAGCTGGTCACCGGGGTCCCCACAGAGGTCACGAGAGAGGTCACGAGCCTGCGGGCGTTCGAGGGTTGCGACGGGGCGGCAGAGCAGGGGGGCTGAGCGCACCGGCTTCGGCGAGTTCGTGTTCTTCGACTGGCGCGCCGACCCCGGCTGCGTGCTCAACGATGCCCGCTGCCAGGGCGCGAACGTCTTGGTGGCCGGCCCGAACTTCGGGTCGGGCTCGTCCCGCGAGCACGCGCCGTGGGGCTTGCAGCAGCACGGGTCGACGCGGTGATCGCGCCGAGCTTCGCCGACGTCTTCCGCAACCCCCGTCATCGCCGCGTCTGAGGCCAGCCGTCCCTCCCGGCTCCCCTGTGGACGGTCACCTCCCCGCCGTGACCAGGTGAAGTCGTTCCAGCCCAGGGCAGCAGCGGGCGCGTACGATGTCCGCCCATGACGGCGACGCAGACGAGCACGGGACCTTGTCTCGCGGATCCGGGGCGGCCCTCGGTCCACGGGGATGTCAGCTGCTGGCACAGCGCGACAGGATGCTGGCGGTTGCGGCGGGGCATCGTGCGGCCGAGTGGATCAGCGGCAGCCCAGGCCTGGTGATGAGCACATCGTGACAGATCTGGCCGGAAGTGCTCATTCGCCCGGAAGTGCACAACCGTTGGATCGCCGCCTGCACGGAAATCTGATAAATCTGATGTCCATGAGTGAGATCACCGCGACTGATGCGGCCCGCGCGTTCTCTGACCTGCTTGATCGGGTGGAGCATCGAGGCCACAGCTTCACCGTCACCCGCAAGGGTCGACCCGTGGCGCGGATATGTCCAGCGGGTCCGAGGACGATCACGGTGGGGGAGTTGCTGCACGCCGCTCCCAAACCGGACGACGATTTCGCCGCGGATCTCGATGAGGCGCGGCGCCAGATTCAGGCAGCACCGGGCCGGGACCATTGGGCATCCTCGTAGACACCTCAGTGCTCGTCGATGCCGAGCGTCAGGGCAGGGACTTCCCAGAAGGCAAGGAGCCTGCGGCCATCGCGGCCATCACCGCCTCTGAGCTGCTGCACGGACTGCGCCGAGCCCGGACGAGCGGTCAGCGGGCACGACGGGAAGCGTTCATCACATCGCTCTTCGAGCACATGCCGATCGTGTCGTTCGATCTGACCGTGGCTCGCATCCACGCGCGTCTATGGGCCGAGACCCAAGCGGCCGGAACTCCCATCGGAACGCATGACTGATGATCGCGGCAACCGCCCAAGCGCTCGGCTGGTCGGTGTGGACATGCAACGCACAAGACTTCGCGCGCATCCCCAGCACCGACATCTTCGCCGCCCCCTGAGCAATCGCGGGTCAGGGCGTCTGGTGCTACAGTGAAAAGTATGCAGAAAGTCAAGGAGTCAGCGCGGATCGCTCACAGGGACTTCGAGTTCGATCCTCGGCAGGTCGAGGAGACGATGAGAGCCGTCCTGCCGGAGCCGTTGCGGGACCACTACGTGGTCGTCGGCGGGCGTCGGTTTCCTCCCAAGCAGGTGATCGCGCTGGTCACCGGCCTCGATCGAGCGGATTTCACCACTAACCAGGCCCGTGGCGTGCTCCGGCGGCTCGGGTTCGCGACTGGCCGGGCCCACGTCGCAGCGGCGCCGCAAGAGCCGTCGATCGGTCAGACATGGACTGAGGACGAGCTGCGCTATGCCGCGGAGCTCCGACCGCACCGTGGACGGTTCGTGGCCGTGAAGGATCAGAGCGTGATGGTTGCCGCCGCCGATCCGACTGAGATCGTTCGATGGCTGGAACGCCATGATCAATACGCGGATTCCCTGTTTCGTGTGCCCCTCGACCCTTCTGTGGACATGGGCGGGTTCCCTGGATGAAGCTTGAGTTCAGGCCTCTTCCAGGGGCGAGTGAACTCACCCCTCGACCCATTGTGGATGTCCAGGTCGAGGGGTTCGACCGCGCCCCTCTCGGCTGCTTGATGGACACCGGCTCGCTCCACAACCGGTTCGGAGCGTGGGTTGCGCACAGCGCCGGTATCGACCTGTCCACCGCGAGAGCGGAGAGCCTGGGCGTGGGCGGCCGGCCGACGACCGCTCGCACCGTGACGATCGGGCTCCGGGTTGGGGACGTCTCGTGGGAGGCTCCCGTATCGTTCTGCGACCCCTGGCCATGGGACTTCCAGTTGCTGGGCCAAGAGGGCTTCTTCCGTTGGTTCCGCGTCGTGGTCGAGGCGGCCAACCGGTCGTTGGAGCTGGAGCCCCAGGCTTGAGTCAGCGCGCGGGCTCGACCGTCAGCCGGTCTCCCAGCGCCAATCGCCAGACGACGAACACGCCGGCCTGCGCCTCGACGACGCTGCGAGCCCGGAGCACGACAGCGGTCATGCGGTTGCGCGGCAGCCGCCTTGTCCGCAGGACCACGCCGTCACGGTCGAGGAAGGCGACGTCGAGGTCGAAGCGCATCCCGAAACTGTGCGCGGAGCAGGCGGGACGCAGCAGCATCGCGCCCTCGATATCCCATCTCGCCCCAGCAGCCCGCGGCGCCGCGCCCGCGCGGTGGTCGCAACCTCCAGCGGCCCGAGGACCTCCCCGTCCCGGACGAGCCCGAACCCAGGTGACCACCCGATCCCTCGGTGACCAAGGCCGCTGGCTCATACCCAACAGTGACGATGATCGTGCTGATGTCTTCCCCCTTGCGGGCGTGATGCGTGCCCGAGTGCGTGACCGCAGACGCTGGCAGGGCTGGCCGCTGCCCGAGACGGGCCGTCCATTTGTGGGCGTCGCGCAGCCCTTTCGTGAGATCCGCGATGGGCTGCCCGAGGCGACCTGGCACCGTGTGGCGGCCGGGGTGCGCGTGCTCGTCGTGCCCGGGTCGTATTTCGTGAAGATGCAGGCCGAGGCTGAGGGCCTCGACCAGGTGTTCCTCGACGCCGGCTGCGAGTGGCGTGAGCCCGGCTGCTCGATGTGTCTGGGCATGAACCCCGACATCCTCGCGCCCGGCGAGCGCTGCGCCTCCACGTCGAACCGCAACTTTGAGGGGCGCCAGGGCAGGGGTGGCCGCGTCCCGCTAAAGTCGCATCGCATCAGTACAGGAAGTGGTTGGTCCCGCGAGGTTGCAGCGTCCGGGACCAGGACCCGAACCAGCAGAGGGGGCTTCCGGGCCATGGACCAATCTACCGCCAGCATCGGGCAGCGGATCCGCTGGTGGCGCAAACGCCGCCAGCTCAGCCAACGGACCTTGGCGGAGCTGGCTGGCCGCTCTGAGAGCTGGCTGAAGAAGGTCGAGGCAGGCGACCGCGTCGCCGAGAACGTCTGGGTCCTGCTCGCGCTCGCCAACATCCTCAAAATCGGACTGGACGACCTGATCGGCGGCGTCGAACTGCCACCCAACGGCGGCGCACCGCACGACCCGCCCAAAGGCATCCACGCCATCCGCCGAGCGCTGTTCAGCGCGGCGGACCGGGAGCTGCGTGACCTCACCGCCCTGCACATGAGGGCAGAGGCAGCAAGCAGGGCGAGGATCAGCGGACGCTATGAGGACGCGGCGCGTGTCCTGCCTGAGCTGATCATGGATGCGCAAGCAGCAGCCGCACAGGAAACCCCCGGCGCATGGGCGCTGCTTGGACGCGTCTGCCAGATCTGCTTGGACCTCCTTCGCGAGGTCGGCGAGCGAGAGCTGGCGCTGCTCGTCGCGGACCGCTACGTCGCCGCCGCGCAGCGCTCTGGCGATGAGCTGCTGACAGCCGCCGCGAAGCGGCACCTCGCGTTCGCCCTGCTCGGTGTAGGTCTGTTGGATCAGGCCGGAATGGTGTGCTCGGACGCGGCCGATCGGATCGCGCCCACCCCCTCGACCTCGGTCGAAGGCTGGTCTCTGTGGGGCTCGCTCGCGTTGACCTCGGCGATTGTCGCCGCTCGCACTCTTGACGCGTGCGCCGCGTGGCGGCTGCTCCGCGGCGCACGCGAAGCGGGAGAGCGGGTGGGGCCCGGACGAAATGACTATTCGCAGGCGTTTGGGCCGGCCAACGTCGGTGTGCACGAGGTCGCGGCGGCGTTGGAGCTGGGCGACCCGGTCGAGGCGCTTCGTCTGGCCGATCCCATCGGCGTTATCGGCGTTGATGAGCTGCCCAGCAGCCGTCGGGCTGCTCTGGGTCTTTTCGCGGCGCAGGCGCACTCGCTGCGCCGCGATGACGGCGCAGCCGTCATCGCCCTCGTGGAGGCTGAGGGCCACTGTCCGGACAGGGTCCGGTACAGCGTGAAGGCGCACGAGATCGTCCGGGTGTGCCTGAAGCGGGAGCGCAAGACGTTGACGCCGGGGCTGCGCGACCTCGCCGTCCGGCTCGGCGTCACCGTCTGACCCACACAGCAGCCATACCGGAGGGGGAACCGGATGAAAGACCAACACCACAATCCAGACACCGGCGGCGCGCGCGCCGTCAGCGCGACGATCATCGCGCTCATGCTCGCCGGCTGCGCCCCCACCGGCACCGGCGGGACCACGGGCGCCCAGCCCGCCCCGGCCGCCGTCGAAAGCGCCGCCCTGCCCGCACCGCCCGCTCCAGCGGGACCCGCGACCACCCATCGACGGCGCCGGCACCTACGAGGTCGGCGCCGACATCGTCGCGGGCACCTGGCGCAACCCCGAAGGGCTGCTACTGGGCGCGCCTGTCCGGACTGTCCGGCGAAATCAGCGACGTCATCGCCAACGGCGGGCTCAGCGGCGGACCCGCGGTCGTCCAGATCGGCGAGTCCGACGCCGCGTTCGAGACCCAGTGCGGCGGCTGGACGACCGTCCCCGGCTGACCCTGCTGGCAACTGATCGGCAACTGATCGGCCGACATCGGCGACCGCGCCGCCAGTCTCGACGGCCGGCCGGCTACCCATCGCCCGCCCCCACACCGCCGGTCTCGTCGATCGGCGCCGCGACGTCCAGGCCGTGCAACCGGCAGTCGTCGCTCACCCAATACAGCGTCCCGCCGTCCGCCGCCTCCACACCACACGCCCATGGGAGTTGTCGAGGATCGGGCACAGGCAGCCCGCACGGACCGCGGCCGGGCCGCCTGGTGTCGGCAACGATACCGACACCGGCCCGTCAACCCCGTCAGCGTCGCCGGTCACGACGCCACCGCCGCCAAACCGGCCAGGACCACATCCGCGATCACCTCAGGCGCGATCCGCAGCGCCACCGCGATCCTGCCCAACTGCTCCAGCGAGCACGCCTGCTCGCCTGACAGCAGATAGTGGACCTGCCGGCGGCTGCACCCCAGCGCCTGACCCAGCTGCTCCATCGTGGTCGCACCGACGGCCGTCGGCCGCGCTCGTCTGGTCCTCGCCCAGCAGCGTCTTGACCAGCTCCCGGTCGTGGGCGAGCAGCGCCTTGACCGTCCCGGCCCGCATGGCCACCGTCACCCGCGACAGGTTCGTCATGCGCGGCACCGTACCCCAGCCAGTGAACCTTTGTGAACTGCCAGAGGTCTAGATCGCGATGCGCCACGCCCACGCTCATCAGTCACGATGAACGAAACGTGACGTCGCCTGTGAATAAGTGTGCAGATCATGGCGCGCGGCGAGCGCGGGACGGGATACTGCGCCGCATGGACGCGACCGACGCCAACGAGGCTGTCCTCGCCGTGATCGAGGCCCGCATGGACGAGCAGGGCCTCAACGCGTCCACGCTCGCGCTCGCCGCCGGCGCCACATACCGGCGGATCCACGCCGTGCTCAGACGCGAGCGGACGCTCACCAGCGAGACGCTCGCGCTGATCGCGAAGGGTTTGGGCTGCGCCGTCGCGAGCCTGAGGCTTGAGGCCGGGACGCTCAGCCCGGCCGAGCGGGACCGGCTCGACCTCCGGGCGATGATGGTTGAGGACCTGCTCGCGACCGACCCGCTGCTGTCACCCGACGGGCGGGAGACCCTCATGCGGCTCTACCGCTAATTCGCCGGCCGGCGACGGCGCGTCTTGGCCGGCCGGCGTCAGGACGGCAACGGCGGCCCGGATCACCGTCCGTAAGCGGACGTTCTGCTCACGCAGGCTGGCCACCTCGGCCTCCAGCGCGGCGACGCGCTCGTCTGCCATCCACAGCCCCCCAATAGCTCACCCCCACGGTGGGACCTCCACCGATCCGCGCGGCGGAAGACGTTACCCGACTGTCCCCGACCTCTTCCAGCATGCGGACCGGGGGTGTTCTAGTCCCCCATCTTGCGGGCTGTCAACCTTCATCCACTCACCGCAACCCCACGGCGCGTAGCGTAACCAGCCTCGGGAGGGGACACATCTGTGTCCCCTCCCGAGGTCGAACGGGTTTACCGTCGTCGCTATGGGGATAAGGGGGGAACGCCACAGCGGCAGCGCGGAACAAGGGCGGGTGATCATCTGCGGCGGCGTCCGGATCATCTTCCCGCCATGCCACACACGCTGGCCGATCCGGCTCACCGGCGAGCGGGCGACGTTGACGCGGGCCGCCGTCGCCTGCCCGACCTGTGAGTGTGTCTGGACCGTCCGGTTCCTGCCGACGCCGCCGAGCGGCGAGCTGACCGCCTGGTGGCGCCAGACCCGCTGAGGAAGGGGACACAACGGTGCCCCTTGACAGCGGCCGGCGGGTTTACCGTCAACGGCTATGAGCCATGAGCGTCAGCAGCCGACCGGCTGGCGTGACCGCGCCGCCTGCCTGAACGCCGACCCAGACCTGTTCTACCCCTGCGGCACCACCGGGCCCGCGCTCGACCAGGCCGATCGCGCCAAACAGGTGTGCGGCATCTGCCCCGTCAAGGCGATCTGCCTCGAGTGGGCGCTGCACACCCGCGAGCCTCACGGCGTGTGGGGCGGCATGTCCGAGGACGAGCGTCGCAGCCTGTGCCGCTCCCGTCGGCGCGCCCGGGCGACGCGACACGACGACGGCGTCGCCGTCGGGCTGTCCGGCGACGCCCAGCCCGACGACGACGCCCAGCCTGACGACAGCGAGGCCGGCCGGTGACCGGCCCCGACATCCCCCCGCCAGCCGACCCCTACGCCGACCGCCGGTCAGCCGCGATCGTCGCCCGCGACGCCGCGATCCTCGCCGACCGCGCCCAGAACGCCGCCGCCGACTGGCGTCTCTACGCCGACGTCGACACCTACGCCGACCGGCAGGCCCTCCACCGGCTCGACACCGCCCACACCCACCTCGACGCGCTCGCCGACCGCCTCGCCGACCTGCCGCCCATCACCGACCGGCTCGACAGCGTCGACCTGGCCCGCCTCGCCGATCGCATCCGACACGCCGCCGGCCGGATGCGCCGCCGCGACGGCCTGCCCGGCCCGCCGGCCGACGTCATCGACGCCGCCCAGACGATCCGCGACGTCGCCAAGCTGCTCGCGGCCGAGGCCGGCCCGCCCCCGGCCGACGTCGGCTGGCATGGGCTGCCCGCCGGGCCGCCGCGGGCCGCCCCGGTCCCGATCATCGGCGACGACCTGTCGTCGCTGCGCGTCCGCGTCGCCGACGACCGCTGGACCCTCCACCCGCCCTGCCACTGCGCGCCGCTGACCGTCACCCGCCGCGTCGGCGACCTCCCGCTCGTCCTCCACGTCACCTGCCACGCCTGCAGGGCCCGCTGGCACGTCGCGTTCCTCGGCGACCCCGACGTCGAGCTGTGGGCCTGCTGGGCCGCCCAGCCCCACCCCGCCCACCCCGCCCACCCCGCCCACCCCGCCCACCCCGCCCACCCCGCCCACCCCGCCCACCCCGCCCACCCCGCCCACCCCGCCC
>JBOGEA010000104.1:0-16139 GCA_050743205.1 Egibacteraceae bacterium | reverse complement strand
CCTCACCGGCCACAGCGGCTGGGTCTTGTCGGTGGCGTTCAGCCCTGACGGCGCCATGCTGGCCACCGCCAGCGCCGATGAGACGGTGCGGCTGTGGGATGTGGCCTCCCGCCGGCCCCTCGGCGAGCCTCTCACCGGCCACAGCGACGGGGTCCGGTCGGTGGCGTTCAGCCCTGACGGCGCCATGCTGGCCACCGCCAGCGCCGATGGGACGGTGCGGCTGTGGGATGTGGCCTCCCGCCGGCCCCTCGGCGACCCCCTCACCGGCCACAGCGACGGGGTCTTGTCGGTGGCGTTCAGCCCTGACGGCGCCATGCTGGCCACCGCCAGCGCCGATGAGACGGTGCGGCTGTGGGATGTAGCCTCCCGCCAGCCCCTCGGCGAGCCCCTGACCGGCCACACCCACGGGGTCAACGAGGTGGCGTTCAGCCCCGACGGCGCGCTGCTGGCCACCGCCAGCGACGATGAGACGGCGCGGCTGTGGGCCGTACCGGGGACCTGGGTCGTCTTGGCCTGCGACCTCGTCGGGCGCAACCTGTCGCAGGCTGAGTGGGACGAACACCTCGGGCATGACCGGCGCTACGTTCGCCAGTGCGGGCAATTCCCCGCCGGCACCGGCGCTCCCCCGGACGCACCCGCGGCCCGCTACCCCGCCTCCCTCAGCGCCGATCCTCACAGCTGAGCGGTCCTCCAGGCGCCTTGGTGGTGGCGCCGGGAGAGGATCGCGAGGAAGACGAGGCTGAAGCCGGTCCAGGCCGTTTTATTTCTTGGGCGAAACCCCGAAGGTTCACGCCAACCAGAGCGTGAGCCGCCTCCAGATGGAGACCTTGGGGTGACCAACCTGTTCGGCGAGATCGACAGCCTGGGCATAGAAGTCAATATCGAAGAGTTCATCGACCGTGACCCCCCTCTGAGGGCCGCCGCCGCCCGAGCGGCCCATTCACCGTGACGATCCCACCATCGTCGCCGGCTCCATCGTGCGGCCGGCGAGGTTTGGGGTAGTCGGTGGGAGCGCATGGTCATGCGTGCAGCTGTCACTGCGCCGACGCAGCGCTCACCGACCACGCGGCTGTGTTTCATAGAAGCTGCCTCGTCGCTCTCCATGCCGGACGAGCTTCCCCTGAGCGACCAGTCGCCTGAGGAGCCGGCTGGCCTGCTCCGGGGAGATGGCACAAAGCTCCGCGGCCTGTGCCCGAGCGATCCGACCGTGCGCGACGACATAGGCAAGCACCATCTGTTCCTGCTGGAGCGGCTCGAAGCCGCGGACGCGCACGTACCCGGCCGGCGCCTCCAGAGCTCGGTACACGGCTGCGGACAGGTGCCAAGTCCGACCCTTGCGTTCCCCCCGAGCCTCGACCCATCCACGCTCTACCATGCGCGCGAGATGGTTGCGGGTCTCGGCCTCGGTTCGCTGTAGCACGATATTGAGGTCGGCCGTGGTGGCACGCCGCTCGCGGAGGAGTTCGGACAGGACCTGCAACTCCGGCAGGGTCAAAGGGCGATCTCCTTGACGTTCTTGCTCGAGCACCCAGCGGGTCACAGACAGGTTCGCCGGCCCGCCAGGGAGAAGAGCCACTACCTCACGGTCGGTGCTGCGGCCGTAGTCGGGCGCGGGCCGTCCAACCCGAAGCTGCTCGGCAAACATGCGGTTGATCCCTCGTCCTGTCCGCTCGACCAGCCCCGTCCGCTTGAAGGCATCTGCCAACAGCGGGCTTCTCGGGTGAGGCGCCGCGACGAGCAGGTTGTCGAGGCGGATGCCTTCGGGAAAGCCCCCGGGGTTGGAGATCTCGAGCTGGTCATCACCCCACTGCACGTGCAGCGCTCCCCGGCGGGTGTAGTCCCGGTGCGTGAGCGCGTTGGCGAGGGCTTCACGGAAGGCGGTCTCGGAGTACAGAGGAATCGCGACGCGGAAAAGGCCGAACTGCAGTTCCTCCTCGCGGTTTCGTGCCCCGAAGCGGCTGAACATCTCCTCGGCCAGCCGAAACAGCGGGCTGGTGAAGAAGTCGTTGACTTCAACGTCGAGCCCACGCAGGACCTGGAACGCCGCCTCGTGTGTCGGAAGGAAGCGGCGCAGCGCGTCCGAGCGGCCGAACAGCAGCAGGGCGCCGGCACTCACCGCAGCCTCGTCGCGCACCAATCCCAACGCGTGCGCGATCTCTCGGTCGGACAACCCGGCGAGCAGTCGGTCCGCGCGATCGCCCACTTCGGTGACCAGGTGCCGCACCCTTTCGAACTCGAGCGGATCAAGGTCGTCCCACGTGGCCCCGCGGACGGGCAACGAGGCGTAGTCGACAGCTCCACGATCGACCTCGCGCGCGAGCATTTCGTGGGCGTGGAACGGGACGCACGTTGGCCGGCCGTCCCCCGCTATGGCGCGGCGAACATAGGTCCCCCGGGCGGTGCCGACCACCCGAGGGCTATCGGGGACCTCGACGACAATCACCGAAGCCCCGTCGAGGTCGACAATGCTCACGCTCGTGGCCACAGGTGGCTGTGTGTTGTTGGCGATGAGCGCCTGCAGCCTCAGGGGATCGGTCCTCCCGCTCTCGTGGCGTGGCCGGGCGCCGGTCGGCGTACCATCGTCCTCTACTCCTACGAGCAGGACACCTCCCGAGCCGTTCGCCAGGCATACGACGGCCTCGACGAGGTCCCGATCGTTCAGCGGACCGCGACGCTCGCCCTTGAACTCGAGGTCGTAGCGCTCTCCCCCGGCGATCCATACACGCACACGGCTCGCCCAGGTCTCCACCGCCCCCTTATCCGTGACCATCCCACACCTTCTGAACGTCGGTATCCAAAAGTATGACACTTAACGAACGGCTACTGCGCATTGTCGCATAAGTTTGCGACAACGTGCAGTAGGAGGGGTCGTGGATCTGACAGCACAGGCATCGTGGACAGGCATCGTGGACAGGAGGGCATGGCGCCCGGAGAGGATCGGGGAGCACCTCCCATGCCGACGACCGATTCATCCTCGTCGGCAACCCGCATGTCTGCCACAACGCGGCAAGTCCCACCTCGTACGTCTTGCCATCTTGGCGTGACGCCTCACCGCAACCGCGTCCGCCGCGAGCTGTCGGCACCCACGCAGATCCTCCACAGAGGGCTCTGACCGGCCGCACCTGACCGTCGAACCCGCTCGCGGTCCCTCTATGGAGTGGAGTGGGCGGCTGTGCGTTCTGACCAGCGTGTCGAGATCGGTGATCGCCCAACGGAATCGTCTGCCCGATGCTCACCCGAGCCGCGCGCATTCGTGGGTGCCATGGATCCGTCCAACCGCTCGACGACGTTTCTGGCGTCCGAGCGCGCTCGACAGCAGCGACCGCGCCAGCTCGCCGCCCACCGTGCTCCATCGCAAAATTACGCGCTGCGACACGGCGTGTGCGCCCCGAGGATATTTCTCTTCGGGGAAGCGCTTTGGGAAGTGACGAACGCGAAGGACAGCCTCGTAAGCCCAGCCGGCTCACGAGCGGGGTCGTGTGGGTCCTCAGGGCGTCGGGCGAGACCGCGGGAGCGGGTTTCGTCGTCAGCGACGCGGGGCTGATCGTCACGTGCGCGCATGTCGTCGGGAACGAGCCTGCGCGGGATGTGACGGTGGTGTTCCACGGGCCGGGAGAGCGGCGGCAGGCACGGGTCGCGCCCGCGTAAATACTTGGAGAACTTGGCGGTGTCAAGGGTGGGGGGTGGGCCCGCGTCGCTTCGCGAGGCAAGCGCCCGGTGTGCGGTGCCAGGTACGCTATTCCTTGGGTCTGGAGCGGTGGGGCATCGAGGACGCATCCGTCGGCGACCTCGTGGTCGCCTCTCCGGGTGATCCGTGCATCCGCATCAAACGGGGCTTCGCCCCGGCCCGACGAGGCGTGGGCTGCTGGGCCGGTGGCGGGCGGAATGACTGCGGTTGTGTGCTGGATACGTCGTATGCGTCGCGTATCCAGCACACAACCTCCCCCGGCGTGTCGGATGGTCGCGGCTCCCTTGCCGTGGGCGGCGAACTCCGGCCAGACGTCCGTGATCGCGGTGTCATACGTCAAGGCATCTCGCTTCGCGAGCACATGCGCCACCGTCGCAGTGACCCCTTTAGCCCCAATGCCACCAACATAAGCGGCTTTCGAGACCTTATGGACGCGTAACGCGCCAGGTCGCGGCGTTGTCGGCGGTACAAAGTTGGTGGCATTGCGGCTAGCCAGCGCCGGTCACGATCGCGACCGACTGGCCAGTGGAGTTGGGTCATGCGCTACTGCCGTCGTGTGGCTACACAGCCGGGTGCCTTACGTGGGCTTGGCCACCATCACGAACACGGCCGACGTCAAGATCAGGAGGTTGATCCAGTTGAGGCGGGCCAGGCGCCGCCGTGCGTCTGGCACCCCCGGACCCTCCGGCCCCGCGGTCGCGAGCAGCCGACCGAGCCGCTCGCCCGCGCGGCGCTGCACGGTCGCGCCCATACCCGCCGACAAGAGCAAGGCCGCGAAGCCCCAGAGGATCCAGAGGCTGGTGATCGCCAACCGACCGGTGACCATCGTGGCGATGCCGGCGAGCAGCGCGAGCCCGCCGGCGGGCCGGCGACGTTCTGCCCGAAGAAGCCGGCCGCCCGACCGAGCGCGGCCGCACCGGCGGGATCCCGCTCACGACCGCTCCGGGCGCCCAGTACCGTGAGCGTGAGCATGCTGCCGACCCACACGATCACCGAGGCAACGTGCACGAATTTGAACAGGGCATAGAGCATGATCAGCCGAATCCCTTCCATTCAGCAAAATTCAGAAACCGCGATCTTATGATGCGCCTACTTGCCGGCGTCCTCCCGCTGTGAAGGAAGCGTACGGCGCGCGCCGCTGGAGGTCGGGCCCGTAGCCTGGATCCACCGCTCGGGGCGCTGACCCACAGCTTTCCTCCACATACGGAGGAATCCTGCACGTCAAAACCAGCGGGCCGAGCGGAGGACGCAGCTTTCCTTCGCATACGCAGGAAAGCTGCAGTGTGACCGCACGGTCACGGGCGGCGAGATCGTCGAATCGCGAAGGGAAGTTGTCTTGAGATGTCGAGGACCCGGCTTCGGCTCCGACGTCTCCCGCGAGTGGCGCCCACACCGGGCGCGCATCACGAAAGGAGCAGGAGAATGTCGAAGTACCTGGTCATGATCTATGGCAGGCAGGCCGACTACGACGCGATGAGCGGCAGGGCCAGCGAAGGCACCCCAGCCTGGACCGGGCAGGAGCTGCAGGCGATGTTCGGGTTCATGGAATCGGTGAACAACGACCTCGCCGAGTCGGGGGAGCTGGTGGACGCTCAAGGTCTGTCGGAGCCTAAGCAGGCGGTCGTCGTGACGCCCGGCACGGACGGGACGCCGGTGGTCTCCGACGGCCCGTACGGCGAGGCCAAGGAGGTGCTCGCCGGGTACTGGGTGCTCGACTGCGAGAGCATCGAGCGCGTGACTGAGATCGCCAAGCGCGTCCTGTTGTGCCCGGGCCCCGAGGGAGGGCCGGTGTTCCCGATCGTCATCCGGCCGATCCAGGAAGGGCCCGAGTGCGCATGACCCTCGCGGCGCGGACCGAGGACCTGCTGCGCCGCCATGCGCCGCAGGTCCTCGGCGCGCTCGTGCGCCGCTACGGGCGCTTCGACGCCGCCGAGGACGCCGTGCAGGAGGCGCTGCTCGCCGCCACCCGCCAATGGCCCGTGGAGGGCTTCCCGGAGAACCCGCGCGGATGGCTGATCAGGGTCGCCTCCCGACGCCTCGTGGACCGGCTGCGCAGCGAGGAGGCGCGCCGCCGCAGGGAGGAGTCGGCCGCGGCGATGACGCCGCGCGACGAGCTCGAGGCGCCCCCGCCGGGCGAGGCCCGGGGCCCTCGCGATGACGACACCCTCACCCTGCTGCTCCTGTGCTGCCACGCGGCGCTGACGCCCGCGTCGCGGATCGCGCTCACGCTGCGCGCCGTCGGCGGCCTGACGACCGCGGAGATCGCCCGGGCGCTGTTCGTACCTGAGGCGACGATGGCGCAGCGCATAAGCCGGGCGAAGCAGAAGATCAAGTCGGCGGGCGCCCGCTTCGGCAACCCGGAAGGACTGGAGCGGGCCCAGCGCCTGGCCGCCGTCCTCCAGGTGCTGTACCTGATCTTCAACGAGGGCTACACCGCGACCTCAGGCCGCCACCTGCACCGCGTGGACCTGTCCGCCGAGGCGATCAGGCTCACCCGGGCGGTGGGCGGGCTCGTCCCCGACGACGGTGAGGCGGCCGGGCTGCTGGCGCTCATGCTCCTCACTGACGCCCGCCGCCCGGCGCGATCAGGCCCCGCGGGAGAGCTCATCCCGCTTCCCGAGCAGGACCGCGGCCGCTGGGACTCCGCCGCCATCGCCGAAGGCGTCGCCCTCGTATCGCACGCGCTGACCCGCACCCGCCTCGGCCCATACCAGGTCCAGGCCGCGATCGCCGCGGTCCACGACGAGGCGGCCAGCGCCGAGGACACCGATTGGCCGCAGATCCTCGCGCTGTACGAGCTGCTGCTGCGCCTGTCGCCCGGCCCAGCGGTCAGCCTCAACCACGCCGTCGCCGTCGCCATGGCGCACGGCCCGCGGGCCGGGCTGGATCGGCTCGCCGCGCTCGACGCCGATGGCGGGCTGGCGGGCTGCCACCGGCTCGACGCCGTACGCGCCCACCTTCTGGAGATGGCCGGAGACCTCGGGGAAGCCCGGGCCGCCTACCAGCGAGCCGCGGCCCGAACCCTCAGCGTCCCCGAACAGCGCTACCTCCAGCTCAGGGCAGCAGCACTGCAGTGATCGGCACACGCCGATCCGACGACGCGGCCCGTCTTCACAGGCACAAGAAGATCAGGACCTAAGTTGATGTGGCACACAGTCAGCGAGGCTGACCGTGGACATGGCCGTGCGGAGCAGCGGTCCATAGAGGGGGGCGGTTGTCGTCGCGCAGGCCGTTCTTGTGGTGCACGCTCTCCTCAGGCTTCAGCGCCCGGCCAATCATCTGAGACATGACCAGGATGTATTCCTGGACATAGCCATTCCTACCCTGGCGATGGCGCTTGGCGTTTGGACGGTCCGGTGCTTTGACCTACACGTCCCTGAATCGGCCTTTGGCTGGCGCTTGAGCGGGGCGAGCGGACGGCACTCCAGTTCCTGCGACCGGTGGCCTCGACAGTAGCTTTGGCGTGGTGCGGCTTGGCGCACCCGTCGAACGAACATGACTTCTCGAACATGCGTTCACGGTATGGCAGCGAGAGAGCGCCCCCAGCAGGATTCGAACCTGCGACCTCTTGCTCCGGAGGCAAGCGCTCTATCCTCTGAGCTATAGGGGCAGGGCGCAAAGTCTAGCATCCGGCGGCAGCGCGGGCGACTGTCCCGCTTTCCCTCACGTCGGGAGGAGCTGGGTTTGCCGCCAAAGGGAGCGGCGGTGGCTTCAGGGCCAGCATTGGGTGGTGCGGGTCTGGAGGACTGGTGGCACGCGTGAGGACGGTCGACGACGACCCGGTGATCCGCGGCCTGCTCCAGGTCGGCCGATGTGCGGGGCAGATGGGGCGGGTGACCAGGGCTCGTAGCGGATCTGAGCTACGTGGGCGGGACAGAGATGGAGCCTAGCATTGGGGGCGGGCGTAGGATGCGCCGTCGCGTGTGAGGTTGGGAGGAACGGGTGGCACGGGTGATGGCGGTTGACGACGATCATGTGATTCGTGGCCTGCTCGAGGTGAACCTCGAGATGGAGGGCCACGAGGTGGTGACGGCTGTGGACGGGCGGGATGCGCTGACCAAGGTCACCACGACGAGGCCGGACCTGATCCTGCTCGACGTGATGATGCCGAACGTGAACGGGTGGCAGGTGGCGGAGGAGCTCAAGGGCAACCCGATCACGAGGCACATCCCGATCGTGTTCCTGTCGGCCCGGGCGATGGAGGCGGACGTGCGCAAGGGCACGGCGCTGGGTGTCCAGGCGTACGTGACGAAGCCGTTCGACCCGATCGACCTGATGGAGCTGGTGAACCGACTGCTGTCCGAGCGTCCCACTGGCACAGCTGCTTCCTGACAGGCCCCCACAGCTGCGAGCGGGCATGATTGGCCTATGGCTGACCCGATCGAGATTCTGGCCCGACGCTTGGAGCCCGCGTTCGCCGCGGTGGCCGGGCCTGACGTGGCGGCGCCGCCGCCGGCCCTGCGCCGGTCCGCCCACGCGGACTACCAGGCGGATGGGGCGTTAGCGCTGGCACGGGCCCGCAAGCGCAGCCCGCGCGAGATCGCGGATGAGATCCGCGGCGCCGTCGACCTCGACGACCTCTGCGAGCAGGTCGAGATCTCGGGGCCGGGGTTCATCAACCTCACGCTGCGCACTGAGACACTTGCCGCACTGCTCGGCCGGATGGCGGCGGACGAGCGCCTCGACGTGGCGCCGGACCCGCGGACCGAGATCGTCGTGGTCGACTACTCCGGCCCGAACGTGGCGAAGGAGATGCACGTCGGCCACCTGCGGTCGACCGTGATCGGCGACGCCGTCTGCCGGCTCTGGGATTTCCTCGGCCACGAGGTCATCCGCCAGAACCATCTCGGTGACTGGGGTACACCGTTCGGGATGCTCGTCGAGCACATGCTGGATGTCGGCGAGGCGGACGCGGCCCTGTCGCAGGGCGATCTGGGCGCCTTCTACCAGCAGGCCCGGCGCAAGTTCGACGCCGACGAGGGGTTCAAGGAGCGCAGCCGCCGCCGGGTCGTCGCGCTGCAGTCCGGCGACCCTGAGACCCTGCGGCTGTGGCGGGTGCTGTACGACCAGTCCAGCCGGTACTTCCAGCACGTCTACGAGCGTCTCGGGGTGCTGCTCACCCCTGCGGACGACGACGGCGAGAGCCGGTACAACCCGATGCTGCCGTCGGTCGAGGGTGAGCTGGCCGCGCTCGGGCTGCTGACCGACAGCGAGGGCGCGCGGTGCGTCTTCCTGCCGGGGTTCACGAACCGGCAGGGCGAGCCGCTCCCGATGATCGTGCGCAAGGCCGACGGCGGGTACGGCTACGCCGCCACCGACCTGGCGTGCATCCGCATGCGGGCAAGGGAGTTCGGCGCGACGCGGATGGCGTATGTCGTCGGTGCCCCGCAGCGCGAGCATTTCGAGATGGTGTTCGCCGTGGCGCGCATGGCCGGGTGGATCACCGACAAGCACGATGTCCGCCACGTCGCGTTCGGATCCGTGCTCGGGCCTGATCGGAAGGTCCTGAGGACCCGGACGGGCGAGCAGGTCAAGCTCATCGACCTGCTCGACGAGGGCGTGGAGCGGGCGGCCGCGCAGGTGCGGGAGAAGCTCCCGGATCTGGACGAGGCCGTCGTCGACGCGGTGGCCACGGCCGTCGGGGTCGGGGCGATCAAGTACGCCGACCTGTCGAGCGACCGGGTCAAGGACTACGTGTTCGACTGGGGCCGGATGCTGTCGTTCGACGGCAACACCGCCCCCTACCTGCAGTACGCGCACACGCGGATCCGGTCGATCTTCCGCCGGGCCGGCGGCGAGGTGGCGCTCGCCGCGGCCCCACAGCTCGCCGAGCCGGCGGAGCGCCAGCTTGCGCTGCAGCTGCTGGGGTTCGAGGAGGCGGTGCGGACGACCGCGCGGCGCTGCCAGCCTCACCGGCTGTGCGGCTACCTCTACGAGCTGGCGGCCGTGTTCACGACGTTCTACGAGACCTGCCCGGTCCTGCGGGCGGAGCCTGAGGCGGTCCGTGCCAGCCGCCTCACGTTCTGTGACCTGACGGCCCGCGTCCTGCGTACCGGCTTGGGCCTGCTCGGGATCGACGCGCCGGACCGGATGTGAGCGACCCGCGACGCTACCGGCGGGCCCTCGAGGGCCTGCTCGGCATCCCCGCGACCGAGGGCAACCAGGTCGACGTGCTGCGCAACGGGGTTGAGATCTTCCCCGCGATGCTCGACGCGATCCGCGCCGCCCAGTCGACGGTGGATCTGACCAGCTACGTCTACTGGACCGGTGATATCGCGACCGAGTTCGCGGACGCGCTGAGCGACCGGGCGCGGGCTGGGGTGCGCTGCCGCATCCTGCTCGACGCCGTCGGTGCCGCCTCGATGAGCCGGGAGCTGGTCGATCAGATGCTTCAGGCCGGCTGCGTCCTGGAATGGTTCCGGACTCTCAAGCGGTTGCGCGTGCGGGAGGTGAACAACCGCACGCACCGCAAGGTCCTGGTCTGCGACGAGCAGGTCGGGTTCGTCGGCGGCGTCGGCATCGCCCAGGAGTGGGAGGGCGACGCCCGCAACCCGCGGGAGTGGCGGGACACGCACTTCCGCGTCCGCGGCCCGGCCGTCGACGGGCTGCGGGCGGCCTTCCTGGGCAACTGGGCGGAGACGGGCCACCCGCTGTTCGACGAGGCCGACCGCTTCCCCGAGCAGCCCCAGCCGGGCGAGGCGGTCGTCCAGGTCGTGAACTGCCCGTCGCAGATCGGATGGAGCGAGCTGCAGACGGCCTTCGATGGGCTGTTCCGGCTCGCCGAGCGGCGCCTGCGGATCACCAGCGCCTACTTCGTGCCTGACGAGGGGCTGCGGGACCGGCTGTGCGCCGCCGCCGGCCGCGGCGTCGAGGTCGACGTGCTCGTTCCCGGCCAGCACATGGACAAACGCGTCGTGCAGATCGCCGGCGAGGCCGACTACGGGCCGCTGCTGGAGGCGGGCGTGCGCATCTGGCGCTACCAGCGCACCATGCTCCACGCGAAGATCCTGACAGCCGACGGCCTGGTCGCCTGCGTCGGCTCGGCGAATCTGGACCCACGCTCGTTGCGCCAGAACGAGGAGGCCAACCTCATCGTGCTCGACGCGGGCGTCGTGGCCACGCTCGACCGGCACTTCGATGAGGATCTCACGTACAGCGAGCCGGTCGACCCGGACCGCTGGGCGGACAGGGGCGCGATCCAACGGGTGGCGGAATCGGTGACCGAGATGATGAGAGAGCAGTTATGAACTCCTCCGATCCCCACCCACCGGCGAACGCTGCGCGTTCGCCCTTACCCGTCTTCCCGCGCACCGCGGTCTTCGACGGTCCCCGTCTCGTGGCCCTAGGTGGCATCAGCGTCGCTGACCTGGCGGACCGCTTCGGCACCCCCCTCTACGTGCTCGACCGCGCCGATCTGGTCGGCCGGATGAGGGTGTACCGGGAGGCGTTCGGTCCCCAGGCGGCGGTGACCTACGCGGGCAAGGCGCTCTGTGTCGTCGGTGTGCTGCAGATCGCCGCCGCCGAAGGCCTGCATCTGGACGTCGCCTCAGCAGGCGAGCTGCACACCGCCGCCCGCGCGCGGTTCCCGATGGCGCGGGTCGTCTTCCACGGCAACAACAAGTCAGTGGCGGAGCTGGAGTATGCCGCCCGGCTTGGCGTGGGCCGGGTGGCGGTCGACAGCCTCACCGAATTGGAGCGCCTCGCCCTGGTCGGCAAGGCGTGGGACCACACCTTCGACATCCTGCTGCGGGTCACGCCTGGGGTGCGCGCCGAGACGCACGCCTTCATTGCCACCGGCCAGGACGACGCCAAATTCGGGTTGACGCTGTCCGCGGGCCTGGCGCATGAGGCGGCCACGCGCGCGCTGGCGCTGGATGGGATCCGGCTGCGCGGCGCGCACTGCCATATCGGCAGCCAGATCACCACGGCCGGGAGCTTCGTCGCGGCGGCGGCGCAGATGCTGTCGTTTCTCGCCGACGTGAAGCGCGAGCACGGCGTCGAGCTGGACGAGCTGAACCTGGGCGGAGGCCTGGGCATTGCGTATGACGAGGCCGACGTCACGCTGTCGATCGAGGAGTACGCGCGGGCGGTGCGCGAGGCGGTCGCCCGCGGCGCCGCGCTGCACGGGCTCGCCGAGCCCAAGCTGTCCGTCGAGCCTGGACGGTCGATCGTGGGCCCGGCCGGCGTGACGCTCTACACGGTCGGGACCATCAAGCGCATCCCCGGCCTTCGCACGTACGTGAGCGTGGACGGCGGGATGAGCGATAACCTGCGCCCCGCGCTGTACGGCTCGCGGTACACCGTGCGAGCCGCCGGGTGGGGCTGCGCGCAGGCGCGGCTGGCGTCGGTCACGGTGGCGGGCAAGCACTGTGAGACGGGTGATGTGCTGGCCCGGGACGTCTCGTTGCCTGATGACCTTGCCGAGGGCGATCTCCTCGTGTTCGCCGCCACCGGCGCGTACGGCTACACGATGGCGAGCAACTACAACCGCCTGCCCCGCCCCGCGATGGTGCTCGTCGGCGACGGCAGGGCCCAACTCCTCGTCCGACGTGAAACGCTGGATGCCGTCGTTGCTCTGGACGTTTTCCTCGATGATGGCGATGATTGAGGCCGGCTGAGGATTCGGGGACGGGGTGACGTCCAATGGAACAGCAGTATCGCCAAGGTGATGTCCTGATAGTCGCGACGCGCCAGCTACCGGCGGGGCTGGTGCCGGCCCCCCGGGATCGGGGCCGCATCGTGCTGGCGGAGGGTGAGGCGACCGGCCACGCGCACGCGATCGCCGAACGTGGGGCGATCCTGTATGAGGGCGACGGCGAGGAGCGGTTCCTCGAAGTCGAAACAGCCGTCGCGCTGAGGCATGAGGAGCACGGCGCGATCACACTGCCTCCCGGCACGTATCGCGTGATCCGCCAGCGGGAGTACACGCCGCGGCCGTCTGGCGGCGACGCGCGCTGGCGGTATGTGGCCGACTAGGCGCGGCAGCCGGCTCGAGCCGGCGGAGCAGGCCTTGGCCGAAGCGACCGCGGCCGAGTGGCTGGCGGTCGGCTTGTCCACTGCCCCTGCTGATCGAGAGGCGGCCGAGGCGGGGGTACGGCTCGCCTACCAACGTGCGGGACTGCGGCCTCCGCAGCGCATCCTGTGGGCCCAATCGCCGCTGGCCGGGGCGCGTGAGGCGGCCAGGCTGCGGCGCTGGGTCGGCAACTGGCTGTGGGATCGGGTGCGCGCCACCGCCTCCGGCCTGCTCCCACCTCTCTGCCTGCTGGCCTTCGGCGCGTGGGTCGTGCTCGCGCAGCAGCCGGCGGCGAGAGGCGGGGCCTACCACTGGATCGGGATCGGCATCGTCTCGGCGTTCCTGTGGAGACTGACCCAGTTGGAGGCCGGTTTGGTTCCGCGGGACGAGCGCACCGGCTGGATCCGGCTCCGGCTCCGGCGCCGCGCGGCCGCGCGGGTCGCCGATCAGGTCCACAGCAGGGTCGTGACTCGCCTGAACAGCCCGGTGGCGGACCGGATCTGGAGCGCGGTGCGCGAGGAGGCCGGAGAAGAGGTCGCGATCCAGGGCCTGCACTCCCTGGGAGGCCCACGTGAGGTGGGACGGCTGGCCGCCCACGCCGTCTTGGAGGCGGCGGGGGAGGACCGGCACCGCGGGCTGATGCAGGTGGCGCGCGCCGCGGGGTGCTGGTGGCCGTTTCGGAGCGTCGCCGTACTGACCGAACGGCCGGTCCGTCTGTGCCTGGACAGTGACGGCAGGCTGCACGCCGCCGACGGACCGGCGATCGTCTACCCGGATGGCTGGGCGATCTGGGCCTGGCACGGTGTCCGGGTGCCTGGGTGGGTGATCTGCGCGCCGCGGCGGTTGACCGTCGCGCACATCCAGGCCCAGCGGGGCATCGACGTTCGCAGGGTCATGATCGAGCGGTACGGCGTCCAGCGGTACATGCGGGACGCGGGCGCGCGCAAAGTCTCGTCCGACGAGTACGGCACGCTGTGGCGCTGCCCCCTGCTGGGCGACGAGCCGCTCGTCATGGTCGAGGTCGTCAACGCCACCCCTGAGCCCGACGGCTCGTTCCGCAACTACTGGCTGCGCGTACCGCCGGATCTGCGGACTCCGCGCGAAGCGGTCGCATGGACATTCGGCGTGGACACCCCCGACTACTGCCCCCAGGTGCAGACCTGATCCTCACGGGGCTGCGCCCCGGTCCGACGAGGCATGGACGGGTGGGGCGGGTGGCGCGCGGGTTGACGGCAGTTTTGTGGAGCATCCGCGACGTATATGTCGCCGATGCTCCACACAAGTCAGCTCGGCGTGACCCGCGACGCGTGCAACCCGACCCCACCAGACTTGACTGACGCGCAACAGGTCTCGCCCTCCAAGGCCCCTAGACTCGTCGCCGATGGCTGAGCTGACCGTTGGGCTGTTGGGGTGCGGGACCGTCGGGTCCGGTGTGGTGCGGCTGCTGGACGAGCACGCGGCCCAGATCGAGGCGCGGCTGGGGGCGCGGCTGGTGCTCGGGCCGGTGGCGGTCCGATCGCTGACGAAGGACCGAGGCGTCCGGGTGGGGTGGCTGACCGCTGACCCGCACGAGGTCACGACCGACCCGACCATCGACATCGTCGTAGAGGTGATGGGCGGCATCGAGCCGGCGCGCGGTCTCATCGCCGAGGCGTTGACCGCGGGGAAGAGCGTTGTGACCGCGAACAAGGAGCTGATGTCGACCCTCGGAGCTGAGCTGCTCGCGCTCGCGCGCGGCAAGGGTGTCCGGCTCGAATACGAGGCCGCGGTGGCCGGAGGAATCCCGATCATCAAGCCGTTGCGCGAGTCCCTGGCCGGCGACCGGGTCCGCAAGATCCTGGGAATACTGAACGGCACGACCAACTACATGCTCACGAGGATGAGCGAGGACGGGGTGCAGTTCGGCGAGGCGCTCGCCGAGGCGCAGCGGCTCGGGTACGCCGAGCGCGACCCCTCAGCCGACGTCGAGGGCTATGACGCCGCCGCCAAGGCAGCCATCCTCGCCTCGATCGCGTTCGACACCCGGGTCGTCGCGGGCGACGTCTATCGCGAGGGCATCACGCGCGTGAGCGCAACCGACATCGCGCACGCGGCGCGCATGGGATACGTGATCAAGCTGCTCGCGATCGCGCAGGACTACGACGGTGAAATCGGCGTCCGGGTGCACCCGGCGCTGCTGCCCGCCGACCATCCGCTGTCCAGCGTCCGCGATTCGTTCAATGCGGTGTTCGTCGAGGCCGACGCGGTCGGCGAGTTGATGTTCTACGGCCGGGGCGCGGGCTCGCTGCCCACGGCCAGCGCGGTGCTCGGCGACCTTGTGACCGTCGCCCGGGCCATGCTGTCCGGCGAGCGGCCCATGAACGGCCCGCCCGCCAGCTGTCGCCCCATCCGCGGCATGGACGAGGTCATCGTCCAGTACTACATCCTCCTCGACGTCGCCGACGAGCCCGGCGTCCTCGCCGAGATCGCGTCTGAATTCGGCGTCCATCGGGTCTCGATCAAGAGTGTCTGGCAGGACGGCGCCGGCGAGTCCGCCCAACTGCTCCTCATCACCCACGCCGCCAAAGAATCAGGCGTCCAAGCCACCCTCCGCGCCCTCCGCGCCCTGCCGGTCGTCAGGCGGGTCGCCAGCGTCATGCGCGTGGAGGGCGGCGAATCGTAGGTGCTGCGCTTGATGGGCCCAGGTTCAGAATTCTCCAGAGTGCGGCAGCTTTGATCATCGCTAGAAAACGCCGAAGCGTTGATGGAAATCCGCCACCATCGCGTCGCCGGCAGCGCTGACCAGCTTGGTGCAGATGGGGTGGACGACGAGGCCAGTCACCGAATTGACCAGCCGCGGGCAACGTTTCGCGAACCAGTTCCGCACATACTCCATCGTCGACAGGTCCGGCCTCTGCGCAGTCAACGCCTCCGCCAACTCCTCCACCCGCTCCACCGCCGCGTCGCGCAGCTCTGGGGGAGCTTGCGTCGCGACTTCCCTCTTCAGTGCATCGATGGCACTGCGCAGCTCGGCCATCTCGGCTTCAGTGATCACCGCTGCCCCACGAACAACCTGCCGCTGAGCGATGCTCTTGCCTACGGCTACCTGGCCGCTGATGTCCCCGCCAGCGGTGATCTGCGCCTCGATGCGGTCACCATGTGTCAAGTCATCGCTCATGGATCCTCCAGCTTCGCCGAACCGAACAGGTCCTGATTGGCATGCGTGCTCTGCTTAGTTGATTACGCAACGGTGCGCCTGCAACGATTGCGATGATGCCTGGCGGTGGCTCAGTATCCCGGCGGCTCGGTGGCTGGCTCGGTGGCCGGTGGCTCGGTGGCTGGCTCGGTGGCCGGTGGCTCGGTGGCTGGCTCGGTGGCCGGTGGCTCGGTGGCTGGCTCGGTGGCCGGTGGCTCGGTGGCTGGCTCGGTGGCCGGCGGCTCGGTGGCTGGCTCGGTGGC
>JBOGEA010000103.1:0-16142 GCA_050743205.1 Egibacteraceae bacterium | reverse complement strand
GCCTTGTCTCCGGGGGACTCCCCCGGACCCCTGGCCGCCTGAACCGCGCTCCGCTTCGCTTCGCCCGCAAGTCAAGGCCGCGCTTTCTCAAACACGTTCTGAGTTCCGGAATCCGGAGCTCAGCCGACACGCCTTCGGAGTTCAGGTGGCAGGGGCCGGGTCCTGATCACGGTCAGCCGCTGCGTCGCGCGGGTCAGCGCGACGTAGAGCGCGCGCAGTCCGGTCTCGTCCGCGATGGCGGCGGGCTCGACGACGATGACCGCGTCGAACTCAAGGCCCTTCGCGTCCCTGACGCCCAGGATCGTCACCCGGCCGTCGGCGTCGTCGGTGGCGGCCAAGTGGGGGAGCAGCGCGTCGCCAGCGACCACACCGACCGTGCCCTCCACCGCGGCCAGCGCGTCGGCGATCGCCGCCGCGACGGCCGCGGGCAGCGCGTCCTCCCCCACCTGCTGGATCACCGGCGGCGCGCCTGCCCGGCGCACCGGGCGGGCAGGCCGCAGCCACGGCGGCCGGATCGCATCGGCGAACGCCATGATCTCCTCCGGCGTCCGGTAGTTGATCGTCAGCTCGGCCACCGTGGTTCTGTGCGCGTTGAGCAGGTCGGTGACGTCCTCCCACCGCTGGGCAGCCCAGGGGCCGGTCGCCTGGCCCAGGTCCCCGACGACGGTCATCGACCGGGAGGGACAGCGGCGGGTCAGCATCCGCCACTGCATCGGCGACAGGTCCTGCGCTTCATCGACGAGCACGTGCCCGTAGGTCCCCTCGTCGGCGTCGTCCGTGGACTCCTCCAGTTCGAGCCGGGTCTCCACCACGTGCTTGAAGAGGTCGCGGGTCATGATCTCGTCCATCGGGTGGGTGGCCGCGATCTCAGCTATGAAGCGCTCCACATACCAGCGCTCCTCCTGGTCCAGGCGTGGCCGGCGAGATCTGGCGCGCCGTGGCGGGCGCAGGGCGGCCAACTCGTCCAGCAGCGGCAGGTCGGCCTCGGACCAGCCCGGCCAGTCGCCCGGGCGGCACAGGGCGGCCTGCTCTTCGGCCGACAGCAGCCCGTCGCCGGCCCGGGCGAGCCGCTCCGGCGAGCTGAGCAGATCCCGCAGCGTCAGGAGCGGGCTGTCGCCGCCGCCTGCCTTGGCGAGCGCCGCCGCCATGCGCGGCTCGCCCTTGAGGCGCGCGACCTGTGGCGGGTCGGTCACGGTCGGGACGCACCACCCGACGAGGTCGCGCACCGTCGCCAGCCGCACCCGCTGCTCGCCCAGTCCGGGGAGCACGTCTTCGATGTAGCGCAGGAACACCGGGGTCGGGCCCACGAGCAGGACGCCGGTGCGCTCCAACCGGGTCCGATGGGTGTAGAGCAGGTAGGCGGCGCGGTGCAGCGCGACCGCCGTCTTGCCGGTCCCCGGCCCGCCCTGCACGACGAGCACCCCTTCGAGCGGCGCCCGGATCACGGCGTCCTGCTCCGCTTGGATGGTCTCGACGATGTCGGTCATCCGCCCGGTCCGGGAGCGGGAGAGCGCCTCGAGCAGCGCCCCCTCGCCGACCAGCGGCAGGTCTGCATGGCCGCCGCCCGCGCCGAAGCGCTCGTCGTCCATGCCCAGCAGGCGCGGACCCCGGGCGCGGAAGTGCCGGCGCCGGACCAGCCCCAGCGGAGCGTGCGGCGTCGCCCGGTAGAACGGCTCGGCGACCGGCGCCCGCCAGTCCACGACCAGCGGCGTGAGATCCTCGCCGGCAACCGCCACCCGCCCGACGTGGTAGTGCTCCCCGTCGGCGCGGTCGATGCGCCCGAACACCAGCGGCAGGCTGCCCAGCCGTAGGGCGGCCAGCCGCCGGAGCCCGGCGTGCATGGTCACGTCGCGCTCGTACCGGCCCTGGTGCGTGGAACTCGACCGGCGGTCCAACACCCCTGTGATCAGCGTCTTCGCCTTCTCGCGCAGCCGCTCAAGCTGCTCGTACGCGCGGTCGATGTGTACCTGCTCACATGCCAGTTCGATAGCATCCATGGCGCCAGCGTGACTCCCACCCGCCCTTGCGGCAACAGGGGGATCCCCCTGGCGGCAAGAGGGAGTCATCTGGCATATTGAAGATGCGGGCAGAGTTTTCGAGGAGCGCGTCTTGACGGCGCCGACCAGCGATATCTACACGCACGGGCATCACGATGCGGTGCTGCGGTCGCATCGGTGGCGCACCGCCGAGAACTCAGGCGCGTACCTGCTCCCGCTGCTGGAGCCGGGGATGCGTCTGCTCGACGTCGGCTGCGGGCCGGGCACCCTGACCGCCGACCTCGCCGCACTGGTCGCGCCCGGCCTGGTCGTCGGTGTCGACATCGCGGTGGCACCGCTCGCCGAGGCGCGGGCGCATGCGTCTGACCGGGGGATCGGCAACGTCTCGTTCGTCGAGGGCGACTTCCGGTCGTGCGAGTCCCTCGGAGAGGGGCGTTTCGACGTCGTCCATGCCCACCAGGTGCTCCAGCACCTGCGCGACCCCGTCGGAGCGCTGCGCGCGATGGCGCGCCTGGCGAAGCCGGGCGGCATCGTCGCGGTCCGCGACGCCGACTGCTCGGCGATGACGTGGGCGCCGGATTCAGCGCGCCTCGATCGGTGGAGAGCGATCTACCTCGAGGTGACCCGGCGCAACGGCGCCGAGGCGAACGCGGGCCGCTGGCTGCTGGAATGGGCTCATGCGGCGGGCCTGCGCGACATCTCCTACACCACCTCGACGTGGACCTTCTCGACCCCCGCGGATCGCGCGTGGTGGGGCCAGCTCTGGGCTGAGCGCATCGTCCGCTCCAGTTTCGCCGAGCAGGCGGTCAGCTACGGGATCGCCACCGCGGCGGAGCTCGAAGCGGTCGCCGACGGCTGGCGGTCGTGGGCCGCGCAGCCCGTCGGCGTGTTCATCATCCTCCACGGCGAGGTCATCGCCCGCGCATAGCGCTGCCGCCTGGCGGTTGTGTCACAGGGACGGCTTACCATTGGCGCCGATGACTGTGTTCAAGGTGGTGAGCGAGTTCGAGCCCTCCGGCGATCAGCCGCGGGCGGTCGAGGCGACGGCTGACGCGCTGGGGCGGGCCGAGCGGGACGTGTGCCTGCTCGGCGTGACCGGGTCGGGCAAGACGTTCACGGCGTCGAAGATCATCGAGCGGGTCGGCAGGCCCACCCTGGTGATGGCGCCGAACAAGACGCTGGCGGCCCAGCTGGCCAACGAGTTCCGCGAGTTCTTCCCGCACAACGCGGTCGAGTACTTCGTCAGCTACTACGACTACTACCAGCCTGAGGCGTATGTCCCGTCGAGCGACACCTACATCGAGAAGGACTCATCGATCAACGAGGAGATCGAGCGGCTCCGGCACCGCGCGACGATGGCGCTGCTCACGCGTCGCGACGTGCTGATCGTGGCGAGCGTGTCGTGCATCTACGGCTTGGGCTCGCCGGAGGAGTACCGCGACCACATCCTGATGCTGTCGGCGGGGGAGGAGGTCGACCTCCAGCAGGTGCTGCGCAAGCTGGTCGACCTGCAGTACGAGCGCAACGACCTGAACTTCGTGCGCGGCCGGTTCCGGGTGCGGGGCGACACGCTGGAGGTCTTTCCGGCGGACAGCGAGCTGGCGTTCCGCATCGAGCTGTTCGGCGACACCATCGATCGGATCACCAAGCTGGACCCGCTGACCGGGGAGGTCTCGGCCGAGGTCGAGCAGGCCTGGATCTTCCCGAACTCCCACTACGTCGCCAGCCAGGAGCGGATGGAGCGCGCCATCGGCACGATCGAGGCCGAGCTGGCCGCCCGGCTGGCCGAGCTGGAGTCCCAGAGCAAGCTGCTCGAGGCGCAGCGGCTGCGGATGCGCACGTCCTATGACTTGGAGATGATGCGCGAGATCGGGTTCTGCTCGGGAATCGAGAATTATTCGCGTCACATCGACGGGCGCGCTCCCGGCGAGGCGCCGCATACGCTGCTCGACTATTTCCCCAAAGACTTTCTGTGCGTCATCGACGAGTCGCATGTCACCAACCCGCAGATCGGCGGGATGTACGAGGGCGACATGTCACGCAAGCGGACGCTGGTCGACCACGGCTTCCGCCTGCCCAGCGCGCGCGACAACCGGCCGCTGACCTTTGAGGAGTTCCGCGAGCGGGTGGGGCAGACGCTGCACGTGTCGGCGACGCCTGGCCCGTTTGAGCGGCGGGTGTGCACGACGATCGTGGAGCAGGTGATCCGCCCGACCGGCCTGGTCGACCCTGAGGTGGTCGTGCGGCCGACGAAGGGCCAGATCGACGACCTGATCGGTGAGATCCGCGCCCGGGCCGAGTGCGACGAGCGTGTGCTCGTGACGACGTTGACGAAGAAGATGGCCGAAGACCTCACCGATTACCTGTTGGAGTCGGGGATGCGGGTGCGCTACCTGCACTCTGAGATCAATACGGTCGAGCGGATCGAGATCCTGCGCGCGTTGCGGATGGGCGAGTTCGACACGCTGGTGGGGATCAACCTGCTGCGTGAGGGTCTGGACCTGCCCGAGGTGTCGCTGGTGGCGATCCTGGATGCGGACAAGGAGGGGTTCCTGCGGTCGGAGACGTCGCTGATCCAGACGATCGGCCGGGCTGCCCGCAACCTCAACGGCCAGGTGATCATGTACGCCGACCAGCTGACGGACTCGATGCGCCGGGCGTTGGACGAGACGAACCGCCGCCGCGCCCTGCAGGTGGCCTACAACGCCGAGCACGGCATCGACCCGCAGTCGATCCGCAAGAAGGTCGGCGACATCATCCAGATGGCCCGCGCCGCCGAGGCCGGTGTCCCCTACCGCTCCGCTGTGCCCAACCTGCGCGGCAAGCGCCGCCGGGCCGGCGCGGACGCCGTGCCCGACGTCAGCGACCTGCCCCAGTCCGAGCTGGCCACCCTCATCCAGCAGCTGACCGACGAGATGCACATCGCCGCCGCCGACCTGAAGTTCGAGTACGCCGCCCGCCTCCGCGACGAGATCGCCGACCTCAAACGCGAGCTCCGCGGCATGAACGAAGCCCTCGGCTGACGTCATCCTCCGCCGCCACGTGCGACGTCGTACGTGAGGTGTTGGGGAGGGTGACCTCGGTCTGGGCGAAGGCTTGAGACGAGGCGACGAGCCGGACCTGTTTGACGGACAGCTCGGCGGCGACGAGGTCGCCGTAGGCGTTGAGGACCTCGCGCAGCGCCGGCGAGCCGGTCGCCACGAGCAGCGCCGGCAGCGGCTGGCGGTTTTTGATCTGGGCCTGCTCGCGGGCGGCGCGCCCGGCGACCACGACGTCGCGGACTGCTGCCATGTCGGTGAGCAGCCGGTCGTCGCGCAGCGCCTCGGCGACGACTGGGTAGCGGGTCAGGTGCACGCTGGGCTCGGCGTCGTCGCAGACGTCTACGATCAGCAGCTGCCACAGCTCGTCGGCCAACAGCCGGCCAACAACCGGCCAGACCACAGGTCGAGCCGGCCGAACAGCACGACAGGCGTGGCTGCCACCCGTCGATCAGGCGTAGCGGACGAGGAAGGCGTAGGTGTTGCACAGCGTGAGGAACCGGCGCTTGCCCTCGTTGGCCGCCCGTAGCCGAACCCAAGGTTCTGTGCCGGAGGCTGCGCGGCGTACATCCAGCGCACGACGTCGGCGCCCATCGACTGGACGACATCGTCGAATCAGATCGCGTTGCCCCCATGGCTTGCGCATGGACTTGCGCTGACGCTTCGATATGCGGCTTTGTTGCGCTCGCCTTCTGATCAGGTCGCGCTTATTGCTCGGGGAGCTTATGCAGCGACTCCGCCAGTGCCTCGATCATCGCCTGCCATGCTCGCAGTTGAGTCACGGGACCCTTGGGATCCAGACGCTCTATCAACTGACGCCGGTGTTCCGGAAACCGCTGCTCGAAGGTCTGTCGCCGACGCTGTCCTTCGGCTGACCGGCCCGGAGTAAAACATCCTTGAGTAACTCTTTAGGGTTCGGGATCGTTTCGACTGAACGAACAGGAGGAAGATCGAGATTCTCTGTTCCACTCGGCCGACCCGCAACCTCCCGAATCGCCAGTTCATCGAGGAGCAGCCAGGCCTCGGTCATCCGTATGGGAACGACGGCTACGGCAGGCAATCCGCCGAGAACGTCGACGACTGCTTCGCGGACTTCGTTGACCCGGCTATCGATTGTCTCGCTCTCCGCGTCGCGATGGACAAAGATGATGTCATACAAGTCACCGAAATCGTATACACATTGCAATCGGCTCCTGACCATCCTGCCAGGGGGATTCGGCAAGCGTCGAAAGTCCGGCGTTGTAATAACGATAATTCGCCCCAATTCCTCGCATACCTGCTCGATGATGGTGCCGAGCGGAGCGTCCGAAGGCCCATCGCACAAGAAGACGCCTCGGTACGCCACCTTCTCACCCCTCAGCCAACGAGAGTAGGGGCTCTGGTGGGCCGCTCAGATACGGCAGCAGATCAAGTTTGTCGACTGGCGCCACCTCCTTCTCGGAGCGAAGTGCCCTCCAAGAGCCGGTGATCGGTCTCAGCCGTAAGCCTCTGGCTCGAGAGCCATCGGGGCCAGATACACGCCCGACACTCGCGAAGAGCAGGTCATCCGGCTCTACAAGCTGTACCACTGCCGGGCTATGCGTATTGACAATGACCTGGCGCAGCGGGTTATCGACGCCAGGAGCCAGCTGCGGATCCACGGCCAATTCTCTCACGAGTTCGACCATGGCACGTATATTTGCAGGGTGAATGCCGTTTTCAGGCTCTTCCATGCATACCAATCCTGTGACGCTGGGATCCTCGCGCATCACGCAGAGGGCAAGGAACCTGAGGGTCCCCTCCGAGAGAGAGCGTGCGGATATTTCTGTGCCAGGCGCCTCGACGAGCTTGAGCGTCAACAACTCGCGGGCGTCGTCCGGGTCCACATACACGCGGCGGACTCTGATATCGGTGAGGGAGGCGAGACGACTGGCGACGCGTGCGTAGACATTTCGCACCTCTCCGGGATCGTCATCGCTCAGGGAGGTTGCAACTCGGTACAGCGCAGCCGCCAAGTGTCGACCGTTCGGGGCCATCACCTGCGGATCCGTGTACCGATCTGATGCTCGCAGAGCCGATGGCTCGAGCGCGAGGCGCTTCCACGACTGCATCTCGCGACGGGCTGCAAGGATAGTGGGATCATCCGCGCCAGTGACCGTGCTCACGACTGTGGCGGGGGCACGGGCGGCGGATGCCTTCCTGGGCTGACCCCTACTGCCTCCATCCTGGTGAACGGTGATGACCGCGTCTCCGTCATGTCCGGTCGTGGAAATGAACGCTTGGCCACTGCGTCGCCCGGTTATTACATTCTTGCGAAAGTGGACTGGAGAGTGGGGAAAACCGAGGCGACGCGGGGCGTCGCCGATGTTGATGTGACGCAGGGATTCGCTCAAAAGCAGCAGTCGCCCTTGCCGCTCCAAGCCGTGCGGAGGGTCGTAACCGATGCTCAGCTCATACCTGAGGAAGGTAATGCTGGCGCTCGTGGGCCTGCCAAAATCGTCTTCCACATGACGCGGGACGATCATCTCGGCGGCAAGATACATCTGAAGATTGTCTCGCTGGTGGCCATTCCAAAACATGTCGCGCGGATCACCCGTGCGCTCGTCTCGCGTCGACCGCACCTCCTGCGCAGCCTCCATCAGGGAACGGTCAGCCAGCAAGGAGAGCAGCTGAATCAGGTCGAAGACATTGGATTTACCTGCGCCGCTCTCTCCGGCGATGCAGGTGAACGGCCCGAACTCGACATTGAGCCCGAGTAGGTTCTTGAATCCTTCGGCTTCGAGTTTGGTCAGCATTGGAATATCCCCTCTGGTCCCACGCTCGGTGGGTTCTCACCGTACCATACAGCGTACGATTTCAATCAGGTCAGGTGGGGGATGAAGAAGGTGGGCCTTCGGTGGATGAGGTCGCGGGCGGCGCCCTCGCGCGCCAGCTCGGGGGTGATCGTGGTGTCCAGCACCACGGCGAACCCGGAGCGACCGCGGGTGCGCACGTCGAACTCGCCGGCCTCCAACGTCCACGAGCCGACCTTGAGCCGTTCGCCCTGCCGCTGGAACTCAACCGTGCCGAGCAGCCGCGTATCTGGCGCGTCCGCCCCGTACTTGGGGCCGCAGACGCGGAAGTTCGGGTGACCTCGGTCTGGGCGAAGGCCTCGCGCTCCCCGTGGTGAGTCGGCCGTTCCGGCACAGGAGGCGACTACGGCCCCCAGAACCGGTCTGATCTGTCGGGCGTCAGCTTGCCCGGACGCGCGAAACGTCGAGGTCAATCGCGAGCAGGTGGTGGTGCGAGGTGAGGCTCGATGGTGTCGAGCGCGTGGCGGGCGAGATCGACCAACTCGCGCGGTTGCCCGATCAGGTCTCGATGAGGTGGTCGTTGTACCTGCCATCGATGGCCCATGGGTTGAGGCGCTTGAGGTCCGCTTCGCTGAACTCCATGCGGAACAGTTCGATCAGGTCGTGCGTCTTGCGGAACGGCACATCCAAGTCGATTAGGCTTGCCTTCAAGGTCTTCTCGGCGGCGAGGTGGGCGAGGAAGCACGCGAGCCGAGCTGGCAGCTCCTCGTCTGCCGCGATTCGGCGGGCGGCCTCGAGGTCCTCTGCGGCCTCGCCGAGCCAGCGACGCGCGCGACCGGCATCAGGCGGCCCGCTCATAGACCACCCGCCCCTCTCGGGTGGGCCAGTACAGAAAGGAGCCGATGAGGTCCTTGCGGCGTTCGATCTCCTCGGGGTCGGTCACGAACACGTCGATCGGGGCTGGCACGGTGATCGCCACCCGAAGATCCGCCATCAGCCGGTGCCGTTGGGTGTGGTCGATGGTGGGCAGGACCACGAGCAGGTCCAAGTCGCTGTCGGGGCCGTCGTCGCCGCGGGCGACGGAGCCGAACAGCACGATCCGCAGGGGGTCGGCGGCGGCGACGAGGTCGGCGACGGCAACAGGCACCCATTCCGCCAGGGTGCGCCCGTTGTAGCGGATCTTGCCGTCCACGATCTCGAAGGTGATCTGGGTCACGGCTCAGCCTGTGGAGATGGCCAGGTCGGGGCCCTCGGTGGCGGTGTCGGCGAGGGTTTCGGCGCGGATCCAGTCGCCCAGGGCCGCGAAGGTGTCGCGGTCGGCGGGGGGGTAGGTGATGTGGATGCGGTCGGTCAGCTCGAGGTCGGCCTGTTTGCGCAGCTCTTGGACCGCGCGGATGAGGTCGCGGGCGGCGCCTTCGCGGGCCAGCTCGGGCGTGATCGTGGTGTCCAGCGCCACGGCGAAGCCGTCGCCTTCGGCCACGGCGAAGCCTGGGCGGGCGCGGGTGCGCACGTCGAACTCGCCGGGCTCCAGCGTCCATGAGCCGACCTTGAGCCGGTCGCCTTCCCACTGGAACTCAAGTGCGCGGAGCAGCCGCTGGATCTCGCGGGCGTCCGGCCCGTATTTGGGGCCGCAGACGCGGAAGTTGGGGGTGACCTCGGTCTGGGCGAAGGCTTGAGACGAGGCGACGAGCCGGACCTGTTTGACGGACAGCTCGGCGGCGACGAGGTCGCCGTAGGCGTTGAGGACATCGCGCAGCGCCGGCGAGCCGGTCGCCACGAGCAGCGCCGGCAGCGGCTGGCGGTTTTTGATCTGGGCCTGCTCGCGGGCGGCGCGCCCGGCGACGACGACGTCGCGGACCCGGGCCATGTCGGTGAGCAACTGGTCGTCGCGCAGCGCCTCGGCCACGACTGGGTAGCGGGTCAGGTGCACGCTGGGCTCGGCGTCCTCGCAGACGTCTACGACCAGCAGCTGCCACAGCTCGTCGGCCAGGAACGGCACGACCGGCGCGATACAGCGAACCAGTTGGACCAGCGCGTACCACAGCGTCTCGTAGGCCGCGGCCTTGTCAATGGAGTCCGCCGACGGGCCCCAGAACCGGTCACGGGACCGGCGGACATACCAGTTCGACAGGTCGTCGACGAACGCGTCGGCGGCGCGCACCAGCCGGGGGGAGTTCCAGGCGTCCAGGCCGGCGTGGCACTCGGCGATCAGCGCCTGCGTGCGGGCGAGCAGCCAGCGGTCCAGCGACCGCGCGACAGCGAGGTCCGGCCCGTCAGCAAGGACCGCCGATCGCGGTGTCCACCCGTCGATCAGGGCATAGCGGACGAGGAACGCGTAGGTGTTCCACAGCGTGAGGAACCGGCGCTTGATCTCGTTCGCCGGCCCGTAGCCGAAGTTGAGGTTCTGGGCCGGCGGCTGCGCGGCGTACATCCAGCGCATGACATCGGCGCCCATCGACTCGACTGCGTCGTCGAACCAGATCGCGTTGCCCCACGATTTGTGCATAGGGCGGCCCGTCTCGTCGTTGACCTTCTCGTAGGTGAGCACCCGCCGGTACGGCGCCGTGCCGGTCAGGGTCACGCTCATGAACAGCATGGTGTAGAACCAGAGCCGGATCTGCTCGCGCATCTCCGAGATCCAGTCCGCCGGGAACCACGCCTCCCAGTACGCGTGATCGGGCAGGTCGGCCTGGGTGACCCCGACCCCGGCGCCCTCGGCGTAGCCGGAGGCGACCCACCGCTCGTTGCGCCAGCCCAACGTCGAGAACGGCACGATGCCCGCGTCCAGCCAGCAGTCCCCGACGTCGGTGGTGCGCGTGGCCGCCTGGCCGCAGGTCCCGCATGGGATCGTGATCCCGTCGATCCACGGGCGGTGCAGCTCCTCCAGCCCCTCGACCCCCGACAGCGCCCGGTCGAGCAGCTCGCGCTTGGACGCCACCATCGTGAGGTGGCCGTCCTCGCAGTACCAGAACGGCAGCGGCAGGCCCCAGTAGCGGCGGCGGCTGATGCACCAGTCGCCCATGTTCCGCAGCCAGTCCTCCATCCGCTTGCCGTACTGCGGCGGGGTCCACTCGACGGTGCGGGCGGCGTCGATCATCGGCTGGCGCAGCTCGCCGCAGTTGATGAACCACTCCTCGACCAGGCGGAAGATCAGCTCGTGCCCGCAGCGCCAGCACACCGGGTAGCGGTGTGTGATCTCTCCGGCGTCGACCAGCCGGCCACGCCGGCCCAGGTCGTCGATGATCATCTGCGCGGCCTCGGTCGTGCCCAGGCCGTGCAGCCAGCCGAAGTCGTCGGTGAAGCGCCCGGCCTCGTCGACGGGGACGATGACCGCGAGACTCTCGGCGCGGCCCAGCTCGTAGTCCTCCTCACCGCAGCCCGGCGCGATGTGGACGATGCCCGTGCCCTCCTCGAGCGTCGCCTCTTTCCAGGCGACGACCCGGTGCTCGACCCCCTGCTGCGCGGCGAGGTCGTCGAACGGCCCGGCGTAGCGCAGCCCGACCAGCTCCTCACCGCGGACCGTGCCCACGACCCTGCCCTCCAGCGGCACGTGCTCCAGCCGGGCGGCGGCGACGTACGCGATGCCGGCCAGGGTCTCGACCTTGGCGAACTCCGCGTCGGGGTCCAGCGCGGCGGCTGCGTTCGCGGTCAGCGTCCACGGCGTCGTCGTCCAGACCACGAGATGCTCGTGTTCGCGGCCGGCCAGCGGGAAGCGCACGTAGAGCGACGGGTGCGTGAGCATCGAGTACGAGTCGGCCAGCTCGTGCTGGGACAGCGAGGTGCCGCAGCGCGGGCACCACGGCATCGACCGGTGTCCCTGGTAGAGCCAGCCGCGGTCGTGGCATTCCTTCAGGAACCCCCAGATGTAGCTGATGTTCGTGTCGGTCATCGTGTAATAGCTGCGGTCCCAGTCCATCCACTGACCCAGCCGGACGGACTGCGCGGTCTGGACCGCCGCATATTTCGTCACCCGGTCACGGCAGGCGCGGGCGAACCTGTCCAGACCGAACGTCTCGATCTCAGGCTTTGAGTTGAGCCCCAGCGCCTTCTCGACCTCGACCTCGACCCACAGCCCCTGGCAGTCGAACCCGTTCTGGTAGCGCAGCCGCCGGCCCTGCATCGCGTGGTAGCGCTGCCAGATGTCCTTCAGCGTCCGGCCCCACGCGTGGTGCACGCCCATCGGGTTGTTCGCCGTGATCGGCCCGTCGATGAACGAGAACGGCTCACCGCCGCGGTTGCGCTCGCGCAGCGCCTCGAACGTGCGCTGCCGCTCCCATCGCTGGAGCACCTCGTGCTCGAGCTGGATGTGATCAGGTTGTTTCTTCGGAACAGAGAAGGCCATGGCGACAGTCTATTGGCTGCCACACCGGCTCCTCCTCAGCGAGGCGCCGCGGCCCGACGAGCCATGGACGGGAGGGCTGGTGGCGGGCGGAGGAGCGTCTCGGCGACGACGCTTGTCATCCGTGCCGCAGGCTCGGTGGACGTGGCGCTGGGCTGGCGGAGAGGCGAGGTGTAGACCGCCCACTCCGGAGGGTACGGTCAAGCCATGCCAAGACGCGCTGGCCAGAGTTCGACGCTTCTCCTGTTCGGGCTCGCCTGCGCGCTGGTCGTCCACCTTTACATGCTGACCGATGTGGGCGTCGGGGCGCAGGCCCCGCCCGCGTCGGCCGGTGAGACGACGGCGCCCTTCGGCCACGCGCAGAGCGCGGGACCGCTCGACACGGTGGCGGACGGCCATGGCTCATCACACATCATGACCGCCATGTGCCTGGCGATCCTGGTGACCGCCCCCGTTCTGGTGGCTGTCCGCCCCTGGGCCCTGCGGTTCCGGCCCGCACACCAGGACTGTCGCGGCTTCGCTGCCCAGCGGCGCCGCGGACCGGGCTTCATGCCGCCGGCGCGGGCCCGTCCCTCATCAGTCGACGACGGGATTCTCCTCCTGATTTAGAAGTTGATTCGGCACCGGTTCGCGGTGCCCGAATCGGCGCTGTCCGCTGTGACATGGGGAACCACGCAGCGCCGCGCATTTCAGCGACTTCAACCTTTCAGGAGTATCAAATGCGCAGTCCACTGACTCAATTCCGATCGATCATCCTCGTGCTCGTCAGCGCCTTCGCGCTTGGCGCATGTGCGACGGATCAGGCCTCAGAGCCCGCTGGCGGATCGCAGGCAGCCGCCTTCAATGAAGCAGATATCGCCTTCATGCAGAGCATGATTCAGCACCACTCGCAGGCCGTCGAGATGGCCCAACTCGTCGGTGAGCGAGCGGCCCACGAGGAGCTGAATCAGCTCGCCAGCACGATCATCGCCGACCAGACCCGCGAGATCGACACGATGACGGGTCTGCTCGCGGCTGCGGGCGCACCGTCATCACGCGGCGGCATGCAGGGCATGGGCCACGGCGGCATGGAGATGCCGGGCATGGCGGGCGAGCCAGAGGTCGCCGCGCTGCGCAGCCTGGACGGTGAGCCGTTCGACCTGCGGTTCCTTGCGCTCATGACCGCTCACCACGAGGGCGCGATCGAGATGGCTGAGCAGGTGCTCCAGGATGGCGAGAACCCACAGCTCGCTGACCTCGCCCGCGGGATCGTCGAGGCCCAGCGGGCCGAGATTCAGCAGATGGCCGCCTGGCGGGAGGAGTGGACCACGCGCTGACGCGCGGTGGCCAGGCTCCGATGGCAGCTACAGCTTTCCGTCAGATCCGACGGAAAGCTGTAGTCGAACCGCCGTCTCGCCGAGTTGAGCCGCGGGTTTCCGTCAGATGCGGCGGAAAGCTGTAGCTGTGGTCGAACCGCCGTCTCGCCGAGTTGACCCGCGGATTCCCGTCACAGCGATGAGAAAGCTGCTGGTCAGTCTGGCGGCCCCAGGTGCCGGACCGGGTCAGGCGGGGTGGGTCCGCGCTGGGGGCGAGTACAGGGCGGCGAGGTCAGCGGCGAGTTGTGCGGCGTCTTCCTCGTGGAGGGCAGCTGTGCAGATGCGGACGGCGGGTGGGGTGGCGAGGCGGTAGGGCTCGCCCGGCCGCACCGACCAGCCGGCGCCCAGGAGGCCGGAGATGACGGGGCCCTCCTCGGGCACGGGGACCCACACGTTGAGGCCTGATCGGCCTGTCGCGGCGATCCCCCGGGCGGCGAGGGCGGCGATCAGCGCGGCCCGCCGCCTCGCGTAGACCTCAGTGGCGTGGGTGAGCTGGCGAGTGACCTCGTTGTCGGTCCACAGGTCGGCGACGAGCCGCTGCAGGACCCAGCTGACCCAGCCGGTGCCCAGTCGTTGGCGGCCCTCCACGCGCGCCAGCGTGACCGGGTCGGCGGCCAGGACCGCCAGGCGAAGGTCAGGGCCCAGCGACTTTGAGACCGAACGGGTCACCGCCCACCTGAACCGCGCTGCGGTCACCGTGTGGTAGGCGGCTCCCGCCACTGGGCCGGCGTGGTCGTCTTCGATCACGAGCACGCCGGGATGCGCGTCGAGCGCCGCCGACAGCTCGGCAGCGCGAGACGCATCCATCGCCGCGCCGGTCGGGTTCTGCGCGCGCGGCGTGAGGACCAGCGCGGCGACCCCCACGTCGAGGACGGGCGCGAGCCGACCGGGGCGCAGCCCCCGCTCGTCGAGCGGAACCCCGATCGGCTCCAGCCCCATCGCGCGCACGAGGTCGAGCACGCCGGTGTAGCCAGGGTCCTCGACGGCGACGCGGTCCCCTACGCGCAGGTGGGCTCCCAGGACCCGCTCGATCCCGTCCATCGCGCCGCCGACCACGCCGATCCCCTCAGCTGGGACGCCGTCGGCACGCAGCTGATCGCGCGCGAGGTCGGCCAGCAGCGCGAGGACCGGCTCCTCGCCATACAGCAGGGGCCGAAGGACCGCCGGCCGGGGATGGGGCAGCAGCGCCGGATCCGGGCTGCCGGTCGCCAGGTCGCGCACGCCCTTGGGGAGTCCTCCCCCCGCGCGCAGCGCGACCGGCGGGCGCGGCGCCACGCGCACACCCCGGCGGGGGAGGGACACGACGACGCCCCTTGTACGGAGCTGCTGGTAGGCGGCCGAGACCGTGGCGGGGCTGACCCCGAGCGATGTCGCGAGCGTTCGGACCGAGGCGAGCGTGTCTCCTGGAGAGAGCTGCCCTCCGGCGATCCCGGCCTCGACAGACGCCGCGATCTCACTCGCCGACCGGCCTCTAGCCTGATACTGTACAGACATGATATCTGTACTATAACAGAGGTGGCGCATGGGTGAGTTGGGAGTCACAGAGCGGACGCGGATTCGCAGGCTGCCCGAGCGGGCGGCCACGGGAGCGAACGCGCTCTACGACGTGCTCGACGAGGGGCTGACCTGCCACGTCGGGTTCGTTCACCAGGGGCATCCGGTCGTGATCCCCACCGCCTACGGCCGGGCGGGCGAGCGGCTCTACCTTCATGGCTCGACCGGCAGTCGCATGATGCGGACCCTCGCCGAGGGCGTCGATGTGTGCGTGACCGTCACGCTGCTTGACGGCCTGGTGCTCGCCAGGTCGATCTTTCACCACTCGATGAACTACCGGTCGGCGGTCGTGTTCGGCACCGCCACGCCGATCACCGACCCCGCGGAGAAGCTCGTGGCCCTGCGTGTGATCGCCGAGCACCTGGTGCCCGGGCGCTGGACCGAGGTGCGCCCACCCACCCGCAAGGAGTTCGCCGCCACCACCGTGCTGGCCGTTCCCCTGAGCGAGGCCTCGGTCAAGGTCCGCACGGGCCCGCCGAAAGACGAGGACGAGGACTACGCGCTGCCGGTCTGGGCCGGGGTCGTCCCGCTCGCGCCGCGGCCCCGCACGCCTGCGGCGGACCCGCGCCTGCCCGCTGGCGTGCCGCTGCCCGCCTCCGTGAAAGCGTTCATCGGCGGTCGTGCCGGCTGACGGGATGCCGTCCAACTCGAAGCGTGGGACGAACGAATCGCCGCGCGACCCGGCGTCCCTCTGTGTGGGCAGCGTCAGCGATCGGGCCTGGTTGGGCAGCGCACCGAGGGACGTGACCTGGCCCTCATCGGTCTGTCCGGCGAGACCTGAGCGTCTGTTCGCCGGGGCACCTGGAAGCTGTATGAGGCACGCAGGTCGTCGACCAGCGTCATGCCTGTGCGCAGGCCAGGGTTCGTCACGAACCCTGCCACGAAAGGCTGTCCGCCCAGCGTCGGCGCGGGACGTGCCGTTCGTCTTCGGTCTCGCCGCCGCATACGCCGGCGTCATAGCGCGTGTCCAGAGGTCTCGAAGCCCGGAAATCGTTGCGCGTGAGTCAAGTCTGGCGGGTCGGGTTGCACGCGTCGCGGTCACGTCCTCTGGGTGGGCGGTTGTGTGCTGGATCGCGGCGGTATACCGC
>JBOGEA010000102.1:0-16163 GCA_050743205.1 Egibacteraceae bacterium | reverse complement strand
GTCTCGTCCGGGGTCCGGTGGGCCGACAGGACCCGCCTCTCGGCGGCCTGGGGGGCGCAGGCGATCGTCTCGTCCGGGGTCCGGTGGGCCGACAGGACCCGCCTCTCGGCGGCCTGGCGCGCCCAGGCGATCGTCTCGTCCGGGGTCCGGTGGGCCGACAGGACCCGCCTCTCGGCGGCCCGCGCCCAGGCGATCGTCTCGTCCGGGGTCCGGTGGGCCGACAGGACCCGCCTCTCGGCGGCCAGGTCGAACTCGCGCAGCGCCTCAACCGCGTCCCGCATCACCGGCAGGTCCGAGTCGCTGTCCATCACAACGCCCACAATCGGCTCAGTCATCGTACAGAGCATGCCACGATGGGCGCCTATGGAGCTGATCGATGTCACCGTGAAGATCCGGCCTGGCATGGTCACCTACGAGGGGGACCCTGACGTGCGGATCTCCTCGCACGCCGCGATCGCCGCGGGGGACCTGTGCAATGTGAGCCGGCTCGGCATGGGCTCGCACACGGGCACGCACGTGGACGCGCCGCTGCATTTCATCCCCGGCGCGGGCGGGGTGGAGATGCTGCCCTTGGACGCGATGCTCGGCCCGGCCTGGGTGATCGACGCGACGGGACACACCCGGGATCTGGACAGGGTGGACATCCCCGAAGGCGCGGAGCGGGTGCTGCTCAAGACCGACAACTCGCGCCTGTGGGACCTGGACCGCTTTTCACCGGACTTCATCGGCCTGACACCGCGGGCGGCTGAGCTGCTCGTCGCCCGTGGGGTCCGCCTGGTCGGGATCGACTACCTGTCGATCGCGCCGGCCGCCGACCCCGCGCCTACGCACCTGGTGCTGCTGGGCGCTGGCGTCGTGATCCTGGAGGGCCTGGACCTGCGAGGAGTCGAGCCCGGCGCCTACGAGCTGCGCTGCCTGCCCCTGCTCATCCCCGGCGCGGACGGCGCGCCCGCCCGGGTGATCCTGGCCAGGTGAGCCAGCTCTGGGACGCCGAGCGGGTCGTGTCGCCCCAGCTGGCGCAAGGGCTGATCGAGGATCAGTTCCCCCGGCTGGCGCCCGCCGCGGTCGAGCCGCTGGGCGCCGGCTGGGACAACACCGCCTACCTGGTGAACCGCGGCTGGGTCTTCCGCTTCCCCCGCCGGCGGATCGCGGTCGATCTCATCGTCCGGGAGGCTCGCGTGCTCCCCGCGATCGCGCCCCTCCTGCCCCTCGCGGTGCCCGTCCCGACCTTTGTGGGCCAGCCGGACGAGCGCTTTGGGTGGCCGTTCGCCGGTTACCCGATGCTGCCGGGACGCACCGCCAGCGCCGCCACGCTCACTGAGGCGGAGCGCCTCCTGGCCACCGAGCCTCTCGCCCGCTTCCTCGCCACGCTCCACGCGATTCCGGCGGAGGGGCTCAACCTGCCCACGGACGAGATCGGCCGGATGGACCTGGCCCGGCACGAGTCCTTGGACCGCGCTCGGCTGGACGAGGTCGGGCAGGCCGGGCTGGTCGCCGACGTGCGCCCGCTCCACAGGCTGCTCGACGGTGTGAGCGAGGCGCGCCCGCCCCGCGCGGGGACGCTCACCCACGGTGACGTCTATGCCGACCATGTGCTGGTCGATGGCGACGCCCGTCTGACCGGCGTCATCGACTGGGGCGACCTGCACTCCGGCGACCCGGCGGTCGATCTCTCAGCGGCCCACAGCCTCCTGCCGCCATCCGCGCACCGCGTCTTTCTCGAGGCCTACGGGCCGGTCGATGAGCCCACCTGGCACCTGGCGCGGCTGCGGGCGCTCCACCACTCCGTGGCGGTGACGATCTACGCGCACCACACGGGCAGGGCCGATCTGCTCCGTGAAGGCCTCCTCGCCCTCGCGCGCCTTGCTGCGGGCAGGTCTTGACCGTCGCCTGCGCACCTATGCGCGGATGATGCGTACGGTGTCTACTCGCAATAGACCAGGTGAGCAGCGCAGAGGAGTTGACCATGGCCGAGACCACCCGCATCGTGCTGATCCGCCACGGCGATGCGCAGATGCTGATCGACCAGGTGGTCGGCGGCCACGAGGGGTGCCGGGGCCTTTCGGCCCTGGGCGTCCGCCAAGCTGAGGCGCTGCGCGATCGCCTCGCCCGCACCGGCGAGCTCGGCCACCCGAGCGCGCTGTACGCCAGCGTCCTGGCCCGGGCGGTCCAGACGGCACAGATCATCGCGCCGGCCCTCGGCGCCCCGCCGGTCGTCACCGACTGCTCGTTCTGTGAGATCCACGTCGGTGAGGGGGACGGGATGCCATGGGAGGAGTTCGAGCTGCGCTACCCGCCCCCGGCCGATCCGGATCCGTTCGCGTCCCCCTCAGGCGGCGAGACGTGGGCGGAGTTCACGCTCCGCGTCGCGGGGGCGCTGCGCCGGCTCGTCCTCGACCATCGGGGTGAGACAGTCGTCGTCGTCTGCCACGGCGGGGTGGTCGGCGGTTCGATGATCGCGCTGCTCGGGCTGCCTTTCCACGGCGCAATGGTCGACCTGCACGTCGAGAACACCTCGATCACCCAGTGGCAGCTCGACCACCACCAGCACGTGCCCGGACGCCCGCCGCGCTGGTCGCTGGTGCGCTACAACGACGCGGCGCACCTCGCCGAGGTCGACGCGGATCGCGTGTGAGCACCCTGATCCGCGCGCCACCGGCGCCGCGTGGGGTTGGAGTGTGGGAAACCGCCGGATTTGACGGTTTCCCGCACTCCACCGGCGCCCGAGTCCCTCTCACCCGCAGAGATCCGTCGGATCCGACGGTTTCCCACATCCGGGCCGTACCCATAGGCGCTTAGGACCTGGGCATGAATAACGTGGCGGAAGTTACGGTCGCGTGACTCGCTGACCAGGTCAAATCCGGATGAAAGCATCAAGTTATTGTGCCCAGGCCCTTAGCTGGAGATGAGCTTGGCGTACCGGGCGAGGCGGGGCAGGATCTCGTCGGCGGGCGCGGGCGGCAGGGGGAACAGCACGCGCTCGACCCCAGCCCCCTGCCAATACGCCACGTCATCCTCGCGCGCTCGCACGCCGAACAGCGTCACCGGGAGCGCCGCGCGACCGCGGTCGGCGGCGCGTTCGCCCAGCTCGACGATGTGGGCCGCCAGCTGGCCGCGGTCCCCCTCCGCGATCGGCATCCACCCGTCGCCGTAGTCCAGCGCCCGCTCCAGGGCCTTCTGCCCGTTGCCGCCGACCAGGACCGGCGGGTGCGGCCGCTGCGCCGGCTTGGGCCATGACCAGATCCGGTCGAACGTGACGAAGTCGCCCTGGTAGGAGGCCTCGTCCTGCGTCCAGATGGCCTTCATCGCCAGGACCCGCTCCCGCATCAGGTCGAAGCGCGTGCGCGGATCCGTGCCGTGATTCGCCATCTCCTCACGGTTCCAGCCGCCCCCGACGCCGAACAGGAACCGCCCGCCGGACAGGTGATCCAGCGAGGCGACCTCCTTCGCCGTCGTGATCGGGTCCCGCTCGACGACCAGGCAGATCCCCGTGCCCAGGACCAGCCGCTCGGTGACCGCCGCCGCGAACGCCAGCGCCACGAACGGGTCGTAGGTGTGCGGGTACTCCCTGGGCAGCTGGGCGCCGCCTGGCCACGGCGTCGTCCGGCTGGCGGGAATGTGCGTGTGCTCCGGGACGAACAGGGACTCGAAGCCGTGCTCCTCCGCGGCGCGGGCCAGCTCATCCGGCCGGATCGCGTAGTCAGTCGGGAACATGTACAAACCGAGCTTCACGGGATTCCTCCTGTAGGCGCCGATCAGAAGGAAGTCTGCCCACCTACGGCGGTTGTCATGGCTGGCGCGGGGGGCGTGTCATCTCCCCTCGGGCGATTCCCTCCGGACCCGGCAACTCTCACTTGACACAGATGACGGATGGATGCACTCTGACCGACAGGGCCGAAATCCGCTGACGGGCAGCGGGCACGGTGAGTGGGCAGGGCGATGTTGTCGGTGAGGGCGGAACCATGGATTTATTCTTAGTCTTATTGCTGGTGCTGCTCGTATATCTTTTGGTGCAAGCCTTCACTGGCCGCCGAAAGCGCCCAGAGCACGACAGCGAACGAACGGACCCAGAGGTCCAAGCAGCACATCCTGAGCGTCCAGACTCCTGACACGGCGAGATAATCGGTTCGGCAACAGCAATCCTGGCCCCATCCGAGATCAGGAGGAAGTCTGCCCACCTGGGGCACCAGCCGGTCCACCTCAGGCGCTTTCCTCCACGCATTTATGGAGGTTCACCGGACACCCTGTCCGGTGAACGTCCACAAAACCGGCGACCTGGGCTTGGCTGCGGTTTTCCTTCGGATGCGGAGGAAACCTGTAGGCGAGTGGAGAGGCCGCGTTCTTGAGCCACAGCTTTCCTCCGTAAGCGGAGGAAAGCTGTGGGACAGGCAGGGTCACGCTCATTCCAGCCGGGGAGCCGCCCGTTGCCGGGGAGCCGCTGCGGGTGTGCCGCGCCAGGTGAGCGGCCTGGCCGTCTACAGGGTGAGCAGTCGCTTGAGGCGCGGTCGATCTCCGACATGAACCAGGCGGGAACGTCGCCGATCCGCGAGTCGAGGTCAGTGCGGTTCACCGTGGCGAGCTGGGCGACGTTGACGACCGAGTCCTCCGGCAGGCCGGTCCGCGCCGCCGGCAGCAGCACGTTGCCCGCATGGCCGCCAGCCGCGGGTCGGTCGTGACAGTGGCCACCACGACGGTCCTCAGACGGCTGGGGTCGTACGAGTCGGCCTGCACGATGAGCACATGCCGGCGGAACGCTGGGGCGGACCCTCGCGGTTCGCCGAGGTCAGCCCACCACAGCTGCCCTCGGCAGATCACCGCCGGCCGGTGTCGCTGACCTCGGTGGGCAGAGGATCGGCCCAGAGCCGCTCCGCGGCGCGCCGCACAAACGCCGCCGTCTCGTCCGGTCCCGCAAACTCGACCGCGTCGTTGATCGCGGCGGTCAGATTAGGTCCGTCGAGCTCATCAGCCCACCGTTGAGCGGCCCGAGCGAAGAATTCGCTGCGCGAGAGCCCCAACCGCCGCGCGTGGTGCTCGACTCGCTGGAAAATGGGATCTGGAACGGAGATAGCCGTCTTCATGCGGCGAGTATGACCAGGTAGCACTTGGGCTGCCAAGGCATGCCGCGGCCGAGTGCGGCTGGGTGAAACGTCTTGGCGGCAGGCGAGACGGCAGGGGCATCCACGAGATCGAGTCAGTCGAAGACGCGGCCGTATCCAGCCGTGACCGCATCACAGTGATGAGGAGGACGTCATGAAGGGCCTGCAGGGCAAGGTCGCCGTCGTCACCGGCGGCAGCTCGGGGATCGGCCAGGCGATCGCGATCCGCCTGGGTGAGGAGGGGGTCGACGTGGCCATCAACTACGTCGGCCGGCCCGAGGGCGCTGAGGCGACACGAGAGGCGATCGAGCGCGGCGTCGAGATGTGCATGGAGCGGATGGCCAAGGCCGGCACCCGCCCGATCCTGGTCGAGGCCGACGTGTCGAAGGAGGATCAGGTCGAGCGCATGTTCGAGCAGGCGCTCGCCGAGTACGGCCGGATCGACCTCCTGGTCAACAACGCCGGCATCCAGATCGCCGCCGACTCCGACGAATTGGCCGCCGCCGACTTCGACAAGGTGCTGGCCGTCAACCTGCGCGGCGCGTTCCTGTGCGCGCGGCAGGCGCTCCGGGGGTTCCTGGCGGCGGGCCAGCCGGGCGCGATCGTCAACGTCTCCAGCGTCCACCAGATCATCCCCAAACCGCGCTTCCTCGGCTACTCGGTGTCGAAGGGCGGCATGGCGAACCTCACCCGCAGCCTCGCCCTGGAGTACGCCGCGCGCGGCATCCGCGTGAACGGCATCGGGCCCGGCGCGACGATCACGCCGATCAACCGGGCCTGGATCGACGACCCCGTGAAGCGGGCTCAGGTCGAGCGGCACATCCCCATGCGCAGGGCCGGCGACTCCGAGGAGATGGCCGCCGCGGCCGCGTTCCTGCTCTCAGACGAGGCCGGCTACATCACCGGCCAGACCCTGTTCGTGGACGGCGGCCTGACGCTGTACCCCTCGTTCGAGTCGACCTGGTCATCGGAGTGACGGGTCAGCCGCACTGCAGGTTTCCTCCAAATACGGAGGAAACCTGCAGGTCAGGCGCGCGCTGTCGGGCTTGAGACGCAGCTGGGATGAAAATAGGCCAAAGGAGCGAACAACAAAATCGCCGCAGCGCCGCAGCGCTCGGCTGCGGCGATTTTCATCCGCCCACGGGTGGGCCGCAAGGCCCATGGGATGCTTTCCCTCATATTCGGCGGAAACCCGCACATCAGCTCGGCGAGGCGCCAGTTCGGCCACAGGTTTCCGTCGGATGGAGTCTGTTGCAGAATCAATGGGAGTGGCTCTCCAGGAATGGCTGAGTGCCGCGGGCCGTGGGTGCCCTGTGGGTCAGCCGCACTGCAGGTTTCCTCCGTATTCGGAGGAAACCTGCGGGTCAGGCGCGCGTTGTTGGGCTTGAGGGGCAGCTTTCCTTCATATTCGGAGGAAACCTGCATCTTTGGCTCGAGCGCCCTGACTGGCGGGCCCGTGAGATTTTGCAACAGACTCGATGCGACGGTTTCCTGCGCTCCTGCCGGCTGGCGGCCAGCGTGGGCGTGGGCGTGGGCGTGTGGAGGTTGCGGGGCTGCGGGGGTGGGGCGGGGCATGATGTTGCCGGTGATCGATTCGCGCAGCAGCATACGAGCAGCCGGCCCTGGAGCCGGTCGGCGATGACGGCCGAGCGCTGGAACGGCAAGGGGGGCAAGGACGAGGGACGCGGGCTCGACTGGAGCGGGCGGCCCACCACGACCTCACCATCGACGCGGCCGGGGTCAGTCGATTGGGTGCGGGCACCGGCCGGTGGCGACGCGCCTGTCAAACGGCCCCCTGAGCTGGACCCCAAGAGCCGGGCGCGGGGGGAGCAGGCGGTCCCGTTCGACGACGAGCGGATGCTGACGCGCCGCGCGAACAACCTGCCGGCGTGCGGTTGGCGGCGGTGGGTGCACCAGCTGACGAGGGGGCTGGTCCGGCCCGGGCCGAACCGGGCCGAGCTGCGGGCGCGGAGGCTGGTGGCCACGATCACGCAGCCCATCGACGGCAGCCGCATGATCGCGGTCATCTCGACCAAGGGCGGCGTCGGCAAGACCTCGACGACGATCAACCTCGGCCACACCTTCGCCGCGTTCCGGGGCGATCGGGTGGTCGCGCTGGACGGCAACCCTGACGCCGGGAGCCTCGCCTACCGGATCAGGCGCGAGACCAGGGCGACGATCGTCGAGCTGCTGGCCGACCTGGTCGAGGGCCGCATCCACAGCTGCGGGGACATCCGCCGTCTCACCTCACAGGCGTCGAGCCGGCTTGAGGTGATCGCCTCGCCCGACGACCCGCGCGCGTCCAAAAGCTTGAGCATCCAGGACTATCAACAGGTACTGGGCCTGCTCCGGCGCTACTTCACGCTGATCCTGGCCGACTGCGGGACCGGCATCCTCGACCCCGTCACCCAGGGGATCGTCTCGTCAGCTGAGCAGCTGCTCGTGGTCACCTCGCCGAGCATCGACGCCGCCCGGGCGGTGAGCTTCATGCTCTCGTGGCTCACCGAGCACGGCCACGCGCCGCTCGTCGACAACGCGATCGTGGTGATGAACGCCGTGCCCCCACGGATGGGGCCGGTCAACCTGCCCGAGATCGAGCGGCACTTCGTGCAGCGGGTCCGGGCTGTGGTGCGCATCCCGTGGGACCCCCACCTCGAGGCCGGCGCGCGGACCGACCTGGAGGATCTGGCGCCCGCCACGCGCGACGCCTACGTCCACCTCGCCGCCACCGTCTCGGAGGGCTTCACCCCGCCCCGCGGCTGACGAGGGCCCCTTCCAAATCCCCTGATCGGGGGATGTCCACGGGGACTTATCCCCAGACTTGCCAAAAAACGCTTGCATCATATAACACCAAGGCTTATAAGACTTGGTGTAAAGGGTGGCGTGACCGCTGTTGATGCGTCAGGCTGTGTCAACAGCCACAGAAGCCACAGGAGGCCTGCATGTATCAGAGGACATGGGATTTTGGACGTTCCGGGTATTCTCGGGCATTCGTCCTTGCCCCGTCCCGCGAGACGCTCGTGAGGCGCGCCGTGCGCGATCACCAGGACATGGACCGCTGGATCGTGTCGACGCCCGTCCCAGAGCACGAGACGGCGCTGCATGACGCACTGCACGCGGGCTACAGGACATGGCTGCGGACGACCGCCGCCGCCGGCCTCGCCAGCGCGCTCCTCGTCGCCCCCGCGGCCACAGCGGCGGCCAGCTCCGCGCGGGGCGACTCAGCGAGCGCTGGCCAGGGCGGACTCGACGGGTTCGACGCGTCGACGCTCCTGCTCCAGGACACCCAGGGCCAGCAACCGGGCACCGCCGGGCTCACCGACACCGCACCCCTGGCCATCGGCGTCCCCGAGGACCAACCGCCTCCCGCCGAGTTGACGGAGCCGGCGGGCCAGCCCCTCTCGCTGGATCGAGCCCACACGGCGAGCGCCCGGCCCTATTACGCGCTGCCGCTTGAGATCCAGACCCCGCCGCCGCTTGAGATCCAGGCCCCGCCGCCGCTTGAGATCCAGACCCCGCCGCCGGACCCCGCGCCGTCCGCATCCGAGGATGGGGCGCCACAGGCGCCTCGGCCTGGCGAATCCAGCCCCCAAGGGAGTCCCCCAGGGAGCCCCCAAGGGTCGCTGACATCGCAGCGTTGGGTCACGATGATGGACCGCGCGCTGGATGCCGTCGAGGGGGACGCGTCTGCGGCGACGCCGGCGCTGGTCACGCGCTCGGAGGTCACGGCGACTCCCACGCTGGGCTGGTCCTACATGGTCCAGGCCGGGGACAGCCTGTGGGGCATCAGCGAGCGGGTCTGGGCGGATCAGCCGTCGAACGACGACGTCGACCGCACGTGGCGGGTGCTCTACGAATGGAACAGCACAGCGCTGGGGTCCGATCCGGACCAGCTCCGCCCGGGGCAGGTGCTGGAGATCCCCGTCGAGAGCTCGGACATGGCGGAGGCACCGTGAAGAAACAGGGCACCGCACTCGCGTCCCCGCCGCCCGACGTCGCCGAGCGATGGCTCGACGACCGCGTGATCCGCAAGCGCCAGCCGCAGCCGCGGGCGGGGCGGCGCTCAGGCGACACGCCGCGCCGGACGGGCACCCGTGCCAGTGGCACCCGTGGGAGTGGCACCCGTGCCAGTGGCGGGCGCTGGATCGTGTGGGCCGGCCGCAGCATGCTGTGGGTGGTCGTCGCGGTCATTCTGCTGCTGGGAATCCAGACGCTGCTGCGGCCTCCGACGCCGTACGAGCCTCCCCCACCTCCGCCTGCGGGGCCTGAGGCCACATTCCCAGTCCAGGGCGCCGAGGCGTTCGCGGTGCGCTTCGCGAGCGTGTACCTGGAGTGGGACTCCAGCGATCCGCACGCGCGAGCAGAGCGGCTGGCGCCCTACATCCCCGACGGCATCGATCAGCAGCTCGGGTGGGCGGGCAATGGGCGGCAGGTGGCCGTGCTGGTCCTTCCGGTGCAGACGGTCATCGTCTCGGACACCGCCGCGGTCGTGACCGTCGCCGCCGAGGTCACAGGGGTCAAGGATCCACGCTGGATCCACCTGGCGGTGCCCGTGTCCGCCGACGGCCGGGGGCGTTTCGTCGTGACGTCCACGCCGACGCTCGTGCCGAGCCCGGCTGAGGCCGTCCCGCCGCGTGAGCCGATTCAGACGGCCGACAACGAACTGACCGGCGAGCTGCGCGAGCCGCTCACCGCGTTCTTCCGCGCGTACGCCGGCACCGAGCCCGGCCAACTCGAATATTTGCTTGCTCCCGGCGTCGAAGTGGGGATCCTGGGCGGTATGGTCCAGTTCGTAGATCTGCAGCTGGCCGTGCCGCGCGGGGGAGATCGGCGCGACGTGGTCGCCAAGGTGCGGTGGGCCGACCCCGTGACACAGTCCACCTTTACACAGAGTTACCAGGTGGCCGTCGCCAAGCGACAGGACGGCCGCTGGTACATCGAACAGCTCGGCGCGTACACGCCGACACCTGCCAACCCGTCTCAAGAAAAGGAGAACTAGGAGCAATGGACCCAACCACACTCGCTGAAGGGATGCGCAACCTGCTGTTCTTCGCCCAGAGCGGAGAGCCGCTCGCCGAAGGGATCCGGGACTTCTTCGGGCCACTGTTCTACGCCCTGGTCGCGGTCATCGGCATCTTCCAGCTGATGAAAGTGCAGCTGGTCCGCTTCTTCCAGCTCGTGCTTCTCGCCATCCTCGTCTCGATCCTGCTGTACCAGCCCGGCTTCATCCGCGGGTTCGGCGAGAACATCGCGGAGCTGCTGCCGAGCGCCGACACCGGCGTCGACGGCGACTAGGGCCGTGAATGTGCAGACTCGGGCGGATGTGCGCTCATGTGCGCAGACGCCCGTGATTGCGCATCACGACGATCCCTGACAGATCCCAATGCATCTTCCCACGTACACCTCTATCTGGAAGATCGAGCGACGCCTCTACAAGGTCTACGACTGGGTGCTTCCCATGCCGGTCTCGATCCCGCAGGCGGCGGTCTTTCTCTCCACCCTCGCGCTGTGGAGCCTGATCCTCCGGGCCTTCGGGGTTTCCGTACAGGCGAGTACCGGCTGGCTCTTCCTCGTCCCGCCCGGGTTCGCCGCCTGGGCGTCAGGACGGCCGCTGATCGAGGAGAAACGCCCGCATGAGCTGGTGATATCGCAGGTGCGCTACCCGTTGGAGCCGCGCCGGCTGCATCGGCTCGCGGAACGCCGTCAGCCCGAGCGCATCCAGCTCTCCGGGACGGTGTGGACGACCAGGTCTCGGTGACGCGCACCGATCTGGGAACCGGGCACGCCCCGCGTGGTCGCCCAACCTCAAGGTGGTGGACAAGATCAGCATCAGCGCAAAGAACCGGACACGGCTCCCCGCCACGTACCTGGACGACAAGATCCTGCTGTCGGAAACGACCGCCTGGGCCTACTTCGCGCTGCCGACCGTCAGCTACGACTTCCTCGGTGAGGCGCGGCGGATAGCGCTGGCTCAGGGCATCGCCATCGCGCTCGCTGGCCTGCGGGACGCCGAGTGCCACCTCATCGTCGTGCCGCGCGAGGAGCAGATCGCCGACTGGGCGGCCGCCCTCGACCGGTCGGTCACCTGCCCGTCCTCCGGTTGGCCTGGGTACCTGGCGATGCTCCAGGATCACCTCGCGGAGCAGGACCTGACCCGCAGGCAGGTGTTCCTCGGCGTCCAACTGGGCCGCCGCCGCCAGAGCGGGCTGCGCAACCCGTGGACCCTGCGCGTCCAGCGAGCCGCGGGGGTCGAGGATCTGGCGGTGCGCGAGCGCGAGATCGCCGAGTGGCACCGCCGGGCCGACAGCATCCGCCGGGTCCTCGGCTCTGGGGACCTGCGGGCTCGTCACGCGACGAGCGAAGAGCTGCGCTGGCTCATCCAGCGCTGCCTCCACCGGGGGCTGGCCTCCCCACCGGCCTCCGCCACCGGCGGGCGGCGGTGGGGCGCCGGCGAGCTGGAGGCGCTGGCCGAGGGCCTGCTCGTCAACGGGCATCGCATGCTCCGCCTGGAGCAGCCCCACGGCAGCCGCTGGCTCGCGTTCCTCGCGCTCGCTCGGTTCCCCGAGCTGCTGCCGTTCCCCGGCGGGGAATGGCTCTACCACTTCACGATGCTCGATTTCCCCGTCGAGGTGTCGATGCGGATGCGGCTGCTGTCCGCGCACCGAGCGGCCGCCGACGTCAACCGCAAGCTCGCCGAGGCCTACGACCAGGAGCGTCATATCGCCGAGACCGGCGCCGACGTGCCGCTCGTGCTCTCCGAGCAGCTCGAGGGCGCGCGGACGCTGGACCACCAGCTCAAGAAGAGCCGCGAGCCGCTCGTCTACGCCTGGCCGCGGCTGGCGATCACCGGCGTGACCCCTGAGGAGCTGACGGACCGCGCCGAGCAGCTCATCGAGCAGTACCGGGACCAGGGCATCGACTGTGTCTGGCCGACGGGCGATCAGCTGAGCCTGTTCATGGAGTCGCTGCCCGGCGACCGCATCCGCATCAAGACCTACGAGCAGAAACAGCCGGTGATCACGATCGCCGGCGGCATGTTCATCGCCACGAGCGACCTGGGCGATCACAACGGCCCCTACATCGGCCAGACCACCGGGCCCACTCGCGCGGCCGTCCACTTCGACCCCCTGCGGGCCGCCCAGTACGACCGCCCCACCGCCATCACCATCACCGGCGAGCCCGGCGGCGGGAAGGCCCTGGCGCTGGACACGCCGATCCCGACGCCGTCCGGCTGGACCACGATGGGGCAGCTGCGGGTCGGCGATGACGTGTTCGACGAGCGCGGCCGAGCATGCCGGATCACGCATGCCACGGACGTGCGGCACGGGCGGTCGTGCTTCGAGGTCGAGTTCTGCGACGGCGCCGTGATCGTCGCCGACGCCGACCACCGCTGGCTGACGGTGACCCGGTCCGGCGCGGCGGTGATGACGACCGCGGAGATCCGGGACACGCTCCACGTCGGCCACACAGTCCAGCTCACCCAGCCGCTGCGCTATCCCGAGGCTGCGCTGCCGATCGATCCGTATGCGGTGGGGTGCTGCCTGAGCAACCCCAGCACGGACCAGGCCGAGGCCCTCGCCGCGATCGACGACGCCGGGCTGGGCAGCATCGGCATCCCGCGGCGCTACGCCCGAGCTTCGGTGGAGCAGCGCTGGTCGCTGCTGGAGGGCCTGATGGACACCGATGGGACCTGCGATTCCGATGGCACCTGCGAGTTCGTGGTCACCAGCCAGCGGCTCGCCGAAGACTTCCTCGATCTGGTGGCCGGGCTCGGCTTCAGGGCGACGCTGGGCATCCGGCCGGCCATGCTCAACGGCCGGACGGCGTTCAAGGTCTCGTTCGCCTCGCACGAGAAGGTGTTCCGGGCGCATCACAAGCTGTCCCGCCAGCGGTTGGACGAGGCCCCGGCCGCACCCCTGGTCCGCTCCATCATCGACGTGCGGCCGGTGCCGTCGGTGCCGGTGCGCTGCATCGCGGTGGACTCACCCAGCCACCTCTACCTCGCGAGCCGGGCCTGCATCCCCACGCACAACACCACGGTGGCGGAGCTGCTGGCGTATCAGCTGGCGCTGCGCGGGGCCTGGGTGGACGTGATCGACCCGAAAGGGGACACCGCCGCGCTGGTCGATCTGCCCGGGCTCGAGAAGACCCGGCTGCTGGAGGTGTCAAGCGGGGACGACGGGCTGCTCGACCCCTTTTCGCTGGCCGACACCCCCGAGCAGGGCGCGTCGCTCGCCGCGGAGACGCTGCGCCTGCTCCTGCCACCCGACGCGGGCTTCAGCCGTGAGGGCGCGCTGCTCACCATGTGCCAGGCGGTCGCCGAAGAGCCGGACCCCAGCCTGCACAAAGTCGTCAACCAGCTGCTGCGGCACCCCGATGCGGAGGCGCGGGACATCGGCGCCATGCTCGGGGCGGTCGCGGGGTACCCGCTGGCGCGGCTGTGCTTCGCGCCGCACAAGCGGGAGTCCCTGAACCCCGACGAGCATCTGACGGTCATCCAGGTCGCGGGGCTGTCCCTGCCCGAGCCGGGCACGCGCCGCCAGGACCAGGGCTGGCCTGAGCGGCTGTCGGTCGCGGTCATGTTCCTCATCGCCGACTTCATCAAACGGCTCGCCCAGCGGCGGGATCCACGTCAGCCGAAGGCGATCATCATCGACGAGGCATGGGTGCTGACCGCGACGCTGCAGGGCAGGCAGCTCATCGAGAGCCTCGCCCGCATGGGCCGGCGTCACAACACCGTCGTGATGCTCGTCTCGCAGAACGCCGACGACTTTCTGTCCGAGAAGGTGCGCAACTGCGTGTCCACGAAGTTTGCGTTCCGATCGACGGACGACGCGGAGGTGGCCGCCGTGCTGCGCCTCCTCGGCGTGGAGGACACCCCCTCACACGCCGAGGAGGTGCGCTCGCTGCGCAACGGCGAGTGCATCTTCGCCGACCTGGACGGCCGGGTCGGGACCATCGCGATCGACCTGGTCAGCACCGCGCTGCTCAACGCGTTCGACACCACGCCGCGGCCGCTGGAGGACGTTGCCGAGATCGAGGCATCCGAGCTGGAGCGGACATGGTGAGCATCACGCGACGCCGAAGGGCGGGGACATCACGACGGGGCGGGCGCGCGGGCGCCCGCCGGTGGGTGGGGACCTCAATCAGGGGCGGGCGCGCGGGCGCCCGCGGGTGGTTCGGGCAGCGGCTCGCGCTGCTGGTCCTGGTCTCGCTCATGCTGACGGGCCTCGCCCAGCCGGTCATCGGCCAGGTGCCGCTGCCCAGCCCGTTCGGGGACACCGTTCAGGCGCCGCGGCCGGTGATCGTCGGGCAGGGCGTCGATGAGCTGCTGGGCATGGAGGATCAGGCCGAGGCCACGTGGGTGGGCACGTATGGGACCGGCCCGTACGGGCTCAGCTCACACCTCGGCCTGACCGACCTCGACCATCAGGTGCAGGGTCAGTGGGCAGGGTACCTGTGGTCGCTGGTCGTGTGGATCGCCCGGGTGCTCCTCGCGCTGATGAGCTGGGCGTTCACGGTGGATCTGTTCGTCCCGCTGGCCGGGGCGATCGACGGGATCGTCGGCGCGCTGTCGAGTTCGATCTGGCAGCCGCTCATCATCCCGACGATCATCGTCGTCGGGCTGTGGGGCGCATGGCGGGGCATCGTGCGCCGCCAGATCAGCGCCTTGGCGGAGGGCTGGGTGTGGATGCTGGCCGCCATCGCCGCCGGCATCTTCTTCTTCACTCAGCCATCGACGATCGCGACGGCGGTGAACACCTTCGCCGCCAAGCTCTCCAACAGCGCGCTCAGCGCGGTCGCCGCTGTCGACCCCGGCCTGTGCGAGCAGGGCGACGGCAAGTGCGTGACGGGGACGGCCCAACTCGCCCAGGTCACCGACCGGCTCTGGTACCTCTACGTCATCAAGCCGTTCGTCGTAATGGAGTTCGGGGACGGCGACCTTGAGGAGACCTACCTGCGCCGGCTTCTGGACGCCAAGACGATCACGCGCGAGGACCTCACGGCGGTCGGGGACGGCAGGGCCGCCCCCGAGGCGCTGATCGAGTCGAAGGCCGAGCAGTATCAGGCGCTCGCCGAGGAGCTGCGAAGCGACGGCGACGCCTTCGAGTGGTTCTCGGGCAGGCGCAACTACGAGCGCGGGATGATCGCTGGGATGGCGCTGGTCGCGGTGCTCATCGGCGGCCTGGTTCTGGGCGCGATCGCCGCCGGGGTGCTGCTCGCCCAGTTGGGGCTGTTACTCGCCTTCCTCCTCGCGCCGGTGTTCCTGGCGCTGGGGATCCACCCCGGCTTCGGGCGGCGGATCGCGACCCGCTGGGGCCAGCTCTCCGTCGGCATGGTCATCAAGCGGATCGGCCTGTCGATCCTGCTCGCCGTCCTGCTCGTCGTGTCGGGCAGCATCATGGCGGCGGCCGACAGCGCCGGCGGCTGGTACGCGGCCGTGATCCTCCACGTGCTGTTCGGCATCGCGGCGCTGCTCTACCGCAAGCCGTTCCTCGACCTGCTCGCGCTCGCCACCCCCAGGGCGGCACCGCTGCCGACCCTTGATCTGCGCGACCGTTCGACAGCGCTGCGCAACGCCCTCGGCCTCAGCTTCGCCTACGCGATCGGCCGCAACGCGGTGATGGGGAAGGGGATCTCGCTGGTGACCTCGCGCGTGCTGACCGCGCCCAAACCGCCGCCATCAGGCGGCGCCGGTCCACCCGGTGCTCTTGGCCCCGGCGGACCGGGTGGGCGAGGTGGCTGGTTCGGGCCGGGCGGTCGGGGCGGTCCCAGCGGCGCTGGGGGTGCCGGAGGCCCGAGCGGTCCCGCCGGGCCTGGTGGCGCTGGGGGTGCCGGAGGCCCGAGCGGCTCAGGCGGCCCCGGAGGCTCGGGCGGCTCGGGCGGCGGCTCATCATCGTCCGGCAACGGCAATGGGCGCAACCTGAGGGTCGGTCCCGGCTCAGGCCCAGGCGCCGGAAACGGGGCCGGGTCTGCGTTCGGCGGCTCCACCCCCGCACCAGCCGGCGGCTCCAGAGCCGCTGCTGCGGCGGCGGCCGCGGCGGCCACTGGCGCGCTGGCCGGAGC
>JBOGEA010000101.1:0-16252 GCA_050743205.1 Egibacteraceae bacterium | reverse complement strand
CCGCCGCGCGGGTCTCCCGGCTGGCGCGGCTGGCCGGTGGTGGTGCCGGTGATCAGCGCGCCGCGGGCGTCGGCGTAGGCCTGTGACAGCAGCCCGTCCACGGGCACGTCGAGGAACGCCGGGTCTGCCATGAACGCGTTGCGGTCGGCCCACGCCAGCCGCGTCGACTCGAGGTAGCGGTGCAGCGCCTCCTCGCGTGGCATGGCGGCCAGGTCGAACCGCTCGAGCTGGTTGAGGGCGAGCGCGATCGTCAGCCCCCCGCTGCTCGGCGGCCCCATGCCGTAGACGGTGTAACCGCGGTAGCCGCTGACGATCGGGGGACGCTCGATCGCCTGGTACGCGGCGAGGTCGGCGACCGCCAGGAGGCCCGGGCGGACGCGCGGCCCAGCGCCATCGGCCATGGGTGGCGCGCGCACGGCGGCGACGATGGCGTCCGCCACCGGTCCCGCCGTCATCGCCTGAGGGCCGTCCTGGGCGATGCGCGCCATGGTCCGCGCGAGATCCGGGTTGCGGAACCAGGCGCCCGGGGCCTGCGGCTCACCGTCCGCCGGCAGGTAGAGGTCGGCGGTGGACGTGAAGGCGGCGAAGCGCTCGGCGTTGTCCTCGACCTGCGACACGAACACCTCGTCCAGCGGGAAGCCGTAGCCGGCCGCCTCGATGCCGGGTTGGAGCAGCTCAGCCAGCGCACGGGTGCCGAACCGGTCAAGGGCCAGCACCCACCCCGCGACCGTGCCCGGCACGCCGACGCTCAGACCGCCGGTGACCCGCTCCTCGAACGGGATCGGCTCGCGGCTGGCCGGATCCAGGAAGACCTCGGGGAAGTAGGCGGCCGGGGCGGTCTCACGCGAGTCGAACGTCGTCACCGACCCGTCAGCCGCCCAGTAGACGACCATGAACCCCCCACCGCCGATGCCGGCCGAGAACGGCTCGGCGACGCCGAGCACCCCCGCCGCCGCGACCGCCGCATCCACCGCGTTGCCCCCGCCCGCCAGCACCTCCAGCGCCGCCTGGGTCGCGAGCGGCTCAACGGTCGCCGCCGCCCCGTCACCGGGCTCGCCGGCCGCGACCGGGGCGCCAGCCAGCGGGCCGGTGGCGATCGCCGCGCGGACCTGCTCCACACCCGCCGCGCCCAGCGAACCACCCACGACCCACACCTCATCCAGGCGGGGACCAGCCAGGGTGAGCAGCCGGTTGACCTTCCCGGTGCCGGCCAGGCCGTCGGCCGGCACCGGGACGAGCAGCCCATCGAGCCGGGCGGTCAGCGCTGTGGCGGCCAGCGCCGTGGCGAAGGACTCCCCGCTGGTCACGACGAGGGGGAGGGTCGGCTCGGGCGTCCGCCGCAGGGCCTCGCCGGCCGCCAGCGCCGCCGTCTCGTAGCGGTGCGCGCCGCCGAGCCGCTCCACGTCCAGGCCCAGCTCCTGTACGCGACGCTCGACCCGCGCCGACACGGCGTGCTCGCCGCCGAGGATCACCACGCGATCCGCGCCCGCGCCGGTCAGCGCCTGGATCGTCGCCTGTGGAAGGTCATCGGCCATCGTGAGGAGCACCGGCGGCGGGTCCGTCCCCGCGGCCAGCGCCCCCGCCGCGAGGATGTCCGCGAAACGCTCACCCGAGGCGAGCAGCACCTCCCCGCGTGGGCCCAGCTCCCGCGCGACCAGCGCGGCGGTGGCGTACCGGTCGCGGCCGCCGAGGCGCTCCGCGCCCAGTCCCGCCTCGCGCAGGTCCTCGATCACCGTGTCCGAGACCGCCTCGGGGCCACCGAGCAGGACCACGCGCCGGGCGCCGAGACGCTGGATCTCCCCGAGGGTCTCGCCTGGCAGCCGCGTGGGGTCCGTCAACAGCACCGGCGCGTCGAGATCCGCCGCCAGCGCGCCGCCCACCAGCGCGTCCGGCACGCCCGAGGCGCTGGCCAGGACGACCTCGTCCGACCGCTCCCACCCCGCCCGCGAGGCGGCCACGGCCGTGGCGACCCCGTCGCCGCCCGCCACCCGCGTCACCGGCTCCTGACCCACCGCCACCCGCGCCACCGGCTCCTGACCCACCGGCTCCTGACCCACCGCCACCCGCGCCACCGGCTCCTGACCCGCCGGGTCCTGGCCCAGGACCGCGCGTGCCGGCAGCCCCGCAACGACCAGCGCGGCCACGCACAGCAGCCACACTCCCCTACCAGCAGAACGGCGGCGGCATCTCATGGCTCTCCAGCATGCCTCAGCGGGCCGCGGCGATACGCGCTGGGCTGATGGCCGGCTGGCTTCCGCATACGATCAGCGAGTCGACACACCACCGGATGCGGCGCCCGTCAATGCCGAGCAGGCGCTCCACGGGCTCTACCGCCTCGACCCCAGAGAGTTCGTCGCCGCGCGGGACGAACTCGTCCGCCGCTTGCGTGGGGACGGCCAGCGGGGCGCCGCCGCCGAGGTGCGCGGGGCACGGCGGCCGACGCTGGCTGCCTGGGCGGTGAACCAGCTCCCCGCTCAAGGTGTGCGGGCGTTGCTCGACGCGGGAGCGGCCCTGCGGAGGGCGCAGCAGCGGGCGCTGTCAGGGGTGCGCGCGGCAGAGCTGCGCGGCGCGGCCGATCGCCGCCGCGAGGCCGTCGACGCGCTGACGGAGGAGGCCGCCCGGCTGCTGCGTGGGGCCGGCCACGCGGCCCAGCCGCACCTGGACGCGGTCCGCCAGACCCTGCTCGCGGCCTCGACCGACGTGGAGGTCGGCAAGCAGGTGGTGCGGGGACGCCTGGCGAAGGAGGTGCCGGCGCCGTCGGGGTTCGGCGACGTCACGGGGTTTGAGACCGTGGCCGACGATGACGGCCCGCCACAGGAGCGCGAGGTGGCCGAGGCGCGGGAGGCGGTCGAGGCGCCACAGGCCGCCGAGGCGCGGGAGCGCGAGGTGGCCGAGGCGCGGGAGGCGGTCGAGGCCATCCGGCGGCAGCTCCGCGACGCCGAGTCCGAGGTCGCCCAGCTCGGGCGTGAGGCGGACGAGGCCCGGGCCTCGGCCGCAGCGGCTCGCCGCCAGGCGGAGGAGGCAGCGCGCCGCGCTGACGATGCCCAGCGCCGCGCGCGCAACGCCGAAGCCGACCTCGCCCGAGCACGCGCGGCCGCCGAACGGCTCGACCAGCGCCTCGACGCCGCCCGCCAGCGGCTGGACATCCTGACCCAGCGGTGAGCACGTTGCGCACGGCGCGCGGTTCGACCCACAGCCGCGCCATGGTCCCGTCGGGCTGCCCGGCACCGTGCACAGCGCCAGTGAGATGAGCTGCGACCTGCGACGGCTGGGCCTGCGCGGACTGATCCGCAAGCTGGACACCCGGGGCGCGCCTCGTCGGGTGAAGCGGCCCATAAAGGGTGAATCGCTGAGAGGCGCGCCCTTCCGGGCAGTTCTCCAACAGCTCGAAGACCGTGCTCAGGTGTGGTGCGGGGGGACGAACGGGGGGGTGACCACCTGTGCCAGGAGCAGGCGGCCTCGCACGTCGATCTCGACCTGCTCGCCGGGTTTGATCTCGGTGGTCAGATAGGCGAGCGCGATGCCAGCCTCCAGTGTGGGGGAGAACGTGCCACTCGTGGTCTCGCCCACCGCCTCGCCACCGCGGCGCACGGCGCAGCGGGCGCGGGGAATGCCCCGACCCGTGACGCGCAGGCCCCACAGGCGCCGCCGCGCACCCTGTGCCCTGGCTCGGAGATACGCCTCGCGCCCCTGAAACGACGTGGCTGGCTTGACGACCCAGCCGAGGCGCGCCTCCACCGGGGATGTCGCTGGCGAGATGTCGCCGCCGTGCAGGGGGTAGCCCATCTCCAGCCGCAGGGTGTCACGGGCCCCGAGCCCCGCCGGCATCGCGCCGGCATCGACGAGGCGGTCCCACAGCCGCGGGGCGCCAGTGGCCGGCACGAACAGCTCGTACCCGCGCTCACCCGTGTACCCGGAGCGGGCGAGCACTCCCGCCCGGGGCGGCGGCCCGTCCCCGCCCAGACAGCGGCAGTCCAGGTAGCCCAGGCCATCGACCACGACCCCGGCGGCAGCGGCGACCGCGGCGGACCGCGGTCCCTGCACGGCGAGGCAGGCGAGTCCCTCCTTCACGTCCGCGACCTCACCGGTCCCGCTGTCTCGCAGAACCGCCTGCACCGCATCGGTGTTCGCCGCGTTCGGCACGACGAAGAAGCCCCAGGGCAACCGGTAGACGAGCAGGTCGTCGATGATCCCGCCGTCAGGATTTAGGCACAGAGTGTAGTGCGCCCGCCCGATCCGCAGCGCGGAGGCGTCGTTGGTGAACGCCCGCTGGACGGTCTCGAGCGCGGTCGGTCCCGTGACGCACAGCGTGCCGAGGTGCGACAGGTCGAAGACGCCGCAGGCCTCGCGCACAGCGCGGTGCTCGGCGACGACGCTGCCGTAGTCCAGCGGCATCTCCCACCCCGAGAACGGGACGATCCTCGCGCCGAGGGCGGCATGCCGGTCGTGGAGGGGAGAGCGGCGGCAATGACCCATCGCCGTGAGCGTACAGCCCGCACCGGTGTGGCCAGAGGACTTTCGGGTCCGCGAATCCGTTGCGCGTGAGTCAAGTTCTGTCGGATCGGGTTGCACGCGTCGCGGTCATGTTGACCGCGGTGTTGTGCTGGATCGCGGCGGTATTCCGCCGGGATCCAGCACACAACAGTCGCCAACTCCGCGCGCTGCCGTCCCACCCGTCCATGGCCCGTCGGGCCGGGGCGCAGCCCCGCTAGGATGCCGTCGAACGGTTGTGGAGAATAATGGCTGCAAAGACAGAGGAGCCATCAGGATGGCGGACACCTACGAGCTGGTCGTGCTGGGCGGCGGCACAGGCGGCTACTCGTGCGCCCTGCGGGCGGCGACGCTGGGCATGAAGGTCGCGCTGGTCGAGAAGGCGCAGGTCGGCGGCACCTGCCTGCACTGGGGCTGCATCCCCACCAAAGCGTTCCTGCAGGCCGCCGAGGTCGCCGAGCATGCGCGGACCGCTGGCGAGTACGGGGTCGACGCGACGTTCGACGGCGTCGACATCCACGGGCTGCTCAGGTACAAGAACCGGATCGTCGATGCGAACTGGAAGGGCCTGCAGGCGACGATGAAGGCCCGCGGCGTCGTGACCGTCGCCGGGACAGGCCGGCTGAAGGACGCTCGGACGCTGGTGGTGCGCACCGGCGAGGGCGAGCGCGCGCTGACCGCGTCGAAGGCGCTGGTGCTCGCCACCGGCTCGGTCCCGCGCCACCTGCCGGCCGACGGCGCGCAGGTCGATGGCGAGACGATCGTGACGAGCGACGACGTGATGACGCTCGACCGGGTGCCCGAGCGGCCTATCGTGCTGGGCGCCAGCGCGGTCGGGGTCGAGTTCGCGACCGTCTGGCAGGGGTGGGGCGCGCAGAAGGTCACCCTGATCGAGGCGTTGGACGCGCTCGTCCCGCGCGAGGACACCGATACGTCGAAGGCGCTCGCGCGGGCGTTCAAGCGCGCGGGAATCGACGTGCTGACCAGCACGAAGGTCACACACGTCGAGAAGCGCCGCGGTGAGGTACGCGTGACGACGGACGACGGGAAGACGCTGGAGGGCGATCTGCTGATGATCGCGGTCGGGCGCCGGCCGGTGTCGGAGGACATGGGCTTTGAGGACGGCGGCGTCAACGTCGACAACGGCTTCGTCGTCGTCGACGAGCTGTGCCGCACCGGCGTGTCGTGGGACGGCGGTGCGCAGTATGCGATCGGGGACGTGATTCCGACGCTCGGGCTGGCCCACGCGTCGTTTCAAGAGGGCTTCCTCGTCGCCGAGCACGTGGCCGGCCAGCGGGTCCGCCCGATCGACTACCTGGGCGTTCCGCGCGTCTACTACTGCCATCCCGAGATCGGGGCGGTCGGCCGCACCGAGCAGGAACTGAAAGGCCAGGGCATCCCGTACGAGACGCGCACCTCCCCGTTCAACCACAACGCGCGGGCAATGATGATGCGCGGCACCGGCCATGTGAAGGTGCTGGCCGGCAAGGACAACGGCCGCGTCCTCGGCGTCCACGTCGTCGGGCCACACGCCACCGAGTTGATCGCGGAAGCCCAGCTCATCTACAACTGGGAGGCGCTGCCGACCGAGGTCGCCGAGTTCATCCACCCTCACCCCACACTCAGCGAGGCCATCGGCGAGGCGCATCTCGCCCTGGCGGGCAAGCCGCTGCACGGGTGACGAGCATCGGGGGAGAGAGGGCAGCAATGACTGACCGCCACCGACGGCGGCGCAATGCCCCCGACGCCGTCGCTGAGACCGGCCGCCCCGGCCGCCGCCGTCTAGGGGCACCCGATATCCCCCGCCGGCGGCGTCGAGGGCGCGATGAGCCACCGGCAACCGACCAACAGATCACCGATCAGTCAACAAGGAGCGCACCCGTGGCAACCGAGGTCACCCTCCCAGAACTCGGCGAAAGCGTCACCGAAGGCACGATCACCGCCTGGCTCGTCCGGGTCGGCGAACAGGTCGAGGCCGACCAGCCATTGTTCGAGCTGAGTTCGGACAAGATCGACACAGAGGTTCCCGCCCCGGTCAGCGGGGTGCTCAAGGAGATCAAGGTCCAAGTCGACGAGACCGTGGACGTCGGCACCGTCGTCGCCGTCATCGGCGCGACGGCCCAGGAGCCCGAGGTCGAGGAGCCCGAGGTCGAGGAGCCCACGGCCCAGGAGCCCACGGCCCAGGAGCCCACGGCCCAGGAGCCCACGGCCCAGGAGCCCACGGCCCAGGAGCCCACGGACCCAGCGGTCTCCGCCTCGGAGCCCGCGAGCCCGGAAACCCAGGCCGAAGAGCCTGAGGCCGAGGAGCCCGACGAGCCGGTGGCCGAGGAGCCCGAGCCCAAGCCCGACCGCGCTGACTACGACAGCAAGAGGGCCCAGCCGTCCGGCGGCGGCGCTGGCGGCGCGCCGATGTCACCGCTGGTCCGGCGCATCGTTGCCGAGCACGACCTGGACGTGACGCGTATCCCCGGGTCCGGCATGGGCGGGCGGATCACCCGATCCGACGTCGACGCCGCGCTCTCCCGAAAAGAGCCGGCGCCCGTCGCGGCGAAAACGGCGCCCAAGCCGCGGCCAGCCCCACCGCCCGCGCGCAAGCCGATGATCCAGCCCGGCGCGCGCACCCGAGTGGAGGACATCTCGCGGATACGCCAGCGGATCGCCTCCAAGATGATGGAGTCCCTGCAGTCGTCGGCGCAGTTGACGACGGTTGCGGAGGCCGACGTCACGTCGATCATGCGGCTGCGCGACCGCGTGAAGGACGAGTTCCGCGCGCGGGAGGGCGCGTCGCTGTCGCCGTTCGTGTTCCTCTGCCGCGCCGCGGTGCTCGCGATCCGCAACCATCCGGCGGTCAACGCGCTCGCCGACTGGGAGTCCGGCACGGTCGCCTATCACGACTACGTCAACCTGGGGATCGCGGTCGACACCGAGAAAGGGCTGATCGTCCCCAACATCAAGGGCGCGGACGATCTCTCCCTGGCGGGTCTCGCCCGCGCCATCTCCGGGGCAGCGGGCAAGGCGCGCGGCCAGGCCGGGGGTGGCCGGCTGGAGATCGCCGACATCGAGGGCGGCACGTTCACGATGACGAACACCGGCAGCCGCGGCGTCCTGATCGACACGCCGATCCTCAATTATCCCGAAGCCGCCATTTTGGGCACCGGCGCGATCAAGAAGCGCCCGGTGGTCGTCGAGGACCGCACCGGCCCGGCGATCGCGATCCGCGACATGATCTACCTGTCCTTCACCTACGACCACCGGCTGATCGACGGCGCCGACGCCGCCCGCTTCGTCACCGCCGTCAAAGAGATCGCCGAAACCCACGACTGGCTCGCGGAGGTTGGGTATTGACGCCGTCATGTGTGGTGTCCATGGGGTCGCGTTGCGTCGGGTTCCGCTCTTCCTTCAGGGTGGGTGGGTGGGGGAGGTTGGTGCGGTCGGTCGCTGCACCCGACGAAGCGCGACCCCTCCGCTCCTCCTGTCGTGGGTTCTTGCTGAGGCTGTGCGGTTTTGGGCGGCAAGGGCCACCCAAAACCGCGCTCCGCACGAGTCATCGTTGCGGTTCCATAAGCAATGCTGTCGGTCTGGGCGGGTGAGGTCGTCTACGAGGAGGCGTGGCGGTGGCAGCGCCTCTTGGCGGCGGCTCGTGGCGAGGACGCGATCGACGATGTCCTGCTCACCTTGACGCATGACCCGGTCTACACCGCCGGGCGGCACGCGGACCTCGCGCGCAACCTGCTGGGAACGCGGCCCGACATCCGCGTGGTCCAGGTCGACCGCGGCGGGGACGTGACCTATCACGGGCCTGGCCAGCTCGTGGCCTACCCGATCATCCGCCTGCCCCAGCCGAGGGGCGTCCGCGCCTACGTGTCCGCGCTGGAGGAGGCGTGCATCCGCACCGCCGCGTCGTTCGGGGTCCAGGCCGGCCGGCGGCAGGCGCAGGCCGGCGTCTGGGTGGGCGACGCCAAGCTGGCGGCGATCGGTGTCCGCGTACGCCGTGGGATCACGACGCACGGGCTGGCGCTCAACGTGGCCACGGATCCGGGCGAGTTCGCCGGCATCGTGCCGTGCGGCATTCCCGGCGCCGGTGTCTGCTCCCTGGCCTCGCTCGGCGTCGAGGCGACGCTCACCGAGGTGCGACGCCGGCTCGTCGCGCACCTCGGCGACGCCTTGGACCGCCCGATCCAACCCGCCACCCCGGCGGACCTCGGCCTCACCGCCGTCGTCAGGGTGCCGGCACGACCGCAGCAGTAGCCTCGCCCAAGACGAACACCGCGCAATCATGCCCGTCCAGGAAGAAGCGGTTTCCCTGGGCGGCGCCGCCTAGCTGTGGGAAACGCTTCGGTTCCAAGTTATGGAGCGAGCCCGACAGGTAGTCGATCCGTCCCGGCATCAGCGGCGTGATGCTGGCGGCAAGATGCACGCCCATCGGGACCAGCTCCTCTTCCACCTCATCGATGGACATCGGCTGCACCCGAGTGTGGAGGTTGCCGGCGACGACGAGCGTCGGCACGCCGTCGGACAGGCGGTTGATGACGACCATCGCCATATCCGTGTCCCTGGCGTTCCAGCTGGTGAACTCCCATCCTGAGAAGCAGATGGTGTCCCGGATGAGGGACTCCTCGCGCAGGCGGCGGAGCAGCGCGAAGTGGCCGGCCGTGATACGGCCGTCGGAGCTGACGGCGTCAAGGGGGCTCAGCTCCAGACCCTGACCGGCCAGAAACCTCGCGATGGTGCGCTCCATCTCGGGCGCCCATTCCAACGCGAGTGCGGCAAACCCGAATCTGCGGATCAACGTGTAGAGGATCGACGTGTTCTCGGCCACACCGTGCATCTCGCCCAGGAGCAGCATGCCCCCGGCGTCAACAAGCGTCTGGACCCGCTTGACGGCGGCGGGGTCCCAGTCCACCTCGACTTGGCAGACCTGGGCGCTCTCGATGGCGCTCTCGAACGCCGTGCCAGTCATCGGCTCCTACCCTTTCGTCCTGTCTAGGGTCTCCCGGTCATCTTGGCCGGGGGCTCCGCGACGCTGGGCAAGCAGTGCGGCGCCATGAGCCTAGACTCGGCCCGATGACCACGATCGTTCCCGAGGGCGCGACCCGGCTGACCGTCGTCGGGGTCCCGCAGATCCCGCAGCGCAAGCCGCCGTGGCTCAAGCAGCGGGTGCCGCTGGCCGGCCCGAACTACCGGGCGCTCAAACAGACGATGCGCGGGCTGACGCTCCACACGGTCTGTGAGGAGGCGGCCTGCCCCAACATCCATGAGTGCTGGGAGGACCGTGAGGCCAGCTTCCTGATCGGCGGTCACGACTGCACGCGCCGCTGCGGGTTCTGCACTATCGCCACCGGAAAACCCGCCGGCTACGACACCGACGAGCCCCGCCGGGTGGCCGAGGCGGTCGCCGCGATGGGCCTGCGCTTCGCGGTCGTCACAGGCGTCGCGCGGGACGACCTGCCGGACGGCGGCGCCTGGCTCTTCGCCGAGACGCTCCGCCAGATCAAGGCGCGCATCCGCTCGTGCGGGGTGGAGCTGCTGATCCCCGACTTCCGCGGGAAGCCCGACGCGCTGCGCCAGGTCACGGACGCGCGGCCCGAGGTGCTGTCGCACAACCTGGAGACGGTCCGGCGAATCTTCCGCCACATCCGGCCGGCGTTCACCTATGACGGCAGCCTCGCGGTCCTCGAGCGGGCGCGCGCATGGCTGCCGAAGCGCTCCGCGACGAAATCGAACCTGATCGTGGGCATGGGCGAGACCGAGGATGAGGCCCGCGAGGCAATGCGCGACCTGCGGGCCGCCGGCGTCCAGATCCTCACGGTCGGCCAGTACCTCCAGCCCACGCATCGCCACCTCGCGCTCCAGCGCTATGTCGCACCCGACGAGTTCGTACGCTACGCCGAGTACGGCCATGACCTGGGTTTCGACCACGTCGAGTCCGGCCCGCTCGTCCGCTCCTCCTACCGCGCCGGCCGCCAGGCCCAATCCGCTGGCGTCCACAGCCCCGGCTGCGATCAGGCGGCAGCGGAGTAGGGGCTACTCGGGTTCGCCCACCCCGCCGTCGCACGGGGCGCCGGGCTCGGGCGTCTGGGGGCCGTTGGCGAACTCCTCGACGAAGGCCTCCAGCCGGGGGTCGGCGGCCCCGTCGACCCCCAACTGCTTGCCCCAGGCCGAGGCCACGACGGCGGACGGCAGGCCCGGGTAGGGGGTGGCCAACACGTAGGGCCGGGCAGCGAGCGCCCGCAGCGCCGTGACCTGGTCCGTTGGGAGGTCGGGGGCGTACGTGATCCAGACGGCGCCGTGCTCCATGGAGTGGACCGCCATCTCCTTGGTCACCGGCTGGCTGTAGAACCCGCAGTTCTGCCACACCGGGTTGTGCGGGCCGCCAGCGGGCGGGTCCTGCGGGTAGTCCACGGTCCCCTCGACGTGGTCGCTGCTGGTGACCTGGAACGTCTGGACCCCCGGCGGCTCCCCTTCGCCCTCGGCCCGCGGCGCCGCCTGGCCGCCCCCGCAGCCGGCGGCCAGCATCGCGAGCAGGGCTGCGGTCTGGACGGCTCGTGACGCGCTCATCTCGGAACACTCCTTCGACTTCGACCGGTGTCGCCAGGGTCCGCCGCCCTGGTGGTTTGTCACGATACACGTGACGGCTGGGCCCAGGACTGTGTAACAGAGCCGAAACGCCCGGGTAACGATCGGGTGACCCCTCAAGCGTTATCTTGGTATGGTCACCCACGCCTTGCCGCGTCCGCGACGGTCAGGTGGTTCGCCCCCTGACCCCAACAGCGGTTCTGGGGACCGTCGTCTGCCTGAGCCGTTTCAGGGGGCGGACCTCCCGGCCGCCGCGAGCGGTCGGTAAGCGACAATACGACGGACCGATACACAAAGGAGCAACGTTGGGGAGCTCTCCAGACGACGTCCTGTCGAAGATCGCGGACGAGGGGATCCAGTTCGTGGATTTCCGCTTCTGTGACCTGCCAGGTCTCATGCAGCACTTCTCCATCCCGGCCCACCAGATGACCGCGGATGTGTTCACTGAGGGTCTCGGGTTCGACGGCTCGTCGATCCGCGGGTTCCAGGAGATCCAGGAGTCGGACATGCTCCTGATCCCGGATCCCGACACCGTGGTCGTCGATCCATTCCGCCAGCACCCGACCCTGAACCTCAACTGCTTCGTGCAGGATCCCGTGACCGGCGAGTCCTACACCCGCGACCCGCGGTACATCGCGACGAAGGCCGAGCGGTACCTCCAGGGCACCGGAGTCGCCGACACCGCGTACTTCGGCCCCGAGGCCGAGTTCTACATACTGGATGATGTCCGCTTCGACACCACGCAGCACTCGTCGTATTACTACATCGACTCCGTCGCGGGCCAGTGGAACTCGGGCAGCGCCGAAGGGCCCAATCTCGGCTATAAGCCGCGTTACAAAGAGGGTTATTTCCCGGTCCCGCCAATGGACCACTTCCAGGACCTGCGCTCCGAGATGGTCATCGAGCTGGAGCGCGCGGGTATCACGATCGAACTCCAGCACCATGAGGTGGGCACAGCCGGCCAGGCCGAGATCGACATGCGCTACGACACACTGCTGCGCATGGCCGACAAGCTGATGCTGTACAAGTACGTCATCAAGAACGTCGCGAAGCGGCACATGAAGACCGTGACATTCATGCCCAAGCCGATCTTCGAGGACAACGGCTCGGGCATGCACGTCCACCAGTCGCTGTGGAATGGCGACGAGCCGCTGTTCTTCGACGAGCAGGGCTACGCTCAGCTGTCGGACATCGCGCGCTGGTACATCGGTGGGCTCCTCACGCACGCGCCGTCCCTGTGCGCGTTCGCCAACCCGACCACGAACAGCTACCGGCGCCTCGTCCCAGGTTACGAGGCGCCGATCAACCTGGTCTTCAGCCAACGCAACCGCTCAGCCTGCTGCCGGATCCCGCTGTACTCCAACTCACCCAAGGCGAAGCGCGTCGAGTTCCGCGTTCCCGACCCATCCTGCAACCCCTACCTCGCGTTCAGCGCGATGCTCATGGCCGGCCTCGACGGGGTCAAGAACAAGATCGAGCCGCCGGACCCAGTCGACAAGGACATCTACGACCTGCCCCCCGAAGAGCTCTCGAACCTGCCGAGCGTGCCCGCCAGCCTCGAAGAGGCACTCGCCGCAATGTCGGAGGACCACGATTTCCTCTTGGAGGGCGGCGTCTTCACCCAGGACGTCATCGACACCTGGATTCAATACAAGATGGACCACGAGGTCTCAGCCATCCGCCTCCGCCCCCACCCCCACGAATTCCACCTCTACTACGACATCTGACCCCACAAGCCGCTGACCAGCGGGTTCAGTCGTCAGCGGAACCTTTGGTCCGCACTGAGTCCGCATGGGGACCGAGCGCAAGATCTACAGCGCGACGCGCTCGGTCCTCGCTGTGCGGCATTAAATGCGTATAGACGCGTAGCGTGAACCCAGGATCCGCATGACCGAGGTAGTCAGCCAGCGCCCTGATGTTCTCCCCCGCGTCCAGCAGCACGCTCGCGTAGTAGTGCCGCAGTGCGTGCATGCCGTTCGCACGTGTCGGCTCCACTCCCGCAGCGACCAGCGCCGGCTTCCAGACGTGCGGATTGTAGTAGGTGCGGTTCAGTGCTTTGCGCTCGCGAGTGCTGAAGATCAGCGCTACCGACCGCGGTTCACCCTCCGGCGTCTTCCAGGGAAGTGTGACGTCAACCGGCGGGTACTTTGTGACGTGTGCAGAAAGCTCGAGGGTCACCGATTGGGCCAGCGGCACGTCACGCACTTTCTGGCCTTTCGGCGGAGCAAATACAAGCCGCGAGTTGATGATCTTCACCTGCTGTCGAACGTGCACCCAACCGCGCAGAAAGTCGATGTCCTCGACTGCGAGCCCGAACACTTCGCCCTGACGAAGGCCCATGCCCGCGGCGACGACTGCCGTCGCCCGGTAGCGGTCAGGTAGTGCATCCGCGACTGCCAGCACACGCTCTGTCGGCCACGGTTGCACTCGACTACCCTCGATCGCCGGCGCTTTCACCGCTCGCGTCCGGCACGGATTTCGAGCGATGAGCCCGTCCTCCACCGCCGCGCCGAGTATCGCGCTCACGTTCGCCAGCATCACCCTGACGTGCGTGGGTGCTGCCTCCTGCTGACGCCCGCGGAGCCACGCCTGCACTGTCGAAGGCCGAATCGCGCGCAGTTCTATGTCACCGAGGGTCGGCAGGATGTGTACCCGAAGCCGCGACACAACAGCCTCACGCGTCGAAGGATCGAACGTCTGCGCAGCAAGCCATGACTCAGCAAAACGCCGAAGGGTGATCTTGCCCGCGTCCGGGTCCACATAGGATCCGCGTAACAGGTCCGCCTCTATAGCCGTGAGCCACCGCTGCGCGTCAATCTTGCGCGCGAAGTGCTTCGCGCGTTCTCGCCCGTCGGGATCCCGGTACCGCGCGCGCCACTTGCCGTCAGGCCGTTTCTGGATCGAAGCCATGATCCGTCCGCTACGCGGCTGGACGTGGGTCCATACGCTCGTTGAGGAACGCATCCACATCCGCCCGGCGATACCGGACGTAGCGGCCGACACGGATGCCACGAGGGCCTTCCCCGCGATATCGCCACTGATAGATCGTGGCCACCGGCACCTTGAGCCACGCCGCGACCTGTTGCACGGTCAGCAACTCCTCGTTTTTCCCCATTTCCTCCCCCTTTTGTTGTTATCCGGCCAGTGCCAGGACGTCGGTCAGCTCGGTCCGCGCCTCCCGGGCGGCCTCTCGTGCCGCTTGGGCTTGCTCTCGGACCGTCTGGGCGAGCAGCGCGTCACCGGACAGCCGCCATCCGAACCCGGCGACCTGCCAGCGTTTGACCAGCGCTTGGCGGGCGGTCTCGCGGAACAGCTCCCACGGATCCACTTGGCTCAGCGCCCGCTGCCATGCCGCCCAGCGCGCCCGGGCTGCCCGCAGCTTCGTGAACGTGGTCGAGTAGTGGCGCGATTTGGTCAGGAAATGCCCGCCGTAGCCGAGCTGATGCGCCCACCGGTCCGTGCGCAGCCCCGGATCGCGCAGCGCCAGCCGCCAGGCGACCACCACCAGCCGCCAGATGTGCTCGGGCACCGCAAGCAGCGCGAGATCGTCCACCTTGAGTCGCCGGTCGAGGCCGCCTACGGCTTCGGTGTGCTTGACCGCATACTTCGCGAGGTAGCCGGCGACCTTGCCGCGCTCCTCGCCCTGAACCTCGCGCACGTCGAGCTGGCGGCCCCACCGGGCGCACCGCGCCTTGGGCACGACGCTCACATCGGGCAGCAGCCGATGCCGGACACCGTCACGGCCTGTGGGAGGGCCGAAAGGCGTTGGCTGGGTAAGGGACCCTGACGGATCCCTGGCTTCAAGCGTGCTGGCCAGGTCGCGCGTCAAGGGTGCCTGACGGCACGTTCCCTGCGGGAAAGCCTCCGGCCCTTGACCCGCTCCCACCTCTCGCCCCGGACCCTGCGCCTCACCCCCCTGACCATCGGCGCTCGCATCGGTGAGGTGCGCCGGGTAGCCCACCTCCACGTGGGCGACGGCGCTGCGGACCGCGCGGGCCAGCAGCTTGACGGTGTAGCGCTCGGGTGGTGGGGTGATGCGGTGGGGCAGCCGCCAGGGCACCCCGAGCCGTTGCACGGCGGGTGGGCGGGCGGCGTCGAGGCGGATCAGCAGGTGGAAGTGCACCAGGCCGCGTTTCTGGTATTCGGCGACCTTGACGTACTGCACCGACACGTCCTGTTTCAGCGCCCGCTCAGAGATCCCTGTCAGGGCGGCCAACTCCCGGTAGACGCGGATACGGGTGCGCCGCCACAGCTCAGAAGCATGGGCGTTCCACAGCACCGCGCCCGCGTAGTCCCAGCAGTCCATACACAGCGGCCGACCCAGCGCGGGATCGTCCTCGGCGTGCCGCGTCGCGCAGGTCGTGGCCTGGCCGTGCTCGCACACCTCGCCAACCTGGTCGCGACGGGCCCGGCATGGGTTCACCCGCCCGCTCTCGTCTGTGGCGCTGCTGTGGACGGGGCCGAAGCTGGGCGCGGTCAACGTCACGAACAGCGTCGGATGCCCCGCGACGGTCTCGGGCACCCCTTTGCCGCCTTTCAGCCCTGAGACGACGAGTTGCCAGGCGTCGGCTTGGTAGAGGCGTGAGCAGGGCTCACAGCGTGAGGCGCGCCGGTTGTTGCAGCGGGTGTGAATCACCCCGTCCGCGAGTCCTTCGCTGGACCAGCGCTGCTCCACCTCGCCGGTGTGCCGGTCGATCGTGTCGAGGTGGCCGCGCAGGCGGATGGGGTGCTCGCAGCCGCCCACGGCGCGGGCCTGGTCTTGGATACGCTCGGCGTCCTCGCCCCGCGCAAGAATCTCAACCAGCGCCGCGCCGAGATCCCCCGTCGTCAGGACGCTCATCGGCGCACCTGTATCGACGCCGCCACGCCCACCCAGTGGACAGCCTTGGCGTCGTGGCGCAGGTCCTCGGCGTGGATGTCCTCAGCCGCTGTGGCCAACAGGTGCTCGATGTGCGCCAGCGACTCGTGCCACCATTCCCACCCGGGATTGGCGGGCAGCTGATAGCGGACCAGACGCACCGCGTGAGCCGCCTGCTCCAACCGCTCAACCAGCGTCGTGGTGGAATTGCCCCGGTTTGGTGGACATCTGATAGATTGGGCTGTATTGCCCAGGAGAGGATGTCCATGATGACGGCGAAGAAACCGCCGTACCCGGCCGAGTTCCGCCGCCAAGCCGTGGTGTTGG
>JBOGEA010000100.1:0-16303 GCA_050743205.1 Egibacteraceae bacterium | reverse complement strand
CGTGGGCACCACGTCGGCGACCGGCTGCCGGCGGGCCGCGTGCGGGACGTCGCGCTGGCGGCGACGATCCGGGCCGCTGCGGCCTCGGGCCGGCGGGGACGGCCGGACCGCGACGACCTGCGCGAGAAGGTGCGCGAGGGGCGGGAGGGCAACCTCGTGCTGTTCGTCGTCGACGCGAGCGGGTCGATGGCGGCGCGGCGGAGGATGAGCGCGGTGAAGGGCGCGGTCGCCAGCCTGCTCCTCGACGCGTACCAGCGGCGCGACCGGATCGGCCTGATCACGTTTCGGGGCACGCAGGCGCAGGTCCCGCTGCCGCCGACCTCGTCGGTCGAGCGGGCGGTCCGCCTGCTCGACGAGCTGCCGACCGGCGGGCGGACGCCGATCGCCGCCGGCCTGGAGCGGGCCGCGCAGATCCTGGCCGTTGAGCGCGTCCGCGACCCACGCCGTCGTCCCCTGCTCGTGCTGCTCACCGACGGGCGGGTGACGTCGGGCGCCGACCCGGCCACGGCCGCCGCCGGCCTGGCCGCCCGCGGTCTCGCGAGCGTCGTCGTCGACACCGAGGACGGCCATGTGCGGCTGGGTCTGGCCGGCGCGATCGCCCGCGCCCTCCAGGCCCCCTGCCTGCGCCTGGAGGAGCTGGCCGCCGACTCGCTCGCCGGCGTCGTCCGCACCCTCACCGCCCCGAGGGTGGCATGAGCCGGACGGCGGTGGACCTGCCATGAGCGCCAGCGGCGGCCTGACCGGCAGCTTTCCGCCGGATTCGGCGGAAACCCGCAGTTCAACTCGGCGAGGCGATGGTTCGACCACAGCTTTCCGCCGCCCGCGGCGGAAAGCTGCACTTTGTGGCGGCGGTCTGGGATGAGCGACGCGCCGAGGCGTCACAGGCGGGAGCATCCGCTGCTCGTCGTGCACACGGGGCACGGAAAGGGCAAGTCGACCGCGGCCTTCGGGCTGATGCTGCGGGCGTGGGCGCAGGGCTGGCCGATCGGGGTGTACCAGTTCGTGAAGTCGGGCAAGTGGCGGGTCGGCGAGCACGCCGCCGCGACGGCCCTCAGCGATTCGCCGAACGGCGGCCGGATCGACTGGTTCAAGATGGGCGACGGGTGGACCTGGACGTCGCGTGACCTGGAGGAGTCCGCCGACCTCGCGCGCGAGGGCTGGGCCGAGGTCAAGCGGCGCATCGCCGACGAGACCTACCGCCTGCTGCTGCTCGACGAGTTCACCTACCCGATGACGTTCGGCTGGGTCGAGGTCGCCGAGGTCGTCGAGGTCCTCACCCACCGGCCAGGCTTCCAGCACGTCGTCGTCACCGGCCGCGACGCGCCTCCCGAGCTGGTCGAGGCCGCCGACCTGGTCAGCGAGGTCGTCAAGGTCAAACACCCATTCGACACCGGCCGCCGCGGCCAGAAGGGGATCGAGTGGTGATCCCCCCTCCACCTGGCATACAGCTTTCCTCCGGATACGGAGGAAAGCATCCCATGGGCCTTGCGGCCCACCCGTGGGCGGATGAAAATCGCCGCAGCCGAGCGCAGCGGCGCTGCGGCGATTTTGTCGTTCGCTCCTTTGGCCTATTTTCATCCCAGCTGGGGGTCAGCCAGCGGCCTGCCCTCGCGGCATGCAGCTTTCCTCCGCATGCGGAGGAAAGCTGCGCCTCGCGCGGCCGGGTCCGGGAGCGGTGGGGCGTTCCCAGGGTGGTCGTCGCGGGGACGGCGTCGGGCGTCGGGAAGACGACGGTTGCGACCGGCCTGATGGCGGCGTTGGCCACCCGGGGCCTGCGGGTGGCCGGGTTCAAGGTGGGGCCGGACTTCATCGACCCCTCGTACCACGCGCTGGCCACGGGACGGCCGCCCCGCAACCTCGACGCGTTCCTGTCCGGCCCCGAGCTGATCGCGCCCCTGTTCATCCATGGCGTGGCTGGCGCGGACGTCGCCGTCATCGAGGGCGTGATGGGGCTGTTCGACGGCGCTTCCGGGCGTGGCGAGCTGGCGAGCACCGCCCATGTCGCGAAGCTGCTCGACGCGCCTGTGCTGCTCGTCGTCGACGCCGGCGCCATGGCCCGGTCGGTCGCCGCGATGGTCCACGGGTACGCGAGCTTCGACCCGGACCTGCGAGTGGCCGGGGTCGTGTGCAACCGGGTCGGCTCGCCCGGCCACGCGCAGCTGCTGCGCGAGGCGCTGGAGCCGCTCGGCATCCCACTGCTCGGCGCGCTGCGCCGTGACCCCGCGCTGCGCAGCCCGTCGCGGCACCTGGGGCTCGTCCCCGTCGCCGAGCGCCCGGCCGAGGCCCGTCGCACCGTCGCCGACCTGGGCGAGCGCCTCGCCGCCGCGCTCGACCTCGACGCCGTCCTGGCGCTCGCCCGCACCGCCCCACCCCTGCACAGCGCTGGGTGGACCCCGGCCGCATCCTGCACTGTGCAGGATGCGGCCGGCGCCGCGCCCCGCCGTCGCGTCGCGGTCGCCGGTGGCCCGGCGTTCAGCTTCGTCTACACCGAGAACCTGGAGCTGCTCCGCGCCGCTGGCGCCGAGCTGCTCCCGCTGGACCCCACGCGCGACGAGGCGCTGCCCGAGGGGACGCAGGCGCTGTACCTGGGCGGCGGCTTCCCCGAGGCGCACGCCGATGCGCTGTCCGCGAACGTCCCGCTGCGGCGCGCCGTCAAGGCCTTCGACGGTCCCGTGCTCGCGGAGTGCGGCGGCCTGCTCTATCTGTGCGAGGAGCTGGACGGCCGCCCGATGTGCGGGGTCCTGCCAGCGCGCGCGGCGATGACCGAGCGGCTCACGCTGGGCTACCGCGAGGCCGAGGCCGTGACCGGCTCCGCCCTGTGGCGGCAGGGCGAGAAGGTCCGGGGCCACGAGTTCCACTACTCGACGATCACGCCCGGGGCGGGCCCGGCGCCCGCGTGGCACCTCGGCCGGCTTGAGGGGTTCGTCACGCGCCGTGTGCATGCCAGCTACCTCCACACGCACTGGGCGGCGACGCCGCACGCCGCGGCGAGATTTCTGGAGATGGCCTGAATGCGCCGGCTCACCGGCGTCGGCGTCGGGCCTGGGGATCCCGAGCTCTGCACGGTGAAGGCCGTGCGGGTGCTGCGCGAGGCCGACGTGGTGTTCGTCCCGGTCTCGTCCACTGGCGAGCCGGGCTACGCGGAGGGGGTCGTCCGCGCTTACACCGACCGGGACATCCGCCGGCTGGCGTTCGCGTTGGGCGACGACCCGTCTGGCCGCGAGGAAAGCTGGCGGGCCGCGGGCCGTGCCGTCACCGCGGCTGTGCGGGACGGGGCGTGGGCGGCGTTCGCCACGATCGGCGACCCCAACCTTTACTCGACGTTCACGTACCTCGTGCGCTGCGTCCCGCCCGGCGTCATGGTCGACACGGTGCCAGGGATCACCGCGCTGCAGGACCTGGCCGCACGCAGCGGCACCGTGCTCGCCGAGGGCGCGCAGACCCTCGCGCTGCTGCCGTTCACGGCCGGCCCGCGGCGCCTGACCGCCGCCCTCCATGCCTACGACACGGTCGTGACCTACAAAGGCGGGCGCTGGATGCCGCAGCTGCGGGCACTCCTTGCCGATGCCGGCCGCCTCGACGACGCAGTGTTCGGCGCGCGGCTGGGCCTGGACGGCCAGGTCGTGGGCCCGCTGCCGGACGGCCCGGCACCGTACCTGTCCACGGTGATCGTGAGGCCACGGTCATGAGAGCGTGTTTGAGAACTGTCGTACGGGGTCGCGCCTCGTCGGGTTCCGCTCTTCCGTCAAGGGTGGGTGGGGGAGGTTGGTGCGGTCAGGTCGCTGCACCCGACGAGGCGCGACCCCTGTGTCCGCTAAACATCGCATGTTTATCAAAGCTGAGCGGTTCAGGCGGACTTGTATCCGGGGGACTCCCCCGGACCCCCTGGCCGCCTGAACCGCGCTCCGCTTCGCTTCGCCCGCGACTCCAGTCCTCCTGACACGGTGCGATAATTGGTGCGGCGTCGGCGGTCGCCAGATGGCGTTCCTCTCACGCCCAGCACCACCCGCGACCCGCAACGCCGTTGCCGATTTCGGCGGTGGCCACGGTGGCCACGGGCTGACCGACCTACAACTTTCCTTCGGATATGCCAGGATTGCCGCGGCGCAAGAACGCGGCCTCTGCGCTCGGCAGCAGGTTTCCTCCATATACGGAGGAAACCTGCAGGTCAGGCGCGCGCTGTTGGGCTTGAGGGGCAGCTTTCCTTCATATCCGGAGGAAAACTGCATCTCTGGCTCGAGCGCCCCGACTGGCGGGCCCGTGAGATTTTGCAACAGCCTCTATCCGAAGGAAAACCGCGGCCAGCCCACATCGCCGAGCCGCCTGAGGCCCAGGTTCGGCGAACCATGCGCGGGCTCGGCAGGAAATAACGCACAAAACTGACAGAAGGCGGAGGGCCGCACCCCCTCTACCAGGACATTCATCCCTCTGAGTCAGGAGGTCTGGACTCAAGCGCCGCGATTCTCAAACACGGTCTCAGCCACGCGGGGATCGCTGACCCAGGGACCCAGCCACCCACGGATGTGTGAGAAGGCCCCCTTTTTTTCGGGGCGGTCGCACATCCGACGGGTTCGCCGAGAACCCAGCTTGACGCTTGACCTTCGCGAGGCGTACTCTGCCAATTGTTAGAACGTATGTTCTACGGGCTCGCCGGTGGGCAGCCGAGACGCGTGGGGAAGGCGCGTCTCGGCTGCAAGAGGCCCGTGTGATGAAGTCGTTTCGAGAGCCGATCGAGGTCACGTGAACATGTCCAGCGTGGTGTTCGGTAGACAGCCAGGAAAGTGTGGCTGCGAGGGCGCGCTCGTCGGGTACGGTGCCGCTGGCCGGTCCTGTATCGGAAGGGACTCCTGTGACAGAGCGTTTCGCCCAGTTCCCCAGCCTCGGGTTCGGTCGCCCTGACGACGGGGTGCTTGAGATCGTGCTGGCGTCGGGGCGGCTGAATCCTGTGACCAGGGACATGCACGGGGATCTCGCGGATGTCTGGCTGGCGGTCGTGTCGCGGCTGGTGACCACGCCGCGATGGTCTGGCCTCTGCTCGTCGGGATGGCAAAGGCGAAGTACTGCAGGAAACCGTCAGATCTGACGGTTTCCTGCACTCCAACAGCGCCCAAGTCGGTTTCGCCCGTACAAATCCGTCGGATGCGACGGTTTCCTGCACTCTCTGCCGGCTGGGCAGTCTCGTCCGTCCGTCCGCCTTGGCCGTTGCGGGCCGCGCCCTCATCGCTTGTGCCACTGGAGCCCACCCGTCATGCCGCCTCGTGTATCCGCCAAAGTTCGCCTATCAGGAGGCGTGCGCAAGCCTCTTGGAGACTGGAGAGCCATTAAGGTAAGTAGCGAGCCGGCACATGCTCGACGACGGAGGCGGATGTGACCCAGCAGGCAGACCAGCAGCCCATCATCACCGACGGCATGCCCACCCAGCTGCCGGACGTCAATCCGGACGAGACACGGGAGTGGCTGGAGTCCCTCGACGACGTGATCGAGCGGCAGGGGCGGACGCGGGCGCGGTACCTGATCCTGAAGGTGCTGGAGCGGGCCCGGGCGCAGCAGGTCGGCGTGCCGGCGCTGCGCTCCACCGACTACATCAACACGATTCCGCCGGAGCGTGAGCCCCCGTTCCCCGGGGATGAGCACATCGAGCGCCGGATCCGGGCATTCATCCGCTGGAACGCCGCGGTCATGGTGTCACGGGCGAATCGCCCTGGGATCGGCGTGGGTGGGCACATCGCCACGTATGCCTCGGCGGCCAGCCTCTACGAGGTCGGGTTCAACCATTTCTTCAAAGGCAAGGCGAACGGACACGGCGACCAGGTCTTCTTCCAGGGTCATGCCTCGCCGGGCATCTACGCCCGCGCCTACCTGGAGGGCCGGCTGACCGAGGCGCAGCTCGACCTGTTCCGCCAGGAGGGCAGCCGCACCGACGACGGCCGCCCAGGCCTGTCGAGTTACCCCCACCCGCGGCTGATGCCGAGCTTCTGGGAGTTCCCGACGGTGTCGATGGGGCTGGGGGGGATCAACTCGATCTACCAGGCCCGCTTCAACCGCTACCTGCACAGCCGTGGGATCGTCGACACGTCCGAGTCGCGGGTGTGGGCGTTCTTGGGCGACGGCGAGATGGACGAGCCGGAGTCGCTCGGCGCGCTGGGTGTCGCCGCGCGTGAGGAGTTGGACAACCTCATCTGGATCGTGAACTGCAACCTGCAGCGCCTCGACGGGCCGGTTCGGGGCAACGGCAAGATCATCCAGGAGCTGGAGAGCTACTTCCGCGGCGCTGGGTGGAACGTGATCAAGGTCCTGTGGGGCCATAAATGGGATGAGCTGCTGGCGCTGGACGTCAACGGTGAGCTCGTCCGCAGGATGAACGAGACTCCCGACGGGCAGTTCCAGACGTACACCGTGTCGGACGGCGAGTACATCAGGGAGCACTTCTTCAACACACCCGAGCTGCAGCGAATCCTCGACGAGTCGAGCCTGCGGACGCAGGATCTGCCGGTCCTCGACCGCGGGGGGCACGACTACCGCAAGGTGTACGCCGCTTTCAAGGCCGCTGTCGAGCACACGGGGCAGCCGACCGTGATCCTGGCCCAGACGATCAAGGGATGGACGCTGGGCCCGGACTTCGAGGCCCGCAACGCCACGCACCAGATGAAGAAGCTGACTCAGAAGGCCCTGAAGAAGTTCCGTGACCGGCTGCACCTCGATATCTCCGACGAGCAGCTCGAGGGTGACCTGCCGCCCTACTACCACCCGGGACCCGACTCCAAAGAGATCGAGTACATGCGGGAGCGGCGGCGTGAGCTGGATGGGTTCCTGCCGAAGCGGCGTGTGCGCGTCAACTCGGTGCGCCTGCCGGAGAAGGGGTACTACGACGAGCTCAAGCATGGCTCGGGCAGGCACGAGGTCGCCACGACCATGGCGTTCGTGCGGCTGCTGAAAGACCTGCTCAAGCACCCCGAGCTGGGCAGGCGCTTCGTGCCGATCATCCCTGACGAGGCGCGCACGTTCGGGATGGACTCGTTGTTCCCGACCCTGAAGATCTACTCGCCGCACGGTCAGAACTACGATGCGGTCGACCGGACGATGCTCCTGTCGTACAAGGAGGCGAAGGACGGCCAGATCCTGCACGAGGGCATCACCGAGGCCGGGGCGATGGGCTCCTTCGCGGCTGCGGGTACCAGCTACGCCACGTTCGGCGAGCACATAGTGCCCATTTACATCTTCTACTCGATGTTCGGGTTCCAGCGGACCGGCGACCTTATGTGGTGCGCCGCCGACCAGCGCGCCCGCGGGTTCCTGCTCGGCGCGACCGCGGGCCGGACGACGCTGAACGGCGAGGGACTTCAGCACCAGGACGGGCACTCACTGCTGCTGGCCAGCACCAACCCGGCTGTCGTCTCCTACGACCCCTCGTTCGCGTACGAGCTCTCGATCATCGTGGAGGAGGCGCTGCGCCGGATGCTCATCGGCGGCGAGCACGGCCAGGGCGAAGATGTCATGTACTACCTGACCCTCTACAACGAGACGGTCGTCCAGCCGCCGATGCCGGCGGACCTTGATCCCCACCACGTGCTTCGCGGTCTCTACCTGTTCAAACCGGCGGATCAGGAGCGCCGCCACCGCGCGACGCTGCTGGCCAGCGGCAGCGCGATGCCGCTGGCGCTCGAGGCCGCGGGGCTGCTCGCACGCGACTGGGACGTTGCCGCCGACGTCTGGAGCGCGCCGGGCTGGATCGAGCTGCAGCGCGACGGCCTGGCCTGCCAGCAGTGGAACCGTCGCCACCCCAACGAGCAGCCGCGCGTCCCGTGGGTCACGACGCGGCTGCGCGACGCGCCGGGCCCGTTCGTCGGTGTCAGCGACTACATGACGGCCGTGCCGGGCCTGATCGCCGACTGGGTCCCTGGCCCGTACGCCGTGTGCGGCACCGACGGGTTCGGCCGCTCCGACACGCGCCGCGCGCTGCGCCGCCACTTCGGCATCGACGCGCAGAGCATCGCCGCCACAGTCCTCGGCGAACTCGCCGATATGGACGAGGTCAAACGTGAGACCGTGGCTGAGGCAGTGGAGCGGTACGGGCTGTCCACAGACGCCTAACGGTCCCCACTTGTCACGTCATTGTGAAAAGGGCGCGGCTCTTCTGGAGGGACTTTATGCTGCTTAGGCCTGGGTAGCAATAACGTTGCTGTTCTCGCAGGAAACGGCTTATGGCCAGGATTCGGCACGCATCCGTGCCGAATCCTGTCCAATAGGGCTTCACTCCGATTCCGCGTAGGCGCGGGAAGGATGCATTCGCTCCGCGGAGCGGACGGTTGGCGGTGCGGTTCGCGGGAGGCGGCAGTGAGGTGGCAGGACGATGCGACGTCACTTCAGGAGAGCCGCACCCATTGTGAAAGGTCAGTCCAAATACCGGACGACTGCTCACAATGACGTTGCTTAGGTAAAAACGAGGGGTGTGCGCATTCAGATCTCCGATTACGCTGTCAGGTAGGTGGCGCGGCGGCGGAGGCGCGGATGTTGCACGGTGGGGCGGAGTTCGACTCGTCGGGGTCTGTGGCGGCGGATGCGGGGCGCAGGTCACATGCAAGGCCAAGGACCCGTTGGGCTGTTCCATGGCTGCTCGTGGGGTTGCTGCTCTGCGCGCTGTGGCTGGCCGGCCAGACGGCCCTCTTCGCCCGGGCTCACGCGGACCGCATTCTGCCCGGCGCGCAGATCGCGGGCATCGACGTCGACGGGATGACCCGCCAGCAGGCCATTGCCGCCGTCGAGGCTGCGGTCGATCCCCAGCTCGACCGGACCGTCAGGCTGGTTCACCTCGATCGTGTCTGGGAGACCACACCGCGCCAGTTGGGCGCCACCAGTGACGTCGAGGCCATGGTCGCCGGGGCGGTGGACGCAAGCAGGACCGCGGGCTGGCAGGATCTGTTCCGGATGCGGTGGATGGGTGGGGGCCTGGGCCTCGATCGCGCCGTCACGGTCGCCCACCACGAGCCGGCCGCGCATGCGTTGGTGGACCGGATCGCGGCGGAGGTCAACGTTGCGGCACGTGGCGCTTCGATCGACTACTCCAGCGGCTGGGTCGAGTTCATACCCGGACAGCCAGGCTGGGAGGTTGCTGTCCAGGCGACGGCGGCGGATTTTGTCGCCGCGCTGGCCGACGGCAGGGATGTCGTGGAGGTTCAAGCGCTCCAGCTTCGGGTGACGACCAGCGCCACCTTCGACACCGTGCTGCTGCTGCGCCAGCGGGAGCACCGGCTCTACCTCTACCGCAACGGTGTGATCACCCACAGCTGGGTCGTCGCGACGGGCACAGGCGACTACCCGACGCCAACGGGCCAGTACGAGGTCGCGCAGAAGCGCTCCATGCCCACCTGGGTCAACCCAGCCCCCGAAGGGTGGGGCAAGGATCTGCCGGCGTCGATCCCTCCAGGCGTGGGCAATCCGCTGGGCGTCCGTGCGCTGAACTGGTCTGATGTCAGCGGCATCCGCTTCCACGGCACGTCCGACATCGGCTCATTGGGCAGCAGCGCTTCGCATGGGTGCGTCCGGCTCTCCAACAGCGACGTCGTGGAACTCTACGACCTGGTCGACGTGGGCGCCACGATCGTCTCACTGCGCTGACAGCTCAAGCCTCCGCAACGGCCACTGTGAGGAATCCGCGACGCGTGTGTCGCGATTCCTCATCTGAGGGTTGACGGCAGAGCCGCCTCTGCTAATATGGAACGTACGTTCGATACGGCGGAACCTTCCCACGCCGACGGGTCGAAGGAGACACGTCGTGGGAGGGTTTGTTCATTTGGCGGCCCGTACCTGCTACTCGCTGCGGGACGGGGCCATCCGCCCGCACGAGTTGGCGGTCGCCGCGCTGGACCGCGGGATGGACGCGGTGGGGATCGCGGACCGGGGCGGGCTTTATGGGGCGGTGCGGGTGGCCAAGGCATGCCAGGCCGCCGGTGTCCGCCCGATCTTCGGCGCCGACCTCGCCTTAGGGCCTGACCCGTCGAGGGCAGGCTGGGGCACGACGCGGTCCGGTCGCCGCCGCTCGTCGGAAACGGCGGATGAGCGCGGGCGTGTGCGCCCCCGCCGGGGGGCGGGGGGCGCGAAAGGCCCAGGCAGCGGCTCGAGGTGGCTCGATGACGATGCGGCCAGGATCGCGCTGATCGCCCGCACGCAGCGCGGGTACGGCAACCTCTGCCGGGCGATCTCGGATCATCACCTGGAGTCGCCCCGGGGTGATCCGCACCTGACGTGGGCGCAGCTCAGCCGGCGGCCAGATGGCCTGTTCGTCCTGCTCGGCGACAGCTCGCCAGTCGCGCGACTGCTCGACGCCGGGCGTCCCGATGCGGCCGAGGCCGAGGCGCGCCGGTGGATGGACCTCGCCGGACAGTCCTCGGTGCTGATCGGGGTCACCCACCATCGGGCCCGTGGGGACGACACACGGGCCCGGGCCCGGTTCCGCCTCGCCGATCGCCTCGGGCTGCGCGCGGTCGCCCATCAGGCGCCGCGCTATCTCGACCCCGCCGACGCGCGGGTCGCGGACGCCCTCGACGCGATCCGTCAGCAGGTGCCGCTCGGCCCTCGGCACTCGGCACGGCGGAACGCCGAAGGCTTCTTCAAGTCGCCCGCGCAGATGGCCGAGGTGTTCGCCGAGCGCCCCGACGCGATCGCGAACACCGCCTGGGCCGCCGAGCAGTGCGACGTCCATCTGAGGCTCGGCGAGCGGCGGGTGCCCGACCTCGTCGCGGTGGGCGAGACCGCGACCGCTGCGCTCCGCGCGCGCTGTGAGGCCGGTGTACGCCAGCGATACGACCGGCCCGGGCGGCGGCACCGCGAGCGGCTCGAGGACGAGTTCACGATGATCGGCCAGCTTGGTCTCGCGCCGTTCTTCCTCACCGTCGCTGAGATCGTCGACCGCATCCGATCGAAGCGGATCATGGTCGCCTGCCGCGGATCGGCGGCGGGTTCGCTCGTCACGTACGCGCTGCGGATCTCTGACGTCGACCCCATCGCGCACGATCTGTGCTTCGAGCGGTTCATGAACCCGTACCGCGACGAGCTCCCGGACATCGACATCGACGTCGAGTCCGCCCGGCGCCTCGATATCTACCGTGACCTGTTCGCCCGCTACGGCGAGGATCGGGTCGCGTGCGTCGCGATGGTCGAGACGCTGCGGGCGCGGATGGCGATCCGTGAGGTCGGCAAGGCCCTCGGCCTGCCGCGGGTTGAGATCGACCACATCGCCTCCCGCTTCCCGCGCATCCGTGCGGGCGACGTCCGTGCGGCGCTCGGCGCCCTGCCTGAGCTCGCGGGCGCGAACCTCGACCGGCCAGACCTGCGGCGGCTGTTCGATCTCGTCGAGCGCCTCGACGGCATCCCGCGCCACGTCGCGCTCCATCCGTCGGGTGTGCTGCTCGACGGTGTGGGCTTGCGCGACCTCGTCCCGGTCGAGCGCAGCGCGGACGGGTTCCCTATGGCCCAGGCCGACAAAAACGACGTCGCGGCGCTCGGGCTGTGCAAGCTCGACGTGCTCGGGGTGCGGATGCTGTCGGCGATGGCACACGCCGTCGAGGAGATCCGCCGCGTGCGGGCCATCGAGCTCGACCTCGCGCAGGTGCCGTGGGATGACGAGGCCACGTTCGAGCTGATCCGCTCGACCCGGACGCTCGGGATGTTCCAGATCGAGTCGCCCGGTCAGCGTGAGCTGATCGGGAAGTTCCAGCCTGAGCACTTCGGCGATCTGATCATCGGCATCTCGCTGTTCCGCCCCGGCCCGGTGAAGGGGGACATGATCGCCCCATTCCTCCAGCGCCGGCTGGGTCTTGGGCCGACGATCATCCCGCACCCCCTGCTCGAGCCCGCCCTCCGCGAGACGTACGGCGTGATCGTCTACCACGAGCAGGTCATGCGGGTCGTCGCGGTGATGACTGGCTGTGACCTTTCGACCGCCGACCGGGTCCGCCGGCAGCTCGGCGACCCTGAGCTGCTCGACGGGCTGCGCGCGTGGTTCCTGGACGGCGCACGCGAGCGCGGTGTGCCGGACCAGGCGGCCGAGCGGGTCTGGAAGGGGCTGGCCGAGTTCGCGTCGTTCGGTTTCTGCAAGGCCCACGCCGCCGCGTTCGCCGTGCCGACGTACCGGTCGGCCTGGTTGAAGGCGCATTTCCTGCCCGAGCTGGTGGCCGGGCTGTTGACGCATGACCCCGGCATGTACCCGCGCCGCCTGCTGCTGGCTGACGCACGGCAGTTCGGCGTCGCCGTCCTGCCGCCCGACGTCAACCGATCGTGGCGCGAGTACCGCGTGGAGCGCGTGTGTGAAGGATCCGCGACGCATGCGCCGCGGATCCTTCACACAACCCAGAAGTACGGGATCCGGATCGGGCTGCAGGACGTCGCCGGGATCGACGACCGGATGATCGACAGCCTGCTCACGGCGCGGCCGTTCGCATCGGTTGAGGACCTGCGGTGCAGGTCGGCGCTGTCGGCGCCAGTCGCTGAGGCGCTCGCGCACGTCGGCGCGCTGGACAGCCTGGGGCCGGGCAGCTCCCGACGGGACCTCCTGCTCGAGGTGAGCGAGCGGTGGGCGGGGACGGGGGTGAGGACCGCCGCGGAGCAGCCGCTGAGGGCAGTCGGCCCCGATGGGCCGCCCGGCCTGGCCGACTACACGTTGAGCGAGCGGGTGCGAGCCGAGCTGGAGGTGCTGGGTTTGGAGGTCACCTGCCACGTCGTCCAGTTCTACGAGGGGCTGCTCGACACGCTCGGTGTGACCCGCGCGAAGGACCTGCTCGGCTGCCGGTCCGGCCAGCGGGTGCGGGTTGCGGGGGCGAAGGTCGCGACCCAGACCCCGCCGGTGCGCTCGGGTCGGCGGGTGGTCTTCCTGTCGCTCGATGACGCGACCGGGGTGAGCGACAGCGTGTTCTTCGAGTCCGTCCACGACCGCTGCGCGCGGATTGTCTTCCATGGCTGGCTGCTCGTGGTCGAGGGCGCCGTCCGGCGTACCGGCCGTCGCGGTGTGTCGATCAACGCGGACAAGGCATGGGATCTGTCCCAACTCATGCGCGCGTGGCGGCAGGGCCAGCTCGATCAGGCCCTCGCTGAGCCCGGCGCCCCCACGGATCGCGACGATTCCTCACGCAGACTCTGGCACGCCTCCACAGGATCGGCGGGGCGATGACCGAGAACGCGAATCTTCGCGACCTCGAGCAGGCCGCCGCCGACCTTGAGGCGCGGCTGGCCACGGCGGACCTCACCCCTGAAATCGTGCGCGAAGCCACCAGCGTCTTCGGCGAGCTGGGCAGGGATGAGGCCATCATCGAGCTGCTTGCGCGCTACCTCGATCGACCCCTCGCCGCCGAAGAGGAGGCGTGGGCGCGCTGGGAGATGGTCAACCAGCTCACGGTGCTCGATCGCTGCGACGGTGCCGTCGAGGCTCAGCTCGCCCTCCTGCGCTGGGCGCGTCAGGGGCTGCCCGCCGACCGGCTGCTGTGGGTGATGGCTGACGAGACGCAAGCGCTGTGCTGGGTAGCGGTCGGCCGCCACGAGGAGTGGCTCAGGATCTTCGAGGAGCTGCTCGCCCGCGCGGCCCCAGCACCGCCCAACCGGCTGGACCGCCTCCGCCTGATGCGGACCGCTGGCGTCATGCTGGCACAGCTCCAGCGCCAAGACGCCGCGCTGGACGTGGCTCGTATGATGCGGGGCATCGCCGACGAGGATCCCGATTGGGCTTGGGCGTTCTGGGCCCGGGCCGAGTCCCGCATCGTCCAGCTCCATGCCTACCAAGCCTCGGGGACACGGGAGGCCTTGCGCACAGCCGCCGTCGCGGTCATGAAGCTTCTCGACCACCAACACGAGCGCCTGAAGCGTGGCGAGGGGGCCGTTGCTGACCCCGTGATGCTCCGCACGCTGTACCAGAGCGCGGCCGTGCCCGTCTACCGTGCGGGGGAGTACGCGCTGGCGGTCCCGCTGCTCGAGCGCGCGATCGAGCTGGGCGCGACCGCACCCGACGTGTTCGAGTCGCTGAGCCGCGCCCGCGCGCGACTCGAGAGTGACCGACCACGCTTCGAGGAATGACCATCCGACCCCCTGAGCCCATCCTGCATGTGGATATGGACGCCTTTTACGCCTCAGTGGAGGTGCGGCGGGATCCGACGTTGGCGGGGCGGCCGGTGCTGGTGGGCGGGCAGGGTGGGCGTGGGGTGGTGGCGAGCGCCTCGTATGAGGCGCGGCGGTTCGGTGTGACGTCGGCGATGCCGATGGCCAGGGCGCGGCGGCTGTGTCCGGACGCGGTGGTGCTGCCGCCGGACTTCGCCGCATATCAAGAGGCCTCAGCGGCGCTGCGCCAGATCCTGGATTCGATCACCCCGCTGGTTGAGCCGCTCGCCCTGGACGAGGCGTTCCTCGACGTGGGCGGCGCGGTCCGGCTGTTCGGCCCGCCGCCGGTGATCGGGGCGCGGCTGCGCGAGCGGATCCGCGACGAGCTGGTTCTGACCGCCAGCGTCGGTGTGGCGCCGAACAAGTACCTCGCGAAGCTGTGCAGCGGCAAGGCGAAACCCGACGGGCTGCTCCACCTGCGCGCCGGGCAGGTCCGGGCGTTCCTGGACCCGCTGGCTGTCCGCGACCTGTGGGGCGTGGGGGAGCAGACCGCCGCGCGTCTCGAGCGCTTCGGGCTGCGCACCGTGGCAGACGTCGCCGCGGCCGGCGAGGCGACGCTCGCGCGGGTCCTCGGTCGCGCCGCGGCGACGCAGCTGTCGCAGCTGGCCCGTGGCGAGGATCGGCGGCCGGTCGTCCCGCACGAGCCCGTGAAGGGAATGAGCGCCGAGGAGACCTTCGACCATGACGTCGATGACCCGGCGGTCCTGCGCCGGGAGCTGCTGCGGCTGTCCGAGACGGTCGCGCAGCGGTTGCGCCGAGGGCGGGTGGCCGGGCGGACGGTCACGCTGAAGCTGCGCTACGCGAACTTCCAGACTGTGACCCGCTCCCGGACCCTGGACCTGCCGATCGACCACGCGACCGAGCTGCACAGCCAGGCCGCTGCCCTCCTCGATGCGCTGCGCCTGGAGCGGGTGCGGGTGCGCCTGATCGGCGTCGGGGTGACGAACCTCGTGCCCGCGGGCGCCGCCCGGCAGCTCCGCCTGCTCTCCGATGACCGCTGGGCAGTCCTCGAGCGCGCCGCCGACCGGGCCCGCGCCCGGTTCGGCGACCAGGCCGTGACCCGCGGCGCCCTGCTGGAGTCCGACGAGCGAGCCGACACCACCCGCCCCACCCGCCACGACATCCAAGACCCTGCGTAAGCCGTGCCCGAAACGCTTCCCGGCTGTCAAGGCAGACGTCGTACCGACGGTACGGCAATGCGGTTAGGATGAAGATATGACCGTACGCAAGGTGACGATCTCCCTCGACGAACAAGCCGCCGCACTGGCTGAACGGTCGGCTGCGGTCGCAGGTATGAGTCTGTCTGCGTGGTTATCCCAGGCTGCGGTGGCACAGGCACGCATCGATGAGGGTCTGCGGGCGGTCGCCGAATACGAAGCCATCTACGGTGCACCCACTGATGCGCAGATGGAGGCGATGCGCCGTGAGCTCATCGCCCTCGGCTTCGGGCAGCCTGAGGAGCCGAACGAGCGAACACGGCGCCTGTCCGCGCTTCGCCGGTTCTATGGTGAGGAACTCCCTGATGCCTCTATCGGGGCTGCTTGATGTGGCGGGGCTGATCTATGACACCGGAGCGCTGATCGCGGCTGAGGCGGGCGATGCCACGATGTGGCGCATGCACCGAGCGGCGCTGGAGGCGCCGCCGGTCGTGCCGGCGTCCGTGATCGCTCAAGCGTGGCGCAACGGCGCCAAGCAGGCGCTGCTCGCACGGTTTCTCCATGGCTGCGACCGGGTTGACTTCACCAGTCATGAGGCCTACGCAGTCGGGGAGCTGCTTGCTGTCGCAGGCACCACGGATGTCGTGGACGCGGCGGTCGTGCTGCTCACCGCGCGTCGCGGCGACATCGTTGTCACCAGTGATGCTCAAGACCTTACGCATCTTGCTGCCGCTTTAGGCATCCGCATCGTGTCACGAGCCATCTGACCTTCTCTGTACGTTGGACCCGGCCTCACGAGTCGTGTCCGACCCGTGGTTCGGGCAGGCGATCGGGCCGTCGAGCTGCTGATTGGCCACACACAGAAGATTCGTGCGCCTGCGGTTTTCTGGACGTTTAGAGCGCCGGGATAAACCGGCATGGAGAAGGAGATGAGAGAGCTCTACACCGAAGGAGTAGCGACCCACGGTGACCCCGAGTCATGCGTCGTCGTTCGCGAGGGCGGAGGC
>JBOGEA010000099.1:0-16387 GCA_050743205.1 Egibacteraceae bacterium | reverse complement strand
CGGCCACGCAGCGCAGCCGCTCCGCCGTCACCCGCGCCGCGGCCCGCGTCAGGCTCTCCACATCCGCCCGCAGCCGGGCGCCGTCCAGGACGCTCAGGTCTCGGGCGGCCAGCCCGTCGCAGGCCGCCACCAACAGGTCGACCGCATCGCCGCCGTACGGCTGGCCGGACCCGTCTCCCCCGTGAATCGAACACATGTTTATATAATAGTGCCTCGGTGGCGTCATTGCAAGCATCTTTGCTAATCTGTTGATGCAGGCTGAGGCCGGTGATCCAGACTGAGCCGGCTGGCTGCTGGACGACAGCCATCGGCGACCTCACGCCCAGGGAGGGCGCCGGAGCGGCGGATAGCGATCCGGCGCCGGCCGAAGCACTCAGGCGCGGGCCGCGGATCAGCCTGCCCTCCGGTGATCATGCGGTCGTGATCCGGTCAGGCGTTTCCGCGCGGACGTGAACGTGGCGCGCGCACAGTGGTGCGCAGCGCCGCCACGCTGTTGGGCGCCAGAACGCGATGGGTGCCGTCGAGGCGGTGGTCCGCGCACCCTCCACGAACGCGTGAAGGTGCACGTCGCTGATCGCGCTTGGACCCGGCCCTCAGCGAGAACTACCCGATACAGACAGACCATCCAGCCCTGACTGAATCCGTGGCTCCAGGCGGCGGCGAATACCCTGTGGCCCGACCTAACCGGCGACACAGCGTGTCGTTGATCACCACCCACAGCGCCGCGCCCGCTGGGACCAAGCGGGGGGGTGATGCGCTCCGCCTGGACCACCCGTTTGATGCCTGCCCGCGCTGGCTGTGGAGCCTTCCGCTGATAGAACGCATGACGAGTGCTTCGCGGATCGGCGACCAGCTTGCGTGACACGTCCGTGAATGGCATACGTAGTGTGTCGGACGTGCGCACGAATGACGAAAGCGCCCATAGGTGATAAAGGTGTCTTAGCGGGCCGAGACGAGCTGGCGCGGCCCGCCAGGAAAGGACGGGAAAATCGAGAGCGGATCGCGCCGGAAATTGGTGCAGTGCGTCGTCGCCGCGCTGGCCCTGTTCATCCCAGGGACCGTCTTGTGGAATGCGCAGAGCGCAGCGGCCAGGGCGCTTGGGCTTCTCCTTTTGTTGTTGTCGGGTGTAGGCTCAGTGATTTGGTTTTTCGTGAGCAACGTTGCCCACGGGCTGCGGAAGCGTTGGGAGAATAGAGCTGTCGACTCCCTGGACAAGCGGCTGCGCTGGATGCTGTCGGGATACGGGCGCACCTACCGGAAGACGCTGAGGGAAAGACACCGGCACCTGGACCTCAGCGGCATAGCGGTGCCAGGCAGCAAACCTGTTGAGCTGTCATCGCTCTACGTCGATCTGAGCCTCAGAGAGGTTTCGCCAAACCGGGCGTTGGTCAATCCGGCTCAGGCGCCCGCTCCTGAGCGCCAAGGACAGCCGTCGTCTTCGCACACGATCTGGAGTCTCCTCAGCTCGAAAGATCTGGAGGGGTCTCTACGGCTGCTGATACTCGGCCCGCCGGGCAGCGGCAAGACCCTGTTACTGAAACACGTCACATTAACGCTCGCACAGAGGAGCGGCCGAGGCGGACGCAAAAACGTTCCCAAGCTTGCGCCTATTCTCGTGCTGCTCGACAAAGATCTGGCAGCGGAAATTCACGCCGATCCCACCAGATCCTTAGCGGAGGTCGTCCGAGCGAGTGTCGGCGATCTGCGAAAAGCGGAGCCGGACGGATGGTTCAAGGACCGGCTGGCGCGAGGCAAGTGCCTCGTCATGTTTGACGGCCTTGACAACATCGCCGACGCCGACCACCGGCACACGGTCGGTGGCTGGATCGCAGATCAGTTCAGCCGGTATCCAGGCGTCCACTTCATCCTGACCTCACGCCCCGCGAGAGATCTCAGCGCGTTCCCAGCGGCGGTCGAGGTTGTCGAGGTGGCGTCGTTCTCACCTGACCAGGTCGAGCGTTTCTTGAGCAGATGGCGATCAGCAGGGCCGCATGCCCGGATCCACGAGCGGTCTGAGTCCGTCTCCCCCTCCGACCTGCTCACGCGCCTGCGAGAGAGACCGGAGTTCTGGCCCCTGGCGGGCAACCCGATGCTCCTCACGATGATCGTGGGCCTCGACGGCGATGGGCCGGGCGCCGATGCCCTCCGCCAACGGCGCGGTGACCTCTACAGGGCCATCTGTAACGGTCTCCTGTCGCGCCGCCCAAAGTCGCTCGCCCCTTTCGACCCGGACCGCTGCCGCCGCCTTTTCGAGGCGCTGGCCCATCACATGGTCGAGGCTCGGGTGCTGGAGATCGCCGCCGTGGATGCCCTGCCGGTCCTCGAACCGGCGCTCGCAGCCGTCGGACACGACTGTGCGGGTTTCTTACGTGCCGTCAGCGAGGCCAGCGGTCTTCTTGTCGAGCGCGACGCGGCCGGATCGGGACGGTACGCCTTCGCTCATCGAACGTTTCAGGAGTTCCTCGCGGCCGAGCACCTACTGACAGAGGGCACGATCACTGATGTCGAGCTGGGGGAACTCGTCGGCGAGTCGTGGTGGCGGGAAACCCTGCGGTTTTATGCGGCCGGCGGTGAGGCCTCGAGGGTCGTGGAGGCCTGTATGCAAGGCGCAACGCCGACTGTCGAGGCGCTCAGTCTGGCCGCTGCCTGCGTCGAGGATTCTGAGTGCGTCGTAACCCCAGACCTTGAAACGCGACTGAACAGCATGCTCACGGATGAGGAAGAGCAGGGCCGTCCGGAGCGGCGGCACATCCTGCACGAAGTCCGGCTGACCCTGCGCGTGAATCGCATGGTGCCGCTTGGAGCCGCTGCCTCCGTGTCCCCCACGCTCATCACCAACGCGGAGTACCAGCTATTCGCCGAAGCTAAGGCCCGCCATCTCGACCACTGGCATATCAGGCGATTTTCTCGTGGCCAAGGCGACCGTCCCGCGGTCGGCGTCCGTAGTTCCGACGCCGAGCAGTTCTGCCGCTGGCTGACCGAGCGGGATCGGGACGGCTGGCGTTACCGCCTGCCGTTCAAAGAAGAGCTGAAGGCGCGGCTGCCCGCGATCAACGTCCCGCATTGGGAGCAAGACGAGGAGGGCCTGCGCTGTTGGCCTTCTCTTGATCAGGAGGCGGTTCGGGATCTGCTGAAGCGCCAGCTTCGCTTCGACCTCATGCAAGAGCTGTCACCGTCGATGCGGCAGCGGATTGACCCGCAGCGATGGGGTGAGCTGCGAAAGCTTGTGCCGCACGACGTTCCCGGCGGACCTCACATGGGGCTCGATCCACGGCTGGTGTACAAGCTGGACCTCGTGCTGCCAGGCGAGGCGTTGACCGCCCTCGGCGTCGCGCTCGCCGGGCGGGACCATCGGGTACAGGCTGATCGCCTTGGGGCACAGCTTGGGCTCACCTCCCTGGCCCTTTCGGACGGACGCGCCGTCGTCCAGCGCACGCTGTCCAGTTCCGCAGACACCGCCGCTGTCGACTGTGACAGCATCATCAAGACCGCTGATCAGCTCTACGCCAGCATCACTCAGGAGACCGGCCAGTCCGAGCAGGCAGAGGCACAAAGGATCCGGCTGCTGGCGCTCGCGCTCAAAGCGGCGACGGACTGCGCGCTCAATCGTGCTGAGCGGAGCCAACCTGAGCGGCGCCAAGATGAGGCGCAGGAGGCCAGGGTGCTGCGATGGTGCGCCAGACTGAGCGCGCTCGCGCTTGGCCATGCGACCCTTCGCTCGGATGACCGGCCTCTCCGCATTCCCGCACCACTGATTCGGTTCCTTCCCAATTTTCATCTCGACCACTGTCTCTCTGTCTACACAGGGCTTGCGCTCGTGGAGGCTCGGGAACGGGGAGACGACTCCGCTGGCGCAGGCATCGTCATCGTCAAGGAGCCTGCTGAGGACCGCGATGCCATCGGCGATTCGCATTCGAGGAGGTTCCAGTGGACCTGATCACGAACGAGGTGATCATGCTACGGTGGGTCGGGTATAACTCCTCCCGCGGTTGTCATCTGAGGATCTGGGAGGGCGAGGGACGCACGATCGTCCTCGTCGGACAGCTTGCCGATCGGTATGTTCCGGGAAACTTGGTTGAGACTGCCGCAGAGGAGATCGCGTGGCGTTACTTACCCGATGGGCGAGCATTTGATTTTTTCGTCTACGATCTGAGAAAGGTGTTTTCTCTGGATAAGGAGCGACCGTTTGTCAGGGTCGCCTTCGACATCGACGAAGAGCGAAGAGCCGGTTACGCTTTTACAGCACGCCTCCTCCGCCTCGGCAGCCATGGGCAAACGCCTCAGCTAGAGCGTAACCTGAGCAAAGGTCAATGCGCCTTCCGGGAACGAGAAGAATGGCAACCGGCCATGGATCGCGAGGAGTTCGAGCAGCTCCTCGGTGTACGAGTGGACGTCTTTCCGGCGGAGCTGTACACGTCGGACTGCGTCCGTCAGTACATTGACAACGGTGGTCGGTCGACAACGGTCTCATGGGACCCCATCGGCCTGCTCAAAGACCTGGAAGGGGTGCGCTGTCTCGACGAGGCGATCCAAACCAGTGAGGCGGACCCGGACCTTGAGCGATTGCTTCGCCTCGGCGCGTTCGTGCTCGCCTGGGACTCTCGCGAACGGGAGCACAGGTACACCGTAGAGGCGTCGCAGGGCGGGGATGGGCCGGCAGACACGCCGTTGCGCAAGCGCTACCCAACCCCAAGTGAACAGGACTGGGCGCTATTCGACCGGTACGGGACAGATCCTGCGCTCTCGAAAGACTGGGGTGGCCATCGCGACGACCTGTGTGCGTTGCGGGAGCTGCTTAAAGCCGACACCTCCAAACAGCGCCACTCCGCGATCGAGCCGGAGGTACGGGAGCTGTTGGCGCGCGCGGAGACGAGGCTGACCGACCAGGTCCACCATGCCGATCCGCACTTCCAGGCCTACGATCACCCCCCGACTGCGGCCAGCTACCCGATCCGGGTTGGTGACGTCGACCGTCCCTACCTCGCCACCATTAAATGGGAGTCGCGGCGGCCGGAGGACGAGGCGCGATTCGAGATGCTCGCCCGGCAGTGCATCGCCTGGCACCCCCAATTCGAAGGTGAGCCTCTCGACCGGCTTACGGGGTATGACCCTTATGGCCGGTTGGTCATCCGGTCCCCCTCAGGCAGTCACTTCGTCGTCGAGTGGCCGCTGGTTGTCCCGGGCCAGCCGTACCCGAACGAGGCTCGGATCGTCGGCTGCGCAGCGGAGTTGGGCGGCGGTCGAGCGGTGTACGTCAGCTTGCCCGACGGGAGCATGGATCTGCTGCCCGCTGACCCGGATGACGAGGAGGACGGCATCGAATACCCATCTTTCCAATGGGGGTATGGCGGAGGCGGTCCCTACCGGCTTGCAAGGGCCATCCAACGCGCTTGCTGGCTTGACTACCGAGATCCCGCTTGTCGCGTAAAAAATGAGCGGTTTGGGTTCGAGAGCTGGCTCGGCTATCAGATCTGTACCGCGGGCCGTGACCGTTTGGACCGGTTGGAGTTGCGGATCGGCGATGTGCGCCGATGGCTCGACGGGCGCCTGGATGCCGACGAGGATCAGGCATGGCGGGAGCTGTGGGCCCCGCAGTGGCAGCGCCCGCGTTGATGACCACGCGCATTTCGGCTAAATCACTCGGGTGCGGCTCTTCTGGAGGGACTTCATGCTGCTAGGCCTGGGCAGCAATAACGTTGCTGTTCTCGGATGCGCGCTGCCTCCGAGAGACCGCCGGACCAGCCCGCGAGTTAACTCAATGCAATATTTGAGCGCCACATCCTCACCATGCGTCATTCCCGCAAGCGCTGATGGCCAGGAAACGGCATATGGCCAGGATTCGGCACGCATCCGTGCCGAATCCTGGCCAATAGGGCTTCACACCACCGATCGGGGCCTCACATCGGAGCCCGTCTGCAGGCTGACCTCCGATTCCAGTCCTCCTGACACGGTGCGATAATCGGCGCGGGCGCCGGCCGGGGGCTGGACCACAGTTTTCCGTCGAATCTGACGGAAAGCCGCGGGTCAACTCGGCGAGGCGGCGGCTCGACCACAGTTTTCCGTCGGAACTGACGGAAAGTTGCAGCTGACGCGGCAGTCCAGGCATACGGCCCTCGCCGAACCGTCTTACGCGCAGGTGCGGCGAACCGCCCACGGCCCGCCGCGCGAAAAAACGCACAGAACTGCTGGAAGGCTGAGGGCCTCACCCCCTCTACCAGCACATTCATCCCCTTGGTCAGGAGGACTGGATTCCGCGTAGGCTCGGGAAGGATGCATTCGCTCCGCGGAGCGGACGGTTGGCGGTGCAGTTCGCGGGAGGCGGCAGTGAGGTGGCAGGACGATGCGACGTCACTTCAGAAGAGCCGCACCCAAATCACTCAGCACGTCCATTCCCGTCGGACCGTCTTCGAGCGGCATGCCTCCTGCTATAACGCGCATGGCTGCGGATCGCGGGAGCATCACGCGCGTGACCGGCTGAAGCCGTCCAGTGCACGTCGGCATCGCGCGCACCGAACTGCCGGCGAGCTGCGCCAGAAGGGGCCTGGCTTCCCGTGAAGGTTCGCGACGTCACCCAGCTCCTCGAGGCAGACGGCTGGGTCTTCGTCCGCCAGCGTGGCAGCCAGTAGAAGCATCCGACCAACCCAGGCCTCGTCACCATCCCTGGACGCGGCGCAGATCAAATCCCTGAAGCAGGCGGGGCTGAAAGGATCAGGATGATGAAGGGGTACGCGGTCGTGATCGAGGGTGAGGAGGGCTCGTACTCGGCCTACAGCCCGGACCTTCCCGGCTGTGCCACCATTGGCCATACCCCTCGACCAAGTCATCCAGGGGATGCGTGAGGTGATCGAGTTCCACCTGGAGGGCCTTTGTCTCTACCAGCAGCCCGTGCCGCCTCCATCCGCAGTGGCAACGACAGTCATTGAGGCCCCGGCCGCATAGCTCTGAGCGCGGGCATTCGATCGCCGTCGCTCTGCGTGGTGGTGCTGAGCGACGCCAGCGTCCCCGTCGGTGAGAGGGATCAGTTTTCCATCGACGTGGGATGCCCTTCGCTGCCTCAGTTGAGCGGTCGCGCGGATGAACGACTCACCGCCGATCCAGGCGGATCGTGCCCGGCCGGGGCGCGTTGTCCGTCCACGATCACCGGACAAGTGATGTTGGCGAAGGCGTCCTCGCCGATCCGGCTGCACGCTTGCTCGTTGGACGCCGCAGGCTTCAGTCGGCCTGAAAAGCCCCCAACACCGGTGACGCATGCAACTGGCATATCGCACGGGCTGGTTCGAGTGACTGGTTGGGGATGTGGGACGGAGGTTCGTTCACTGGATGCGGGACCGGATTCGGATGCGCTGACGTAGTCGCTCCCGGACCTCGGTGTAGAGGGGCAACTCAAGCCGGCCCAGGTCGACAAGTTCGACAGCAACCGCGAAACGCTGCTCGTCGTAGGGTTCGTTCAGGCGATCCGCCCATGGCCGACGCTGATGGACAACGGCAAGGTGGTACGTCTCGCCGTCGTCCGGGTTCAGCTCCTGCGGCCTCCATGTTCGCACCTGTAATGTGCTCGCCGAGGCTGAGGTCCGGGCCGGCTCTAAGCCGCATCGACGCCGGTTTTTAATGATCGGCACCTTCTCGTCACCTTGGGTCCCGAGGGCTGCGATGAGCTCATCTGGCAGGGGCGCATCGGATGCGAGCCTGAACAGCTCGACATCCATCGTCCCCGCCAGATACTCCGCCCGCTGTCTGCGGACAGGCGGGTCGAAGGCCAGCGCAACCCGGACGCGTCGAGTGGAGCGCCCCCTTGCGAACCTCTCAGGAATGGGCACGGAGAAAACCGCGACCGAGTCGACCGGCATGGAGGCGTCCGCGTAGAGCACCACCCGGTTCCCGCCGGATTCGAGAGCCAAATCCCTCTGGACCAAGCCGTGGCCATAAGATCGGAACCGGTCCGCCTCAGCGGGGAAGTGCTGGGACGAGACTCCTGGCTGATGAGCCGCAAGGCCGACGAGGCACCGGACCAGGTTCGCCGACGCTCGCGGGTATTGATGCCAGACATCGGCGGCGAGGCGCGCGACTCGGGGCGCAGCGAAGCTGGTGCCACAGGCGACGTCGAACAGCCGCCCGCTCCCATTCCCAGACAGCGAAACCACCCCGACGCCGGCATTCCGCGGGTCCAGCCTCCCGAAATCGTTGAGGACCCAATTCCCGCCGTAGGACACGACATCCGGCTTCACCGCCTTCGCGTGCACGCCTGGACCGGTCCGGGAGAAGGGCGATACGCCGTCAACGGGCGCAACGGCCTGGTCACCGAGACGGGTCGCGCCAGCCGGCGTCGCCGGTCCGTCCGATCGGGCCACACTGCCAACGGTGAGGGCGAGGGCGGCAACACCGGGTTCTGAGATCCGCGCCTCGTCCAGCAGGGTGTATGCGGGGTAGCCGCGGATCACATCGTGCCCGCTCGCCAGTCGACTGCCCAAGCCGCAGGGGACATTGCCAGTGCTCACAACGACAACGATCTCCAAATCCCTCACGATGCTGTCGATACGCTCAGTCCATGTATCGACATGGGGACCGGAGAAGCCGAAGACATCGGTGACGGAGAGATTGAATACCCGCACACCCTATTGCTCGTGGAGCCGCCGGACAGCCTCCTCGACCGCCTGATGGGGCAGCGAGTCGGCCGGGAAGCGGGTGCGGTCAGCCCGTTGTGGGTCAGGCTCAAGGATGCGGGCACCATAGATCGGCCCGCGGCCTACGAGCGAAGCGCCATCGCGAAGCGGGTCCTCGAAGTCGCCGTATGCGGCCAGACCCGCCACCATCGTCCCGTGGGAGCTCGGCGGAGGCCAGGCATGTCCATCAGGAATCGAGATGCTGCCCCTCACCACCCGTTCCAGCAAAGGATGAGCGGTGATGATGCCATCGTCGATCACACCGACGGGCTCGCTGTCCTCGACCACCACGTCGAGTTCCTTCAGACGCGCCTGCAGCCAGTCCGTCGGCGGCAGGTACGGCATCGGCGGCACGCGCACCCGTTCCACGACGGGGAGTTCCAGCAGCGCCCCGAGACCCTCGCCGTTCACCCGGCTTCTGACCACCGTCGACTGTGGACGCTCATCGACCTGCAGCACGGTGCCACCGGTCTGCTCTACAACCTGACGGACCTCCGAGGCACGTGCCGTCGCCTCTCGGGCATCGGGCGATGGCCAGACCTGAACATCGACGATGACCTCATCTGCAACGGGCTCTTCATCAAGACCGGGACCCCGCCGATCCTCGGGACCGTAAGGCTCCAGACGATCGATCTTGCCAAAGATGCTCTGAAGGGGCGCTGTGGCGCCCTCCTGATCACGTCCGCCGCCGTAGCGTCGCAGATCACTGAGCAGACGTCCGGCGTCACCGTCACCGGTGAGCACGAAGTAAATCCAGTTGGCGGTCTCGCCCAGGACTGTCAACTCGCGGTTGGCGAACGCGGTATCGCCCATCTTGCCCTGACAGCGAACCTTGAAGACCCATCTCGGGTCGATGCCCTCGACCACCGCTGGCCTCGGGGCAGTGATGATCTCCTGGACCTGGCTCTGCAGCATTGCGCCGTGCCGGCGAGGGTTGCGTGGAGGCGGTGTGCCCCCGCCTCCGGCCGGTCGCCGACGCTCCGGGATCAACGACAGCGCAGGAAGGCGCAAGTGCTCAGCCATGACGTGTCGTTCTACCAGGGTCGAGCCCGAACACGGGCGATAGCGGCTTGCAGCTCACGCTGACCTACGCGTTCTCGCCCGTCAAGAAGGGCCTCACGTCGTGCGTTCCACACCGCGCGCTCAACGGCTGCGGGGGGCAGCCCCCGCAAAGCGCTCGCGCATGATTCGATGTCGATTCCCTCTCTCGCGGCAGCAGGCAACCGCAGCCTCACGAGCCTGCGCAGCGCCTGGACGGTCGGAAGCGGGAACCGGACTACCTCGTCGAAGCGCCGCCACAGAGCAGCGTCCAGCAGATGCTCGTGGTTGGTCGCGGCAACAAGCAGACTCGGCCCGCGGAAACCGTCCAGCATCTGTAAGAACGCGTTGATCACCCGTCGCAGCTCACCGTGCTCGCCAGGATCGTCGCGTGCCTTCCCCAACGCGTCGAACTCATCGAACAGCACCAGCCATGAGCTCGACCGGACGTAGTCGAAGACCCGCCGCAGGTTGGATGCAGTCTCGCCGAGGTAGGAGGAGACGACCGCGTCGAGGCGAACGACCAGCAGCGGAGCCCGATCTCTGCGGCCAGCCCCTCGGCCGCGCTGGTTTTTCCCGTGCCTGGCGGTCCGTAGAAAAGCACGCGCTGCCGGCGCGGGATGCCCCGCTGATCCAGCGCCTCCCAGCGAGGCACCTCCCGGCTCAACCCCTCAAGCGCCGCTTCTGTGGCATGGTGCAGCACCAGATCGGACAGGTAACGGGACGGGATGCGAGGCTCTGCCAGCGACCATTCGCCTTCGCGGTCGGTGGGCGGTGGGGGCAGCTGGCAGGTCTCGCCGACTTGGACGGTGGTCGGTCCCGCGATTATCCGACGGAGGTCCCGGGCCAGCACTATGTGCTGCTTGGCCTCTTCCTCCTCGATGATCTCCTGAGCGGCTCGACGAAACGCCAGCTCGTCACCCTCGCGGTATGCGCGGAAGAGTTCTTTCAGCTGACGGCCAGCCATGAGGTCAGCCTAGCAAGACGGTGTCCCAGGACTCTGCACCGCGAACAGGTCGGCGCTTATAACCATGGAGCATCTGCGCGCGCTTGTCACCTATGGCGTGCAGGCCGACGTCGCGTCCCCCCTCACGGTCATGCTCCCGCCGGCGGCTTTCGCGGGGTTGCCGCTCAGACTCCTCGAACTGCTGCTGGCGTTCCTGGCGGGCCCGTTCCCGCTCAGCATCTCGGCTGGGCGTAATGGTGGCCGCAGCCGAGGCCGCACGGTTGGTCTGGGTGAGCCGCGAGCAGGCGGAGGCGGACATCGCTGTCCTGCTCGGCGGCGGCCCGGCGGCCCGGCTCGACGAGGCGGCCGTTGTCATTGAAGGTGGGATTTTGGTCACTGGCGAACATGTGCACCTTAGAGACGCCCAGCGCCTCTTCCCAGCCGGAGCCGGTGACGGCGTAGATGTGGTTGGAGTAGCGGCCGCGGCCCAGACTTCGATCCGGAATGCGGTGTCGCCGGCCGGGGGCTCGCCTGCAGTTTTCCGTCGGATCTGACGGAAAACTGTGCGTCAACCCGGCGAGACGGCGGCTCGACCACGGTTTTCCGTCGGAACTGACGGAAAGCTGAGGGTGACGCGGCGGCGCAGGCATACGGCCCTCGCCGAACAACCCAGATCCCTGCTGTGCGGGAGATCGATCTGCGCGATGCGTCCCTGGCCTGTCTGCGCGCCTGATGTGGAACGGATTAGCCGCCCCGCGCGTCGGGTACCCACAGATGGACATGACGGCATGGCGAACGCAGGGTTTTCTGCTGGACGGGCGCTACCGGCTCGTCTCCCCCATTGGACGGGGTGGGATGGGCACCGTGTGGTATGCCCGGGACGTACTGCTCGACCGCGATGTCGCGGTCAAGGAGGTCCTGCTCCCACCCGAACTTGACGACCAGGAGCGGGAGCTGCTGTGCCGGCGGGCCATCCGGGAAGCCCGCGCAGCCGCACGGCTGAGCCATCCGAACGTCGTGACGGTCTACGACGTGCTCGAATATGACGGCCGACCTTGGATCGTCATGCAGCTGATACGCGCCCGCTCCCTGGCTGACGTGGTCCACGAGGACGGCCCGCTGCCGCCGCGGCGCGTCGCGGCGATCGGATTGGAAGTGCTCAACGCGCTGAGCGTCGCACACGCCGCGGGCGTCTTCCACCGTGACGTCAAGCCCTCGAACATCCTGCTGGGCCAGGACGGCCGAGTCGTGCTCACCGACTTCGGCATCGCCAATGTCGAGGGTGACCCGTCGCTGACGGCGACCGGACTCCTGCTCGGCGCCCCCGCGTACATGGCGCCCGAGCGCGCGCTCGGCCGGCCCGCGGGAGCGATGGCGGACCTGTGGTCTTTAGGCGCCACCCTCTACACCGCGGTTGAGGGCCGTCCGCCCTACGACGCTGACAGCCCGATGCTCACCCTGGCCGCGGTGGTCACGCAGGACCCCGCCCCGCCACAGCGCGCCGGTCCCCTCAAGCCTGTGCTCGAGGGGCTGCTGCGCAAGGATCCCGCCGTCCGCCTCAACGCCGCGAACCTGTGGCTGTTGCTGCGTGACGTGGCGTTGGGAGCAGCCGAGGAGCCGGAGTCCCCGCTCCCACCACCTCCCCCGGACTCGGCCAACCGGGTCAGCGACGCTCAGCGCACCCGCAGGCTCGAGACGGTCGGGGCGCGGCCAGGTGAGCGGGCCCGGCGACCGTCTGGGGCGTGGCTGCCCGCGGTCTTGGTGACGCTCGCCGCCCTCACCGCGGGGCTGCTCGGCCTGGCCGCACAGCAGCCCCTCACCAGCGACCCGCCACCGCCGTCACCGGCCCCGGCCGAGCCGCCCGCGCAATCGCCGGTAGCCAACGAGCTCCCCGAGGCGGTGCGTCAGCCTCCGGCCGAAGCTTCCTCGAGTGAGGCGGTCGCGTCGGAGGAGCCGCGGACCGAAGCTTCCTCGGGTGAGGCGGCCGCGGTGGAGGAGCCGCGGACCGGGGTTGCCTCGGGTGAGGTGCCCGACGGCTTCGCGGTGTATGAGGACCCCACCGGCTTCTCCGTGGCGATCCCCGCGGGGTGGGAGGCGTCACGCGAGGGGCGGCTCTTCCGCCTACGCGAGCCCGGCAGCGCACGGTTCCTGCTCGTCGACCAGACCGACGATCCTCAGCCCGACCCTGTCGCCGACTGGGAGCGGCAGGAGGCCAGCCGCCGGGGCACCTATGACGACTACGAGCGGGTCCGCATCGAGGCCGTCGACTACTTCCGCGCGGCCGCCGACTGGGAATTCACCTACGCCACTGGCAACGGGCGCGTCCACGTCCTCAACCGGGGCTTCGTGACCGGCGATGACAAGGCCTACGCGCTCTACTGGTCCACGCCAGACCCTCAGTGGGACGACAGCCTGGATCTCTTCGAAGTGTTCGCCCGCACGTTCCAGCCGGCACAGTAGCAGAGTCCCTGCCCAGCCCGAAGCTCAGGTCGACGGAATGGCACCTGTCCATCTGCGCCTTCTGCAGCGACCGGCGTAGTCCCAGTCCGTCGCCATAGACATCGCGATCCCGCATGACGGCAAGAAAGCGCCTTCGGATATCAGGCTGACCCGGCATCTCGCTTGCCGGATCAGCGCTTCTGTGACGAAGGGCTCGTGAGCCTACCCTCGCCTCGTGCGTCATTTACGGCGCAGGACCCAGTTGCCTGGAGGCGGTCCAAGGGCTGCCCGCCGCTGTCCCGATAGCCCCGCCAAGACGTCCTACGGTGGGTGGCGGCAGGGCCGCCGACGGATGAGATCGCCGGCTCGGCGTTGGTTCCGCCTCTGCCATCCGCGCAGATCGGCAGCTCTGCGCTGCGCAGATCCCGCCAGTTATCAGCCGATAGCATGCCCTGCGGATCTGGTGGGCATGCGCGTTCAGGAGTCGGCGTGGGCTGGCCGATAGCCTCGCCGGTGGACAGGCCAGCAAATCGTGTCACAGCCCGTCGTTATCGTGTGCGGGCATGCACCACGAAGCTGCTGTGACTTATAGCGCCATGTGACGCTCATCAGGCCCCCCGACCTAGGGAAAAGGCAGGGTTCAGTGACGGAGTGATGGTCATCGTGAGATCGCGCGGAGGGCGATTCCCCGCGATCGGCGGCGGATCGACCTGCACATGGTGGGCAAGGCTGAAGGCCTGGGCGGGACGGGCCGTGGGGGTGTCCCCCAGAGTCTGTCAGGCTTCGGTGGCGGGTCGTCTCCGAGTTCCCGCCTGAGCAAAGGCCAGCCCGGGCAGGCGGGCAGGTGGATCAGCGGGGAGGGCGGGTGGTGATCCGAGCAGATGGGACAGCCTGGGCAAGCCGCTGGATGTCCTTGGCGTCGGCCGTGACGACCACACCCCCGCCGTGGAGCGCGCACACGGCCACGACGTGCGCACCGACCATGTCGGCGCTGTCTGCTCCCGCGCCGTGGAGCACCGCCCCCACCTGGCGAGCGAGCCCGAAGTCGGTGGGGATGATCTTGACTGGAGGTCTTTTGGCACCAGTCGGATGACGGGCTACCGCGGCCTCGACGCGGCGCGTCCGGGGGATGCCCCGGCACGCTTGCGCGCAGACGACCGCGGGCACCAGCACGTCCCGCGTTCGCGCCCGGGCCTCGCCCAGCAGCGCCCGCAGCCTCTCAGGTGGCCTCGGCTCGCAGAGCGCGTCGAGGCCATCGGCATCCAGAACGAGCGGAACGCTCATACCGCACCGCGACCCTCAGCGATGCCGTCGACCTCATCGAACGCGGCGCGTGCCTCCGCAGCCGCGGCCTCAGACACCGGCCCGAACTTGCGTTCCCAGTCGTCGAGCAGCTCGTCCAGGGCGGCTCCTCGGGCGAGCCGTTCGACATGTGCAGTGAGCGCCTCGTTGACGACGGCGGAAAAATTGTCCATGCCGAGCAGGCGGGCCTGCTCGACGACCTCTTCGTCCACCGTCACTGTGATCTTACGTTTCGCCATACACGCATCGTATCAAGAGTGTGCCTTTGAGCCGATACCCCTTTCCCGTGGCCGGCTGAGTGGGGTCACGTGGTGGTGGCGATGCGGCGGCGGGTGGCCAGGCGCAGGACGAGTGCGGTGAAGACCGCCAGGGCGAGGGCCTCGCCGGTCAGGATCCGCTGCCATGGGACCGCGGCCCAATCGACGGCAGCGGGGGCGGGGGTGTCCACGAGGCCCGCGGCGGCGGCGGGCAGGAGGAGCGCCCAGTTGTGGATGGTGTGCAGCGCGAGCGCGGCCTCAAGGCCGCCGGTGCGGATGGTCAGAACGGCGAAGACGACGCCGAACAGCGTGTACTGCACGACCGCCCAGGCGCTCGCGTACGCGGCGGGGTGGATCAGCGAGAACAGTGCGGAGCTGACGATGATGCCCGGCCACGGCGAGCGCAGGTAGGCGCCGAAGGCTTGCGGCAGCCACCCGCGGAACACGTACTCCTGCGCCGCCGCCTCGAACGCGCCGATGAGCGCGATCACCGAACCCGTGAGCAGGAACCGCTGCCATCCCACCCAGCCGGCGCCCTGGGTTGGAGCGGCGGCGCTCACGTCGAGCAGGATCGCCCAGGTGATGAAGAGGGGCAGCAGGTAGACCAGGGCCAACCCGCCGCACAGGAGGAGCCAGTGGCGGCGCAACCGCCCCGCCACGGACGACAGGCTGCCGACCGGCCGGCGCTGGACCCACCGCGCCGCCAACAGCGCCGCGGGCAGCCCCATCGTGAGCGCGATGTTGATGGAGTTCGGGCCCAGGACAGCCCGCAGGACTGCGGTCAGTGGCCTGGCCAGGATGAACTGGAAGATCCAGTACGCGCAGACCAGCGCCAGCGTGCCGACCAGGGGACGCCACCAGCGGTGCAGCGACGTGCGGGCCAGCTGATCGAAGCGCAGACCAGGCGGCGCTGGGGCGGGTTGGACGCGTGCCTGCTCAGGAGAGCGCCGAAGCCGCCGCGAAGGCGGTCGCGCGCGTACTGTGACCAGCGGCATCGCACCTTCGGGACGGCCGTCTTGGCCCTTGTTCAGGACCCGCCTGGGCCATGTCGAGCGCGACCGCTCGTGGCGCCGCCGGCGGGGTTGCGCTTGCGGATCCGTCCCCGTGGTGGCCTCGCCTGCCCGCGTCGCTGCGTGTGGCCTTGGCGCCTCCTCGCCCGCCGGGCAGGTCAGACGTGGCTGCACCGAATCCCATTGACCTCGCGACCGCCATGGCCGGTACCAGAATGATTCCGGAACTCGTGACATGATGCGCCTCATTCACTGCGGGCCTGTGGCCAAACTGCGGTGGTTATTGAGCAGCTTTGACCTCATAGGCGGGCTCACCTGCCGTTCGAGGTGCCATGCCATAACCTGTGGATTTCCGCACGTCTGCGCGGCACGCGTCACATGCGATGGATTTCCCCGTTTCAATCGGATCGATCGGACCCCCTTCAGCCATGTCCACCATAGCCCTCAATCGAGGAAGCGGCAGTGCCTAGAGGTTAAGTGAAGACGTGAACGTCACGCGTTGACGGGCAAGGCGCATCTACCGTCTTTAAAAGAAATTTCGGTCTCTGGCAGGCGTGACATGTGCGTCGAGCGTCAGAGCCAATGAGGGGTCCGGGCATGTCAGACCAGGCCGGTGTGGGGCGCGGAACGCCAGCGGCACTGGAGCGGCTCGCCAACCGACAGCAGGCACTGGCAGGCATGCTGACGCGTCCCTCCGGCCGCGGTTGTGTGCTGGATCGCGGCGGAATACCGCCG